>NZ_JBVISJ010000014.1:0-239659 GCF_055575575.1 Streptomyces sp. NPDC034049
CAGGCGGCCGCCGGGGACGCTGGTATCGCTGGTAAGCCAAGCAGCAGCATGCTGGTGGGCTCCGGATCAACCCGGAGCCCACCAGCATGTCCCGGATCAGGAGAGGTCAGGAGATTCGGGCAGGCGCGTCCACTCGGGGCCCTGTGTGGTGGTCACCGGCCCCGGTGGTGCGGGCGACGGTTGTGCCCGGCGCGGTGGAAGGCGATGACCGCGCCGAGCGCGGCGCAGATCAAGGGCACGGTGACGAACGCGGCCAACAGCACGCCGCCGGTGTCGGCCACGTCGAGGGCGCGGCCGAGTACGAAGGCGGAGAAGGCGCCCGCGGTTTCGGTCAGCAGGAAACCGGAGGCGCCGCCGGTGAGGAGGCCGACCAGGACGGCTGGAACCCTGGCGGGTGGCGGGGAAGGGGAGCGTGTACTCATGTCCCGCAGCGTCGGGCTGCGGCATGCGACGGCGCATCCCCCTGCGGCGGACACCTGCTCTGCTCCCCCGGTTGCACACCCCGGGGCCGGCTTACGCCGCTGGTGGGTTGCCGGCAGCGCTCCGGTCACGCCGGTGGCTCACCGTTCAGCCAGCCCGGGCGGACCATGCCGGACTCGTACGCCAGGACCACGAGTTGGGAACGGTCGCGGACATCCACCTTGGTCATGATGCGGCTGACGTGGGTCTTGGCAGTCGCGGGGCTGAGGACGAGGCGGGCGGCGATCTCGTCGTTGGTCAGGCCTGCGGCGACCAGCTCCATGACCTCCCGTTCGCGGTCGGTGAGGACCTTGAGGCGTGGGCTGGGCTCGGGTGCCTTGATCCGTACGGCGAACTCCGCGATCAGCCGACGCGTGACGGACGGGCTGATCAACGCATCACCGCGCGCCGCCACCCGTACGGCGTGCACCAGTTCCTCCGGCTCGGTGTCCTTGACGAGGAAGCCCGTGGCGCCGGCGCGCAGCGCACCGTACACGTAGTCGTCCAGGTCGAAGGTGGTCAGGATGACCACCTTGATGCCGTCGAGACGTGGATCGCCCGCGATCTGCCGGGTGGCCTGAAGGCCGTCGACGCCCGGCATGCGGATGTCCATGAGCACCACATCGGGGTGCAGCGTGCGGCAGGCTGTCACGGCCTGTTCGCCGTCGCCCGCCTCGCCGACCACCTCGAAGTCGTCCTCGTCCTCGAGCATGGAACGGAATCCGGCACGCACCAGGCGCTGGTCGTCCGCCAGCAGGATCTTGATCAAGGCCTGGGTCATGGGAGGTGTGGTGCTCCGTTCGCGTAGGGGATCCGGCCGCGTACGGTGAATCCGCCCTCCGGGCCGGGGCCCGCGGTCAGTTCGCCGCCGAGCAGGTGGGCTCGTTCACGCATCCCGCGGATGCCGCTGCCCCGCATGGGGCCGTCCGCAGCGGCCGGTCCGTGCCCGTTGTCGGTGATCTCGACCGTCACCTCCCGCACCCCGCGGTGGATGCCGATGGTGACGGCTGTGGCCTGGGAATGGCGGTTCACATTGGTGAGCGACTCCTGAACGATGCGGTACGCGGCCAGGTCCACCTCCGTCGGCAACTGCTCCCGCTCGCCGCTGCGCTGCACCCGGACGTCGAGGCCGGCGAGCCGTGTGGCCGCCACCAGCCCGTCGAGACGGTTCAGTCCGGCCGTGGGTGCGACGGGCGCCGTCTCGTCGACCTGCCGCAGCACCCCGAGAGTCGCCCGCAGCTCCCGCAGGGAGTCCCGGCTGGTGTCCTTGATCGCTCCCAGCGCTTCCTCCGCGCTCCGTACACCCTTGGCCGGGTCCTTGCGCAGGCGGCGCAGGGCAGCGGCGGACTGGACGTTGATGAGCGAGAGGTGATGACCCACGACATCGTGCAGCTCTCTCGCGATACGCAACCGCTCATCACTGGCCGCGCGCTCCTCCATCTCACGGGCAAGGACCAGGCGGTTGTGCCGCACCCAGCCGAGTGCGACCACTCCCACCAGCCATCCCGTCAGCATGAACACGGCGACACCGTTGACGTCGTGGTTTCCCGCGAGCGTGCCCACGCCGGTCGCGATCACGGTCAGCGCCGCCAGAGCGATCGCCTCCTGGAGGTGCCCATCGGCCGCGACGACGTAGAGCGTGACGACGAACGCGACCATGAGAGGGCCGTCGTAGACGCTGACGAGGTAGTAGGCGGCCGTGGCAGCGAGCACGAACGCGGCAACGAGCAACGGACGGCGCCGGCACGCAGAGAGCGCCGCGCAGGCCGCGATGATCAACGCCCAGCCGAGGGCAGTCGCCGACCAGGGCTCCTCCCGCTCACCTATCAGCGACCTCAGACTGCCCACCGCCACCGGTACGAAGACTCCACAGGCCAGAGCGGCATCCGCCGCACGACCGCTGGGTGGACGCAGCCTGAGACGGGAGACAGCACCGAGGGTCATGCGGCCAGCCTAGGCAACCGCGTTCCCGGCACCCTCCTCCCCGCGGTGGAATCGGACGGGTCACCCCTCGCAACCTCCGTGGTACGCACCCGCGCCGTGGCCACAACCGACGGGGTACGACAGGTGTCCGCCGCAGAGGGACGACGCGGCGGTACCCCTCTCCCGACGATAGGGCCGTGAACGCAGAGAGCCGTCTCCCCATGGGCCCCCGCCTGCGCGGCCTGAACTGGCCGCTGGTGGCCGCCCTCACCGCTGTCGCGCTGCTCCGGCCGCTGTTCTCCATCGCCGGTTGGAGCGACGCCCTCGGCAAGCCCCTGACCCCTGTGATCCTCACCCTCGGCATCACGCTGACCTGGATCCTTGCGGCCGGCCTCAGCCGCGTACGCGAGCCGCTGCTGACCCTCGTGGCCACCGGTGTGGTGTACGCGCTGGCCGCCCTGTTCCTGAGCGCGGTCCTCTCACCACTCCTGACCGGAAAACTCCAGGGCCCCCTCGCACAGCCCCAGGCGATCGTCCCGCTCTTCCTCGTCAACGCCGCCTGGGGCGCCTTCTGCGGCGCCTGCGCGATCGGTCTGCGCAAGGCGCGTGGCATCCGCTCCTGAGCACGGGCCCTCGGCACCGGCGCAGGCGGCTTCCGCACCGCGGAGTCCGCGCAGTGGTCTATCGCACCGCGACACAAGGGATCCGGCGCACAGGCAGGAGAGTCGGGGGTGACGTCGCGGCCCGGGTCACCGCCGTCACCGCCGCCGTGGCAGTCGGCGTCGTCTTCGCGCGCCGCGGTGTCCGGTGCCGCTGAGCCCCTGCGCTTTCTTTCGTCGGTCCGGGGAAGCCCGTCGGCGACAGCGCCCTGCCCTCCGCACTTCAGCGCCGTCCCGAAAGATCCTTGGCATCGGCAGCCCGGAGGCCGAACCGGACGGCCGCACGGCCGCACGGCCGGCTGTCCGCGCTCGTCCCCCGGCTGCGCTCGCCGGCGGATCTTGCCATCCTCCAGGGAATCTCTCGTCACCAGGGGCCGCTCCCGTGAATGCGGGTCGGTCGGCCCGAGGGCGACCGGATACAGTGCGCCCGAGACGCAGCCTGGTCGAAGAGGGAAAGCGTGACCGACACCAGCGACACCCGACCCGTCGGCAGCGAAGCGCGAGCCGCGCGGCAGAGTCGACTGCACCGCCTGATGCGGTACCTCCCCTTGATCGCGCCCGTCCTGCTGTGGGCCGTGCCCTGCTGGGCGCTTCTGCACAGCGGCCAGCACTGGCCGCTTCCCGTCACGCTCGGCGGCACCGCTCTGTTCGCCCTCGGCCTCGTCGGCATGCCGCTCGCGATGGCGCGCGGCCACGGCCGACGGCAGCAGGACCGGGCGGCCATCGTCGGTGACACCCTGCTGGGGACCAGTTGGGTGCTGTTCACCTGGTCCATACTGCTCGGCGTCCCCCTGCGGCTCGTCCTGACCGTGGCCGATGTCGGTGAGAGTCAGGACCGGGCTCGCATGGTCACGTTCGCCGTCCTCGGCATGACCGCCGTCCTGCTCGCGTGGGGGTACGCCGAAGCCCGCCGCGTGCCCCGCGTACGCCGCCTCGATGTGCAACTCCCCCGGCTGGGCGCCGGTTTGGACGGCCTCCGCGTCGTCCTCATCACCGACACCCACTACGGCCCCCTCGACCGCACGCGCTGGTCGGCACAGGTGTGCGAGACGGTGAACACCCTGGAAGCCGATCTGGTCTGCCACACCGGCGACATCGCGGACGGCACGGCCGAACGTCGCCGCGCCCAGGCCACCCCGCTCGCAACCGTGCGGGCCTCGCGGGCCCGTGTCTATGTCACCGGCAACCACGAGTACTACAGCGAGGCCCAGGGCTGGGTCGACCTGATGGACGAGCTGGGCTGGGAGCCGCTACGCAACCGCCATCTGCTGCTCGAACGCGGAGGTGACACGCTCGTGGTCGCCGGCGTGGACGACGTCACCGCCGAGTCCTCCGGTCTGGCAGGCCACCGCGCCCATCTCGCCGGAGCCCTGAACGGCGCCGACCCCGACCTGCCCGTTCTGCTCCTGGCCCACCAGCCGAAGTTCATCGACCGGGCGGCGGCCGCCGGCATCGACCTGCAGATCTCCGGTCATACCCACGGCGGCCAGATCTGGCCCTTCCACCACCTGGTCCGCATCGACCAGCCCGCCCTCGCCGGCCTCAGCCACCACGGCTCCCGCACCCTCCTCTACACCAGCCGCGGCACCGGCTTCTGGGGCCCGCCGTTCCGCGTCTTCGCCCCCAGCGAGATCACCCTCCTCGTGCTCCGATCCCCGAACCTGCCCAGCTCGACGTAGGTCTCGACGGGCCGACACAACGGGCCGGTGGACCTGACCGGTAGAACTGGCTGGCGGACCTGGCTTGCGTACCTGGCTGGCGGACAGCGTGATGCCGCGGTCCGTTATGGCTGCGCAGGGTGCCAGTGGTAGTCGAGCTCGGCGGCCATCATCGGGTCTTTCCTGTTCACGGGCCGTCGGCGCCCTCAGCCGGTGGGCTCCGTGCTCGGCCGGCGGTACGGGCGCACGGCGCGGCGTGCGATGGCGAAGCGGTGTGTCTCCGACGGGCCGTCGTAGATCCGGAACGGGCGTACCTCTCTGAGCAGGCGGGCCAGTGGGGCGTCGGCGGCCGAGATGCCGAGGGCGCCGCAGATCTGCACCGCGCGGTCGACCACCCGGTTCACGGCCTCCGCCACGAAGGTCTTGGACACCGAGGTGAGCTGCGCCGCGCCGGCGGAACCGGTGTCCAGCTCCCACGCGGTGCGCAGGATCAGCGCGCGGCTCGCCTCGATGTCGATCTCGGAGTCGGCCAGCATCTGCTGCACCATGCCGAGGTCACCGAGGACGGAGCCGAACGCCATGCGGCTGCCCGCCCGTTCCAGTGCGACGTCCTGGGCGCGCCGGGCGGCGCCCAGCCAGCGCATGCAGTGGGTCATACGGGCCGGGCCGAGCCTCACCTGGGCGCCCGCGAAGCCGTGGCCGACCTCGCCGAGCACCTGGTCGTCCCCCACCACACACGCGTCGAAGACGATCTCGCTGTGGCCCGCGAAGAGCGCTTCGTCGAGGGTCTCGATGTCGCGGACGATGCTCATGCCGGGCGTACCGGCGTCGACCAGGAACATGGTGGCGCCGCCCGGGTCGCCCGGCTCGCCGGAGGTGCGGGCCATCACGATGGCGAAGCCGGCGCCGTTGGCCCCGCTGATGAACCACTTGCGTCCGTCGATGCGCCAGCCGCCGGGTACCCGGGTCGCGGTGGTCCGCAGGGCGCGGGGATCGGCGCCGGCTCCCGGTGCCGGCTCGGTCATGGCGAAGCAGGACCGTACATCCCCGGCGGCGAGCGGACGCAGATAGCGCTCCTGCTGCTCCTCGGTGGCCACCTTCTCCAGCAGGTGCATGTTCCCCTCGTCCGGGGCCGCGCAGTTCAGTGCCAGAGGCCCGAGCAGCGAGTAGCCCGCGGCTTCGAACACCGTCGCCTGGCCACGCAGGTCGAGGCCGTGTCCGCCCCACCGCTCGGGCACGTGCGGAGCGAAGACCCCCGCCTCACGGGCGCCTTTCTGCAGGGCCTGCCGTACGTCCTCGGGGGCGTCGTGGACCGACCCGCCGCAGGCGCGCTCGGCCGGTATCACCACCTCGCGTACGAACGCGGAGGTGGCCGCGGCAAGTTGGGCGATCGTCGGATCGACGTCGAACTGGATGGGCACGGGACCTCCCGCCGAAGGGCGTACGGGCACCGGGTCCCGTCGCGTCTAGAAACTGTATAGCGTCTTCAGTATCTTGCCGAGATACCCGGCGACGGGAAGACGACAGGAGACACCTCCATGAGCACCTCCCTGAGCAACTCCGCGACCGACTCCGTGAGCCCCGGGCCGGTCCGGGTGGTCCGCCACCCCGACGGTGTCGTCGAGGTGCGGCTGGACGATCCGGGGCGGGGCAACGCCCTGGACCTGGTGACGGCCGAAGCGCTGCGGGACGCGACCGCCGAGGTGGCCGCGGACCCGGGCGGCGCGGTCCTGCTGCGGTCGGCGGGCGGCACCTTCTGCGTGGGCGGTGACCTGCGCGCCTTCGCCGGACTCGGCGAGGGGACGGGGGTCTATGTGCATGCCGTCGCGACCGCCGCGCACGCGGCGATACTGACCCTGCACGAACTGCCGGTACCGGTGGTGACCGCCGTGCGCGGAGCCGCCGCGGGCGGCGGTGTCGGCCTCGCTCTCGTGGGCGACATCGTCCTGGCGGCCCGGTCGGCACGGTTCCGGCTGGCGTACACGGACGTCGGGCTCACCCCGGACTGCGGGGCCTCCTGGTTCCTGCCCCGCCTGGCCGGCCCCCGGCTGGCGGCGGACCTGGTCCTGACCAACCGGGTCCTGACCGGCGACGATGCCGAACAGTGCCGTCTGGTCTCGCGCTGCGTGGAGGACGGGGAGTTGGACGCGGTGGCGTATCGCACGGCCGCCGGGCTGGCCGCCGGGGCGGGTGGGGCACTGCGTGCGGCGAAGGGTCTGCTGCGCGGTCGCGACGGGACCGGTCTGGCCTCCCATCTGGCCGAGGAGGCGCGGCAGATCGCGGCCCTGGCGGGCCGGCCGGAGGCGCAGGAGCGCATGGCGTCGTTCCTCGCCGCGCGGGGCCGCGCCCGGGCCGTGGAAGACCGGGGCCGGCCCAGGAATCCGGAAAGTGTTTCTTGATTCCCTCTTCACTAACAGGCCCGTCGGAGCGTAACCTCCGGGCAACACAGGACCGAGGAACCGGTCACCACAGAACCGGGGAAAAGGTGTGGCGATGCATTCTGCTGCCGTGGACCTTCCGGACGCCTTCGACGAGACGCTGACCGAAGCCGTCGTCGATCTCGTTCTGCGTGGCATGTGGCGCGGCAGGCCCGAGGCCGAGCACCGCCCCTTGGTGGACGCGGGGCTGGCGATGGTGAAGGGTCCGATGGTGCTGCCGACCGAGCGTGCCAAGGCCGTCGCCGCGCGGATCCTGCGGATCTCCCCCGGGTCGGCGCAGGAGGAGCGCATCATCGCGGCGTACGAGGCCTTCCTGCCGGTCAACAGGAAGATCCGCGAGGTGTGCACGGCATGGCAGTGCCGCCCCGACGGCAGCCCCAACGACCACTCCGACAGCGTCTACGACGCCGGGGTGCGCGAGTCGCTGGAGGACGTGCACGAGGCCATCCAGCCCGTGCTGCGCAGGCTGGAGCCGGTACTCGAAGGCAGCGGACAGTACGTCACCGCCCTTGAGGAGGCCCTCGACCGCTTCGACGACGGCGAGCCGCAGTGGCTGGCCTCGCCGCTGTGCGACTCGTACCACACCGTGTGGATGCGGCTGCACCAGGAGCTGCTGCTCGTCCTGGGGATCAGCCGGGCCGAGGACGAGGCCCGGGAAGAGGAACTGGTCACGAGGAGCCGGGGTTGAGCGTCACCGACCGCGAGCCGGGCCCCGTCGCACAGCCCGACACTCCGCTCGCGCAGCACGACACCCCGCTCGTACAACCCGGCGCCCCGCTCGTGCGACCCGGCGCCCCCCTCGCCCCCTCCGAGGCCCCCGGCAGGGTCCTGGTTCCCTACGGGCAGGGACGGATCAGAGGCCTCGGCGCCGACGAACTGGGCGCGCACGGCGCGGCCATGGACGAGCTGGTGGCCCTCGGGCTGCCGGTCGTGCCGGGGCTCACCGTCCCGGCCGGCGCCTCCGCGTCCCTGTGCGAACCCCGCACCGCCCGCGCCGCCGTCGACCTCATCGAACAGCTCTCCGGCCGGCGCATCGGCGACGCGGGCCGCCCCCTGCTGCTGCGTCTGTCGGCGAGCGCGCCGACCGAGATCGCCGGGCTCCCGCCCGACCTCGCCTGTCTCGGTGTCACGCCCTCGGCCGCCGACGACCTGTGCACCGTCATCGGGCGCGCGGACGCGCTGCACGAGGTGTGGGCCGCCAGTGTGCGGATGATCGCCGAGTACGCCCTCGACGTACCCGGCGCGGCGCTCGACGACGTGCTCCTCGACACGCCCGAGCCGCGAGCCCGGGTCGAGGCCCTGCTGTCCCTGGTCGCGCGGCACGGCTCCGGCCCCTACCCCGACGACCCGGCCCAGCAACTCGCACTGGCCGCCCGCGCCCTCCTCGCGCGGTGGGACTCACCGCGCGCGCGGAGATCCCGCAAGGCGCAGCGGCTGCCCGCCGATCTCGGGATCGCCCTGCACGTCCAGGCGCTGCGCATCGGCCCGGCGGACCACTCGGGCTACGGCACGGCGGTCAGCCGCGACCCCGAGACCGGCCGGCTCTCCCCGCAGGGCTCGTTCTTCCGGGGGGTGCGCCGCAGCGCACCCCCACCGCACACCAGTGAGCCGCTGGACCGGCTCGCGGGCGGAACGGCTCTGCTGGAGCACTCCCTGCTCACCCTCGAGCGTCATCTGCGCGCGCCCGTCTCCGTCGACTTCGAGGTGCGCGACGACGAGATCTCCCTGCTGGCGGCTTCCGCGCAGCAACGGCCGCCGCTACGGGCCTCGGTGTGCCTGGCCGCCGACCTGGCACGGGACGGCGCCCTCACCCCCGAGGAGGCCGTGCTCCGGATCAGCCCCGCGCAGGTGCAGGAGCTGCTGCACCCCCAACTCCGGCTGACCGGGGGCGAGGAGCTGCTGGTGAAGGGGCTGCCCGCTTCCCCGGGCGCGGCGACCGGTGTGATCGTGCTGTCCAGTGAACGTGCCCTGGAACTGAGCGCGGACGGCGCCCACGTGGTGCTCGTCTGCCATGAGACGACCCCGGCGGACGTGCCGGGCATGCTGGCCTCCGTCGCCGTACTGACCGGCAGCGGCGGTATCGCCTCGCACGCCGCCGTGGTGGCGCGGGGCGCGGGCAAGCCCGCGGTGTGCGGGGCCGAGGGGCTGCGCGTGGACCGGGACGCGGGGACGGTGCGGATCGGGGAGCGGCTGCTGCGCGAGGGCGACCCCGTCTCGCTGGACGGCCGTACCGGCGCCGTCTACGCGGGGCCGCTGAGCTTGAGTGTCGCCGGACCCCCGCCCGAGCTGGCCACGCTGCTCGACCGGGCGGACGGCATGCGCCGACTGGGTGTGCGGGTCAACGCAGACACCGCCGCCGAGGTCGACACCGCCGTCGCGCTCGGCGCGGAGGGGGTCGGGCTGTGCCGTACGGAGCACCAGTTCCTCGGGGAGCGGCTGCCGCTGGTCCGCCGGGTGATCCTGGCCGCCGACCCGGCCGCCCGCGACGAGGCGCTGGTGGCGCTGGGACAGGCTCAGCACGAGGACTTCAGGGCTCTGCTGGCCGCGGTCGGCGGCCGGCCGGTGACCGTGCGCCTGCTGGACGCCCCGCTGCACGAGTTCCTGCCCGCCCCCGGCCAGGCCCTGGACACGGACGAGGAACAGCGGGTCGCCGCGCTGCGGGAGGCCAACCCGATGCTCGGCCTGCGCGGCGTACGGCTGGCACTGCTGCACGAGCGGCTCTACCCCACGCAGGCCGAGGCGCTCTTCGCCGCCTGGGCGGACGTCGCCGCTACCGGGGTCCGGCCCGCGCTGGAGGTGATGATCCCGCTCGTCAGCCTGCCGGAGGAACTGGCCGTCGCCGCCGCGTACGTACGCGGGGCCGCCGAGGCGGTCGCCGCCCGTACCGGGGTGGAGGTCCCCTACCGGCTGGGCACGATGATCGAGACCCCGCGGGCCGCGCTGTTGGCCGGGGAACTCGCCGCACACGCCGAGTTCTTCTCCTTCGGCACCAACGACCTCACCCAGCTGACCTATGGGTTCTCCCGGGACGACGTCGAGCGCCAGGTGCTCGCCACCTATCAGGAGCGCGGCCTGCTGACGGCCAGCCCCTTCGCGCGGCTCGACCCGCACGGTGTGGGCGCCCTGATCGCTCTGGCGGTCGAGCGGGCCCGGAGCGTGCGGCCCGACATCAAGCTGGGCGTGTGCGGGGAGCACGGCGGTGACCCGGAGTCGATCGCGTTCTGCGACGGCCTCGGCCTCGACTACGTGTCCTGTTCCGCGCACCGCGTGCCGGTGGCCCGGATGGCGGCCGCGCACAGTGCCGTGCGCGCGCGGCGCGACGAGAGCGGGAGCACACGATGACGAGCGCCCTGACGGACGGCCCGGCCGTGTCGGATGCCGAACTGGACGATCTGCGGGAGACCGTACGGTCGGTGTGCGCGGACGCCGGAGGCACCGCGGCGGTGCGCCGACAGCCCGAGCACTCCCCCGGCATCGACGCCGAGCTGTGGGACACCCTCGGGCGGCAGGTCGGCCTCGCGGCCCTCGGGCTGCCCGAGCAGGCTGGCGGCATCGGCGGTCTCGCCGAGATCGCCGTGGTCTGCGAGGAGCTGGGCAGGACGATGGCACCGGTGCCTCTGCTGTCCTCCACCGTGCTGGCCGGGCAGGTGCTGGCCGGTTGCGGCACGGCCGACAAGGCGCTGGCCGAACTGGCCGAGGGCACGGTGCACGCCCTGGCGGTCGTGGCGGCGGACGGCACATGGCGGCCCGGCTCGGTGCCGGTGGCCGTCTCCTGGCAGGGCGGCGTCCCGATCCTCGACGGCACGGCGCCGTTCGTCCTGGACGGCGCCGATGCCCGGGCCCTCGTGGTGGCCGCCACGGGAACCGACGGGGTCGACCTCTTCCTCCTCGACCCGGGCGGGCCGGGGGTCACGGTTCGCCGGGTGCCCACCCTGGACCTCAGCCGGGGCCAGGCGGTGGTCACCTTCTCCGGTGCCCGGGCCCGGGCACTGACCGCCGGAGGCGAGGGGGCGGAGGTCGTCTCCCGCGCTCTGGATGTGGCCCTGGTCGCCCTGGCCGCCGAGCAACTCGGCGGCGCGCAGGCCGCGTTGGACATGACCGTGGCCCATGTGCGGGACCGTACCCAGTTCGGCAGGGCGATCGGCGGCTTCCAGGCGGTCAAGCACACCTGCGCCGACATGCTGCTCCAGGTCGAGGGCGCACGGTCGGCGGTGGTACGCGCCGTTCGGGCGGCCGACTCGCGCGACGCGCTGGCCGAGGCGGCGGCGGTGGCCCAGGCCTGGGCCTGCGAGGCCTTCGTGTCCGTGACAGCCGAGTGCGTGCAGCTGCACGGCGGCATGGGCTTCACCTGGGAACACGACGCACATCTCTACTTCCGGCGCGCCCAGTCCGACGCCGTCCTGCTGGGTGGCGCCGCACATCACCGGGAACGGCTGGCCGGGCTGCTCGGCTGGTGACGTGGAAGGCGGAACCGGTATGACCACCCGACTCATCGACGACTCGCTGTTCGAGGACGGGGCCGACAGGGCCGACGGGGCGCCACCGCGACTCGCGGGCGCCCGCTGTTCCGCGTGCGGCACCGTCGTCTTCCCCCGGCAGGACTCCTGCCCCAGGTGCTCGGACGGGCACATGGCCGGCCATGTGCTGCCGGTGAACGGGCGGGTGTGGTCGTGGACGCTCCAGGCGTTCCCGCCCAAGCCGCCGTACCGGCCGCCGGCCGGCGGTCACCGGCCCTACCACGTCGGCTATGTGGACCTCGGTGAGGTGCTGGTCGAGGCGCGGCTCGCGGTTCCCCGCGCGGAGATACGGATCGGGCTGCCGGTGCGGCTCACCACGGTGCCCGCGTACCACGACGAGGACGGCACCGAGGTCCTGACCTTCGCGTTCCGCCCGGATCCGGAAGGGGAGCGATGAGCCGCAGCGAGGACGTCTACGTGGTCGGATGCGGGATGCATCCCTTCGGCCGCGACGAGGACGTCACCGGGATGGACATGGCCGAGCGCGCGGTACGCGAGGCGCTGGCCGACGCCGGTGTCTCCTGGGCGGACATCGGCTACGCGGTCGGCGGCTCCGACGTGTCCGGCAAGCCCGACACGCTGGTGGGCCGTCTGGGACTGACCGGGGTGCCGTTCGTCAATGTGCAGAACGGCTGCGCCACCGGTGCCTCCACCGTCCTCACGGTGGCCAACGCGCTCCGCGCCGGGGAGGCGTCCCTGGGGCTGGCGGTGGGTTTCGACAAGCATGAGCGGGGGGCGTTCCACGTCTCCGCGGCCCGCTACGGCCTGGGCGACTGGTACGCCGAGACCGGCATGATGCTGACCACCCAGTTCTTCGCGCTGAAGACCCAGCGGTATCTGTACGAGCACGGGATCTCGGAGCGGGCGCTGGCGGCGGTCGCCGCGCGCGCGTTCCGCAACGGCTCGCGGCACCCCCTGGCGTGGCGGCGCAAGCCGCTGACGGAGCGGGAGATCCTCGACTCCGCCGAGGTCAGTCCCCCGCTCACCCAGTACATGTTCTGCTCCCCGGGCCAGGGCGCGGCGGCGCTGGTGCTGGCGCGCGGCGACCGCGCCTTCGACCTGTGCGAGCGCCCGGTGCGGCTGGCGTCGTTGGCCTTCCGTACCCGGCGGTTCGGTTCGTTCGAGGTGTTCTCGCCCTGGCTGCCGCCGGGTCCGCACCGCAGCCCCAGCGTCGATGCCGCCGAGGCGGCCTTCCGCACGGCCGGCGTACGGCCCGAGGACGTGCGGGTGGCGCAGTTGCAGGACACCGACAGCGGGTCGGAGCTGATCCACCTGGCGGAGACCGGCCTGTGCGGGCACGGCGAACAGGAGGAGCTGCTGGCCCGCGGGGACACCGATCCCACGGGGCGTATCCCGGTCAACACCGACGGCGGCTGTCTGGCCGGCGGGGAGCCCGTAGGTGCCTCGGGGCTGCGCCAGTTCCACGAGGTCGTACGGCAGTTGCAGGGCCGGGCGCCGGGCGCTCAGGTGCCGGGCGCTCCCCGGGTGGGCTTCACCCATGTGTACGGGGCTCCCGGGATCAGCGCCTGCTCGGTCCTCACGGTGTGAGGACCGGCGGCGCGTGAAGGGCCGTTTCAGGCCCGCGCCGTGGACGGGGCCGGCGCCGAAGCCGGGGCCTGGGCCGGTTCCTGCTCGGTGGCGACGATGCGCAGGGCCAGTTCCCTGACCGCCTCCAGCACGGACCGGGACGGCATCCGGGACAGCGGCCCGCCTTCCGCCCGCAGTGCCGTGACGAGCATGGTCGTACTGATCAGCGTGCGGACGGCGAGCGCCTGCGCCGCGTGCCGGGCCTTGGCCGCCCGGGGGCTGCGGGTGGTGCCCTCGGGCAGGTAGTCGTAACCGCGCTGGATGTGCCGCTGTTCGAACTCGTCGCGGAGCGCCTTGACATTGCCGCTGGCGGAGGCCGTCTGCACCTGGTAGAGACGGGCCTCGTCCGGGTTCTGCTCCACCCAGTCCCATACGGCGTCGATGACGCGCAGCAGCCCCTCCGCGTCACCCGGCTCGGACTCCGGCCGGGCGGCCTCGACGACCGCGTTCAGCTGGTCGAAGACCCGGCGCATGGCGAGTTCGAGCAGCTCCTCCTTGCCGTCGAAGTGGTAGTAGACGGCCGTGGGCACCACCTGGGCCTCGGCCGCGATGTCCTGGATGCTGGTCTCCGCGAAACCGTTGCGGCCGAAGACCCGGACGGCGGCGGTGATGATGTGCTGCCGTCGCGAGGGGCGGTGGGCGGGCTGCTTGCCGTTCTTCGTGGTGGCCATCATGCTCCCCTGGCGACTGCCGCGGACCCGCGTCCGCGTGCCCTGTGTACTGACCATGCTATCCAGTAACTCCGACCGGCCGACGGCGTAATTCCTGTTGCACCAGTGCAGCAGGAGCATCGGACTCCCGGCATACTTGACATCATGACGACATCCAAGGCCCGCGCCGCTCACCGCCCGTCGCGCAAGCAGTGGGTGATCGAGGCCGCCACGGAGCTGTTCGCCACGCAGCCGCCGGACGAGGTGACGGTGGCCGACATCGCCGCCCGCGCGGAGATGACCTCGGCGGCGGTGTACTACCACTTCTCCTCCAAGGACCAGGTCCTGGCGGAGGGCATGCGGGTGTTCGCCGACGCGCTGCGCGAGCAGTTGCGGACGCTCGCCGACGCGCACGAGCCCGGCTCCGACATCGGACCGGCGGTCACCACACTGTTGGCCTGGTTGGGCGAACACCGGTCCGCCGCCACCGTGTTCTTCGTGTCGTCGGCCGGCATGAGCCAGGAGGCGGAGGCGCTGCGCCTGGAAAGCCGTACGGACCTGCTGGCCGAACTGGTGCGGCTGATCCACAAGGCCCGCGCGTCGGTCACCGAGGCGGAGGCGGCCGTGATCGGCCTGGGCCTGCTGGCGCTGCTGGAGACCGCGGCCATCTCCCAGGTCCGGGGCGACGACGTGTACCGGTCGCTCGGGCACCGCTCGTTCGTCCGCGAGGTCGACCGGCTCGCCGAGCGGATCGCCGACGCGGCGGTGGCCGGGTAGCCCGGCGGTGGCCGGGGGGTCCAGCGGTAGACGGGGGCCGGCGACCGGGCGGCCGGCGACCGGGTCACCGGCAGACGGCCGTCGGACCCGGTCGAGCGCGATCACACCAGCAGGCGCAGGGGCTTGCTCAGCAGCTCCGCGACCGTGCGCAGATACTCGGCCGCGGGTGCCCCGTCGACGGCGCGGTGGTCGAAGGTGAGGCTCAGGGTGAGCACCCGTGTCCGCAGTGGCCGGTCGTCGCTCCACTCGACACCGTCCCTGAGTCTGCCCACTCCGAGGATCGCGACATTGCCGGGGTTGATCACCGGCGTGAAGAAGTCGACGCCGTAGCCGCCCAGCGAGGTCACGGTGAAGGTGGCGCCCTCCAACCGGGCCGGGGAGATCCGCCCCTCGCGCGCGGCCCCGGCCAGCTCCCTCGACCGGCGGGCGATCTCGGGCAGCGGCAGCGCCAACGTGTCCTCGATGACCGGGACCATCAGGCCGCCCGGAACGGCCACGGCGAAGCCCAGGTGGATGTCGTCGAGCAGATGGACGCCGTCCTCGCGCACCGTCGCGTTGAGCAGCGGGTGCTCGCGCAGGGCCAGGGCGGCGGCCTTCAGCAGGAAGTCGTTGAGGCTGGGCACGGGCAGTCCGCTGTCGGCCCACTCCTCCTTGAGCCGGTCCCGCAGGGTCACCACGGCGTCCATCCGCACCTCGTACCCGTGCGTCAGCTGCGCCATCTCCTGGAGGCTGGCGTGCATCCGGCGGGCGATGGTGCCGCGCATCCCGGTCAGCGGAAGGACGTCTCCGGGCCGGGGTGCGGCGTTCCGGGGTGCGGCGTTCCGGCGGGCGGGTGCCGGTTCGAGCGCCGGGCCGAGCGCGTCGAGGTCGGACCTGCGGATCCGTCCACCGGGCCCGGTGCCGGTCACCTCCGACAGCTCGATGCCCCGCTCCTTCGCCAGCCGGCGGACCAGTGGCGAGACGGAGAGGACGGGGTCCATAGAGAGGACCGCGGGCGAAACCTGGGCCACCGCCGGGGAGGCGGCGGCAGCAGCTGCGAGGAACTCCTCCACGTCCTCGGAGACGATCCTCCCGCCGGGTCCGGTGCCGCGTACGGTGGTGAGGTCGACGTCGGCTCCGGACGCCACCCGTCGGGCGTTCGGTGAGGCCAGGAGCCGGCCTCCGGGGCCGAGGGTGGCGGAATGGCCGTTGAGGGAGGGCGCGGCCGTACCGCTGCTCCCGGCCCCTGCGGCCGTCGTCGCGTCGGTGGTACCACCGGACTCCGACCCGGACCCGGCCGGCATCGGCGTACCGGCCGGGTCCGGCGGCTGCTCGCCCTCGGCCAGCAGCCAGCCGATGAGGGCCCCGGCGGGGACCGTTGTCCCGGCCGGGACCACCGGGTGGAACAGTCCCCCGGCCTCCGCCTCGACATCGACGTCGACCTTGTCGGTGGCCAGCCGAAGCAGCGCGTCGCCTTCGGCGACCGCGGTGCCGGTGGGGACGAGCCATTCGTCGATCGTGCCTTCCTGCATGGTCAGGCCGATCTTCGGCAGCAGAACCTCGACCGCCACGGTCACGACCTTTCGAGGAGGCGCCGGCAGCCCTGGGCGATCCGGTCGCGATCGGGAACGTAGGCCTTCTCCAGGACCGGGGAGAAGGGCACCGGGGAGAAGGGGGCGCCGATACGCAGGACGGGGGCGTCCAGGTGGTCGAAGGCGGCGTCCTGGATCTGGGCGGCGATCTCCGCGCCGAGCCCGCCGAAGGTGACCGCCTCGTGCACCACGAGCACGCGGTTGGTGCGGCGGACGGAGGCGAACATGGTCTCGGTGTCCAGGGGCTGCACGGTGCGGGGGTCGATCACCTCGACCTCCACCCCCTCGGCGGCGAGTTCGTCGGCCGCCGCGAGGGCCTCCCCCACCATCCGGCCCAGGGCGATCACGGTGACGTCGGAGCCGTGCCGGGCGGTGTGCGCCTTGCCGAGCGGGATGCCGTAGATCTCCTCGGGCACCTCGCAGGCGCTGCCGAGGAGGACCTTGTTGAGCATGACGACGACCGGGTTGTCGTCCCGGATGGCCGAGACGGTCAGGCCCTTGGCGGTGTACGCGTCGCTCGGCATCACCACCTTGAGGCCAGGCACATGGGCGAGCCAGGCCTCCAGGCTCTGGCTGTGCTGGGCGGCGGCGCCCAGGCCCGCCCCGGAGGCGGTGGTGATGGTGAGCGGCACGGAGACGGAGCCGCCGAACATGTACTTCATCTTGGCGGCCTGGTTGACGATCTGGTCGAGGCAGACGCCGATGAAGTCCATGAACATCAGGTCGACGACGGGGCGCAGCCCGCGGGCGGCGGCGCCCACTCCCAGGCCGACGAGAGCGGCTTCGGAAATCGGGGTGTCGATCATGCGGCGGGGGCCGAACTCGTCGAGCAGGTTGTCGAACATGCGGAAGACGCCGCCGTATCCGGCCACGTCCTCGCCGGCGACGAAGACGTTCTCGTCCTCGCGCATGGCCTGGGCGAGTCCTTCGTTGAAGGCCTTGACGTAGGACAGTTTGCGGGCCGTGCTCTGCGGGGCGACGGCCTGTGCTTCGGTGAGGGTGGTCATGGCGGTCATCCCGAGTAGACGTTGAGCAGCAGGTCGGCGGTGTCGGGCAGCGGGCTCGCCTCGGCGTGCGCGATGGCCTCGGCGATCTCGTCGCGGGTGCGCTGCCAGGTGTCGTCCAGCTCCGCGCGGGTGGCGGTGCCGTCGGCGACGGCCCGGGCCTCGATGAGGTCGATGGGGTCGCGGGCCTTCCACTCGGCGACCTCGTCGTCCGAGCGGTAGGGGTGGCGCAGTCCCTTGACGCCCTGGTGGTCGAAGAAGCGGTAGGTCTTGGCCTCGATCATCATCGGGCCCCCGCCGGACCGGGCCCGTTCGACGGCTTCGACGGCGGCGCGGTGGACGGCGACCGCGTCCATGCCGTCGACGATCACGCTGGGCATGCCGTAGGCGGCGGCCCGGTCGGCCACGTCGGTGAGGAGCATGTGCTTGGACTGTGGCGTGAATTCGGCGTAGCCGTTGTTCTCGCAGACGAAGACGACGGGCAGGTCGAGGATGGCGGCCATGTTGGCGCCCTCGTGGAAGGCGCCGATGTTGGTGGCGCCGTCGCCGAAGAAGGTGACGGCGATACTGTCCTCGCCCTTGTACCGGGCGGCGAACGCGGCTCCCACCGCGATCGGGACGCCCGCTCCGACGATGCCGTTGGCGCCGAGCATGCCGCGGGTGACGTCGTTGATGTGCATGCTTCCGCCGCGGCCGAGACAGGCGCCGGTGACGCGGCCGTACAGCTCGGCGTACATCTCCCGCAGGCCGACGCCCTTGGCCACGGCGTGCCCGTGGCCGCGGTGGGTGGAGGTGATCTGGTCGTCGTCGCGCAGGGCGGCCATCACGCCGGCGGCCACGGCTTCCTGGCCGACGTAGAGGTGCAGGAAGCCGGGCAGTTTGCCCGCCTCCATGAGTTTGCCCGCCTCGGTCTCGAACAGCCGGATGCGCACCATGCGCTCATGCAGATCCTTGATGACCTGCGCGGATTCTTCTGACGCCGTCGACGCTCGTTGAGCCATCGTCCGCCCCTTCGCCCGAGGGAGGTTGCCAAGCAATCGGACTTACTTGTGCCGGTCTACAGTAACCAACACGGGGCACCTTACTGAACAGCGTCTCTAATTACTACGCCCCGCACCAGCGTCTTGCCCGGGGGCGTCCACCAGTTCGACGACGTTGCCCTCCGGGTCCGACCAGAAGCTGACGCGCCGCCCCCGCGCCGGGACGACGACCGGGTCCGAGAGCGGCCGGGCACCCGTGGCCGTCAGTGCCGCCACCACCGGGTCCATGTCGTCGAAATGGAAGGTCAGATACGACAGGCCCACGCGCCCGGCCGGCCCGAGCGCCTCGTGCGCCGGCGCCGCGGGCGACGAGGGAAGAAGCAATTTGACGCACCCCCCGGAGGGCACCTGGAGCCAGACGACGACCAGCTCGCCGCCCAGCCCGGCCGGGCCGCCGACGGACTCCGGTACGCGCGCGCGGCGCACCGCGCGACACCCGAGCACGTCGCCGTAGAAACGCTCCATCAGCGCCAAGTCCCGCACCACCACGCCCACCTCGAACGGCCGCGTCATCAGCACCACACGCACCCCCACGGGACACCGAGCCTCGACTTCTCCACTTTCTATTGACAGACCACACTAAGTCCTGTTGTCGTTTCGGACACAACCCAGCTGTCGCATTCCGAAGCCGGTCACCGGCTCGCGGCTGGGAGGGATTGTGAGGACATCGTGGTCCAGACCAGTTCACCGGAGCTTCGGGAGACGGACGCCGGGCGCGAACCGCCCTCGGCCCCCTCGACCCCCGAGTACTCCTCGTGGATCAGCCGGGACCGGTCCACCGACGCCGCATCCGTGACGATGCGGCGGGAGGCCGCCGAACTCGTCGAACGCGTGCTGACGCACTACCGCGACAGCACGACGCACGAGGCGGACGGCCAGTGGACGGAGCCGGTCGCCCACTACCTCGACGCCGACCGCTGGCGACGGGAGACGGACGCCGTCCACCGGAGCGTCCCGCTGCCGCTCGCGATGTCCTGCGAGCTTCCCGGGCCGAACACCTACAAGGCGATCGACGTGCTCGGCATCCCCGTGCTGATCACCCGTGACCGGCAGGGCGCCGTGCACGCGATGATCAACGCCTGCCGGCACCGGGGCGCCAAGCTCGTGGAACCCGGCTGCGGGGTGTCGAGGCGGCTCACCTGCCCCTACCACTCCTGGTCCTACGACCTGGCCGGTGAGCTTCGGGGCGTGTACGCCGAGAAGACCTTCGGCGAGGTCCCGCGCGAGGGCCGCGGCCTGATCAGGCTGCCGGCCGGGGAGCGGGCGGGGATCGTCTTCGTCTCGCTGGACCCGGCCGCCGAGCCCGACCTGGACGACTGGCTGGGCGACCTGCTGCCCCTGCTGGAGGGGCTGCGGCTGGCGGAGTGCCACCACTACTCCACCGGCGAACTGACCAGCCCCAACTGGAAGGTCACCCTCGACGGGTACCTGGAGACGTACCACTTCGCCTCGCTGCACCCCAAGACGGTGTTCGAGACGAACCTCTCCAACATGATGGCCCACGACACCTGGGGCCCCCACCAGCGCATCGCCCCGGCCCTGCGTCCCATCGCGCAGGCGGTCGAGCTGCCTGCGGACCAGCGCGACCCGGGGGAATGCGTCGGCCCCATCTACTGGCTCTTCCCCGGACTGGCGATCGCCGGCGGCTGGCGGCAGAAGATCGCCGTCTCCCTGGTGCTCCCCCGGACGGCCACCGAGTCGGTGACCCAGCAGATCATCCTGCTGCGGGAACCGGCGGTCACCGAGGAGGAGCGTGAGACCGCCGACCGGTTCGGCGCATGGTTCCACGAGGTGGTCCGCGACGAGGACTACGCGACCACCTACGGAGTCCAGCAGAGCCTCGCCGCCCTCAGCGGGACCGATTTCGTCTTCGGACGCAACGAGCCCGGACTCCAGCACTTCCACCGCACCATCCACCAGCACCTGGACAGACACGCCGAAGGCACCCCAGCCGACAGAGCCACCAGGTGACGAACCAACAACACTCGCGGGAGAACACCATGGTGGCTACGGGCAGCCTCGACGGACGTGTCGCGGTGATCACGGGCAGCACGCGCAGCATCGGCCGCGCCATCGCCGAACAGTTCCTGGCCGACGGCGCCACGGTCGTCATCAGCGGCCGCAGCGAACTCAAGGGCAAGCAGGCCCTGGAGGAGATCGGCGCCGGCGACCGGGCCGTCTTCCACCCCTGTGACGCCAACAGCCAGGAGGACATCGAGAACCTCGCCGACTTCGCCGCCGAACGCTTCGGCCGGCTCGACGTCTGGGTCAACAACGCCGGCGGCACCTCCGGCTTCGCCCCGGTCCACCAGCTGAGCGACGAGGCCTGGCACGACGCCCTCAGGCTGAACCTCAACGCCTACTTCTACGGCACCCGGCGCGCGCTGCCGAAGATGCTGGCGGGCGGCTGGGGACGGATCATCAACATCTCCTCCGTCGAGGGCAAGCAGGCCAACAAGCCCGCGATCAGCCACTACATCACCAACAAGCACGCGATCCACGGACTGACCAAGGCGACCGCCTTCGAGTACGGCACCCAGGGCATCACCTGCAACGCCATCTGCCCCGGCGCCGTCGACACCGACCTGATGCGGGCCGCCGGACCGGCCGCGGCCGAGGCGGAGGGCATCTCCTACGAGGAGTGGCTGGGCCGGTTCGCCGAGCACGCCGCCACCAAGGAGATCACCACCGTGGAACAGATCGCGGCCGTCGCCTCGCTGCTGGCGAGCGACGTCGGCGCCGGTATCACGGGCACGCTGATCAGCGTCGACGGCGGTACGGCGCAGTGGTAGGCACGGGAACGGACGGCGGGAGACCCTCGGTCATGAAGAGCTGGATCACGGACTGGCAGCGCAGTGAGCGGCTGCCGCACTACACCCGGGCCAACGCGGGCGAGACCCTCCCGGAGCCGGCCAGCCCGCTGGGCTGGACCCTGGTCTGGGGGCGCGGCCTGCACGGCTGGCGCAAGGGCTTCGTCGGCTTCGGCATCTACCGCGAGGAGGAGGTGGCCGGCCCTCGACCGCCGTTCGTCGGGATGTTCGGCGGCTACTTCTACCTCAACCTGTCCCACATGCGGCTGTTCGGCATCCGTATGGGGCAGACGGCGGACCAGATCGACGCAGCCTTCGTCGGCCAGCGCTCCGACACCCCGGTGTACGTGGCGCACCCCGACGACCAGGACGGGGAACTGACCGCCAAGGCCGGCGGCACGCTCCAGCGGATGCTGGGCCAGTCCAGCTTCCCGGAGGCCGACGCCGACCGGGAGCGGCTGCGCCGCCTGCGCCACGACCGGCCGGACCTGGCCCGGTTGTCGGACGCCGAACTGGTGACGCACGCACGCTCCCTGCTGGACGACGTGGAGACGACCTTCCAGCGGCACGTCGAGTCGTCGCTGCCCGCGTCGGTGGGGCCGGCGATCCTCGGACCGCTGTGCGCGAGCGTGGACCGCCCCGACGCGATGCTGGACCTCATCGGCGGTCTCGGCGACGTCGACTCGGCCTCCCCCTCGGACGGGCTGTGGACCCTGTCCCGCCAGGTGGCGACCTCGG
The DNA here is from genome assembly GCF_055575575.1 of Streptomyces sp. NPDC034049. Taxonomy (NCBI): domain Bacteria; kingdom Bacillati; phylum Actinomycetota; class Actinomycetes; order Kitasatosporales; family Streptomycetaceae; genus Streptomyces; species Streptomyces sp. NPDC034049. The sequence continues at coordinate 21,832 of NZ_JBVISJ010000014.1, forward strand.
CGGAGCTGACCGCGCTGTTCGACGAGGGCCCGGCCGCCGTGGAACGGGCGCTCGACGGGGCGATCGGGGACGTGAAGGCGTTCCGTGACGCGTTCGAGGAGTTCCTGGCCATGTCCGGCGACCGCGGTCCCAACGAGTGGGACATCCACGCGCTGTCGTGGGAGGCGGCGCCGGTCCAGGCACTGGCGCTGGTCGACCGCATCCGGCACAGCCCCGCCGACGACTCCCCGGCCGCCCGGCGGGCTCGTCTGACCGGGCGGCGCGAGCGGACCGCGCGGGAGATCCGGGCCGCGCTGCCCGAGGACGCGCGGCCGATGTTCGACGCCGGCATGCACGCCTCCCAGGTGTGGATCCCGGCCCGCGAGCGCACCAAGGCGAACTGTGTGACCGTCGTCAACGAGATCCGCATGGCGGTGCGCGAGCTCGGCCGCCGGGGCGTCGAGGCGGGGCGTTTCGCGAAGCCGGAGGACGTGATGATGCTGCTGGACACCGAACTCGACGACTACGTCGCCGCCCCGGAGCCGTTCGGACCGGTCATCGCGCGTCGGCTGGAGGAGTACGCCGGGCTGCACGAGCTGGAGCCGCCGTTCTTCATCGCCGACGACGCCCGGACCGAGATCGACGGCTGGCCGCGGCGCGCCGAGGAGCGCACCGAGGCCGCGGTCGAGGGTGCTGTGCTCAGCGGCGTGGGCGGCAGCCACGGCACATACACCGGCAGGGTGCGGGTGGTCACCGACCCGGCCTCGTGCGAGGCGCTGGAGCCGGGAGAGGTGCTGGTCGCGCCGATCACGGACGCGGCCTGGACCCCGCTGTTCCTGGTCGCCGGGGCGGCCGTGGTGGACGTGGGCGCGCTCAACAGTCACGCCGTCGTGGTCTGTCGCGAGTTGGGCATCCCGGCCGTCATCTCCGTCGAAGGCGGGACGAGCCGGCTGCGGGACGGAATGGTGATCACGGTCGACGGCGACCGGGGCACGGTCACCGTGAACTCCGTGGATTCCGTGGACTCCGTGGACTCCGTGGATTCCGTGGACGACGTCCCGGCGCCGCTCGGCGTCTGAGGACACATTGAGGGCCCGCCGCTCCCCTGCCCGGGGCGGCGGGCCCGACGACTTGACCGCGAAAGGACCCCCGTGGCCGAGGAAATCATCGTTGCCGGCTGGATGGACTACGCGCCCGGTGACCGCGACACCATGCTGGCGGCCCTCGTCGAGCTGGGCCGGCACACCCGCGAGCGGGAACCCGGCTGTCTGGACTACGCCATGACCGCCGACCCCACCGACACGCGGCGCATCCGGGTGTACGAGCACTGGACCTCGCAGCAGGCCCTCGACGAGCACTTCTCCACCGCGCACATCAAGGAGTTCCGGGCGGCCGTGGCGGGACTGGCCCGCGTGGGGGTATCCCTGACGGCGCACACCGTCGCCGCCTCCCAGCCGATGCGCTGAGAACGGCGCCCCCGACGGGGGCGCCGTTCAGTTCACCGGGGTCAGTCAGCCCAGCCGCACCAGCATCTTGCCGACGTTGCCGCCGTCCAGCAGGGACAGCAGGGCGCCGGCGGCGTTCTCCAGGCCGTCCACGACCGTCTCGCGCGCGGTGATCCGGCCGTCGGCCAGCCAGTGCGCGACCCGTCGCTCGAACTCCGGCCGCAAGTCGTCATGGTCGCGGACGATGAATCCGCGCAGCGTCAGCCGTTTGAGGACGGCCTGGATCAACTGGTTGATGTCCACCGGCCGTCGCTCGCCGCCGAACTGCGACATCATGCCGCACAGGGCGACCCGGCCACCGGTGCGCAGCGCGTGCAGGGCGGCGGCCAGTTGCTCACCGCCGACGTTGTCGAAGTAGACGTCGAGACCGTCGGGTGCCAGCCGGGCCAGCGCCTCGCGCACCGGTTCGGTCCGGTAGTCCGCGGCGGCGTCGTAGCCGAACTCCTTCACCAGCAGGGCGCACTTGTCGGGCCCTCCGGCGGTCCCGATGACCCGTTCCGCGCCCAGCAGGCGCGCGAACTGGCCGGCGGCGGTGCCCACGGCCCCGGCCGCGGCGGAGACGAAGACGGTGTCGCCGGGGCGGAGTTCGGCGATCCGGGTCAGGCCGACGTACGCGGTGAATCCGGTCTGGCCGAGCAGCCCGAGCCAGGTGGGCAGCGGGGCGAGGCGCGGGTCGATGCGATCCGCGCCGTCGGTGTCTCCGGCGTCCAGCACGGCCCGCTCCCGCCAGCCCAGTTGGTGCCGCACGAAGGAGCCCGCCGGCACCGACGGGCAGCGGCTCTCCTCGACGACCCCGAGAGCCCGGCCGTCGAGCGGCGAGCCCGGGGTGAAGTTGTGCGTGTAGTGCTTCTCGGTGCTCTCCAGCCGCCCGCGCATGGACGGGTCGACGCTCATGTAGAGGTTGCGGACGAGCAGTTGTCCCGCGCCGAGGGGCGGCAGCGGGTGTTCGTCGACGGCGAAGTCACCGGGCACCGGCTCCCCGTCGGGCCGGCGCACCAGGCGGACCACCCGGGTGGTGCGGGGAGTCACCGGGTCACCCTTCCGGCTGCGCGGCACCGCGACGCCGGGCGAGCCGGCCCACCCAGCCGGCCATCTGCAGGTCGGCGTGGCGCAGTTCGCCCGACTGCCAGCGGGCCTGGAAGTCGAAGACGCCCCGCGCGCCGGACTTCGGGTCGGTCACCTCGACCAGACCGTCCTCGGTGAGCCGGTACACATGCCCGGTCAGTGGGTGGATCACTTGCTTGGACATGGGGCCTCACTCCTGCACTCGGCGGCGTACGCCGCGCTTGGTCACGGTCACCGGGCCCTCGACCCGGAGCCGGCAGGCGAGCCGGGTCAGGCCGTCCACCGGCTTGCGCAGGGCCTCGATGCCCTCGCGCTCCAGGGGGTCCACGGGGGAACAGTTCTCGGCGCCCTCCTCGATCCGGACGAAGCAGGTGCGGCAGGTGCCCTTGCCGCCGCAGAGGGTCGGCCAGCTGTAGCCGAGCCGCCCGGCGGCGGTGAACAGGTCCTCGCCGTCGAGGAGTTCGAGTTCCTCGCCGGAGGGCCGGACAGCGACGCGGTGGGTCACTTGTCCATCCAGTGGTCGAGCGTCCGGTTGAAGTGGCGGATACGGCTCTCCTGGTAGTTGGCCAGGGTGATGCCCGGCTTGCGCATGGCCTTCAGACCCTGCTGGACGTACGGCAGGTTCTCGCAGTCCTGGTCGAAGACGGGTCCGAGCACGCCGAGTTCGGGGATGTCCGCGAAGAGCATGTCCTCCGGCACCCAGCGGATCTTCGCCGGAGGCGGCGTCTCGCCGGGCTCCTTCGGGGCCGACATGAAGATGATCTCGGCGGTGCAGGAGTCCGGGTCGAGGCCGTGGGGCCGGAACCGGTAGATGATGTTGGACTTGGCGCCGCCCCACGGGTTGAAGTTGGGGAACAGCAGGTAGTTGATGGCGTCCAGCAGTTCGGTGTCGGGGGTCCGGGAGAAGTCCTGGCTTGAGGTGGCCGCCAGCTGCGCGCGCATCCGCTGGGCGAGGACCTGGCGGGCGGTGCCGCCGGGCGGGATCGCGGGCAGTTCGTCCCCCTCTCCCCGTACCAGGTCGCGGCCCTGGGCCGCCGAGTAGAACGCGCGCGAGTCGTAGAAGGTCTCCAGTACGTCCTCCTCCGTGACGGAGTCGGCCACGTGCGGGCTGGGCGCGCCCTGGATGTTGATCATCCGGTTCCAGTTCGGCTGGTCCGCCATCACGTCGTACTGGGAGTTGGCGTCGGCGAGCCACGGCAGCATCTGCGGGTGGGTCGCGATCACGTGGAAGGACTCGATGAACGCGTCCTGCGCGATCTTCCAGTTGCAGGGCAGCACCTTGGCGATGTGCAGCGACTTGTAGCGGTTCTCCAGCGGCCAGATGTAGTAGTCGTCGAAGGTGCCGCGGTAGCTGTCGAAGGACTCCGCGCAGGGGTCCATGTTGATGAAGACGAAGCCGCGCCAGGTGGCCACCCGGGCCTCGGGGAGCGCGAACTTCTCCGGGTCGACGTGCGGGAAGTCCCAGGCGCACGGCGGGCTCTGCATGGTGCCGTCGAGGTTCCAGGCGAAGCCGTGGAAGGGGCAGCGGAACTCGCCGACGTTGCCGCCGGCGGTGCGCAGTTTGCGGCCGCGGTGCAGGCACACGTTGACGAAGGCGCGGATCTCCTCGGGGGCGGTGCGCACGACGATCAACGAGTCGTCGCCGATCTCGTAGATCTCGTGGTCGCCGACCTCGGGGATCTCGCTCTCCAGGCAGGCGAACTGCCAGACGCGCCGCCACACCTGCCGCATCTCGCGTTCGGCCCACTCGCGGGAGGTGAAGCGGGTGGTGTCGATGTCCTCGCTGCCGAGGTGATCGTTCCGCTCGAATCGCAGGGCGGCGGGAACAGGCCGGCTGTCCTGGTCGAGGTAGTCCTGGACGCTGGGCCCTGGGCACCGTGCGGTGCCCGACTCCGACGTTTCGTCCATCATCTCTCCTCCGGCAGAAACTTTAGAGTGAGTGTAGTTAGCTGCCATGGCCGGGAGCAACACTCATGACGATGGAGCGGGCCACATAGCGCGAGGTCATCGCGGAAATCGCCGCCGGGCCTGGAATTTTCCGCGACGACCCCCTCCCCAATCCCGCCGGGGCATGTCACACTCCGACGCACTTGAGGCTGTAGTGCCTCATAAGTTTCTCGTCCGGGTCGGCTTTCGCTCGTCCCGGGCACAACGCCGCGGGATCACCCGACGGCCCGCGCCGTGCCCCACGCCGGCGACCGACGCAGCCCGCTTCCCCTCAAGCCCCCATCCGCGCCGTCCCGTCCCGGGCGGCACAGGGATCCGCCTGACCGAAGCCGACTGCCGCGTTCGCGGAGCGACGCGGACCGCGGCAGCGCAGGCGCCACACCACGGGAGTACTCGACGATGAGTTCCACACCCGGTCGCGCGGTCCGCCGCGCCCTCACCGCGCTCGTGTCCGTCACCGCCCTGCTGGGCCTGGCGGCCTGCGGTACCGACTCCACTCCGGCCGCCGGCAGCTCACAGGCGGCGGCACCCGACTCGCCCGGCCTGACGGCGGCCCGCGCGGCGCTGAAGAAGTTCTCCGAGCGCCCGGCCACGATCCCCGTCACCGAGCCCGTCGGCAAGAAGATCCCCAAGGGCAAGGAGATCGACTTCATCCTGTGCGGCGTCCAGTCCTGCAAGGACCTCGCCGACTTCTTCACCGAGGCCGCCGAGGAGCTGGGCTGGAAGGTGAAGCAGATCGCCACCCAGGGGACGCCGGAGTCCGTCCAGGCCGCCTACGAGCAGGCCCTGCGCGACAAGCCGGACGCCGTGATCGCCTCCGGTTTCCCGCGCGCCGTCTACGCCAAGCAGCTGGCCCGGCTGAAGGCCGCCGAGATCCCCGTCCTCCAGTCGAACGCCGACGACCTGCTCGGCGACGGCATCTCCCTGCTCAGTAACGGCCCGGACGACGTCGCCGTCCAGGGCGAGATGCTCGCCTCGTGGGTGGTGTCGAACAGCGGCGCCAAGGCGAACACCGTCTACTTCGATCTCCCGGCCTACACGATCCTCAAGCCCGTCAAGGACTCCTTCGCCACCAAGTACGAGAAGTGGTGCGACGGTTGCCCTCTGGACCAGGTCGATGTGCCGATCACCGCGGTGGGCAAGGACATGCCCGACCGCGTGGTGTCCTACCTCCGGTCGCACCCGAAGGTGACCCATGTCGTCTTCTCCCTCGGCCTGCTCAACGTGGGCGTTCCGGCCGCGCTGAAGACCGCCGGCCTCACCGGCAAGCACATCGTCGTCAACGTCGGTGACGCGCAGAACTACCAGTACATCCAGAGCGGTCTCACCGACGGCGCGATGGCGCTGAACTCGCACGAGACGGCCTGGCTCCAGGTCGACGCGCTGGCCCGGCACTTCACCGGCCAGCCCATGGACGTGGACCAGAAGGCGAAGCTGCCCAACATGCTCGTCACCAAGGACAACCTGCCCTCGGCCGACGGCGACTTCCCGATCGTCGAGGACTACCAGGCGCAGTTCAAGGCGCTGTGGGGCCTGAGTTGACCGGGCCGGTGCTCCGGGTGTCCGCCCTGTCGAAGAGATTCGGCGGCACCCAGGCCCTGAAGGACGTCGACCTGGAGGTCGCGCAGGGCGAGATCCATGCCCTGATCGGCCCCAACGGCTCCGGCAAGTCCACCCTCATCAAGATCCTCGCCGGGTACCACCACGCGGAGCCGGGAGCGGTCGCCGAACTCGACGGCGAGCCGTTCGACCTCGGGCAGGTCACCGCCTCCCGGCACGACCGGCTCCGCTTCGTCCACCAGGAGCTGGGGCTGGTGGGCGAGTTGAGCGCCATCGACAACCTCGCGCTCAGCCGTGGCTTCGCCCGCACGGCCCTCGGCAACATCCGCTGGCCGGAGATGGAGCGGCGCACGACCGCGCTGGTCGAACGGTTCGGCCTCGGCATCGACGTACGCCGACCCCTGACGGCGGCCACCCCCGTGCAGCGCGCGGTGGTGGCCATCGCCGCCGCGCTCCAGGGCTGGGAGGGCCGCCGCGGGGTCCTGGTGCTCGACGAACCCACCGCCGTACTGCCGCCCGGTGAGGTGGCCAGGCTCTTCGACATCGTGCGGGAGATCCGTGACGCCGGCGCCGGCGTGCTGTACGTCTCGCACCGGATGGACGAGATCTTCGCGCTCGCCGACCGGGTCAGCGTGATCCGCGGCGGGCGCCGGATCGCCACGCGCCGGGTCGACGAACTCACCCCGCGCTCGCTGGCGGAGCTGATGGCGGGCGAGGAGACGGAGACCGACCACCACCCGGCTCCCCGGCCCGGCACCGACGCGGCCGTACTGGAGGTCCGCGACCTGTGGGCCGGCCCCCTGCGGGGCATCGGCTTCGACCTCGCCGGGGGTGAACGGCTGGGCATCACCGGGCTGGTCGGCTCCGGCCACGAGATCGTGCCGTACGCGGTGTGCGGCGCCCACGCCGGACGGGTGAGCGGCAGGCTGCGGCTGCCGGAGCGCTCCGAACGCTGGACCGACGCGCGCCGCGCCGGTGGGCTGGGCCTGCCCCTGGTCCCCGCCGACCGGACGGCCGAGGGGGTGATCGGCGACTTCTCGGTCGGCGAGAACCTCACGCTCCCCCTCCTGCGGCGGCTCCGCGCCCGGGGCGGACGGCTGCACCGGCGCCGCGAGTCGGCCCTCGCCGAGGACTGGATCGAGCGGGTCGGGGTGCGCACGGCGGGCCGCGGGGCCCGCATCACCACGCTCAGCGGCGGCAACCAGCAGAAGGTCGTCATGGCCCGCTGTCTGGCACAGCGCCCGCCGGTGCTGGCGCTGTGCGAACCCACGGCGGGCGTCGACATCGCCACCCGTCTGCAGCTGTACGACCTGATAGAGCGTCAGGCGAGCGAGGGCATGGGCGTCATCGTCTCCTCCTCCGACACCCAGGACCTGCTGGCGCTGTGCACGCGTGTCCTGGTGGTGCGGGAGGGCCGGATCGTACGGGAACTCGGCGGTCGCGACATCACCGAGCCGGCGCTGGTGCACGCCATGGAAGGGACCGAGTGACATGAGCCTCGGAAGGAAGCGAGTGACATGAGTCCTGGAAGGAACCGAGCGACATGACATCCATCCCGACCCGGCCGGCGGCGCTCAGGCCGCCCGCGCCGCACCGGCCCGCCGGGCTCGTCCCGGCCGCACCGGTCCGGCGGGTAGCGGCCGCCCTGTCGTTCCGGAACATCGGCGCCGTGTACGTGTGGCTGGTCATCGCCGTGCTCTTCTCCGTCTGGGCACCGGAGACGTTCCCGACCGCCACCACGGTCAAGCAGGTGCTCAACGGCAACGCCGTGGCCGGGCTGGTGGCCCTCAGCGTCGTTCCGCCGCTGGCCGCCCGGGTCTTCGACCTCTCGGTCGCGTACACCATGTCGCTCACCAGCGTGCTGACCGCCTACTTCCTGGTCACCGCCGGACTCGGCCCCGCCGCCTCGATCGCCCTGGCGATGACCGCCGCACTGCTGATCGGGGTCGTCAACGGCATCGTCGTCGTGGTGCTGCGTGTCGACTCGTTCATCGCCACCCTGGCGACCGGCGCGCTGATCCAGTCGCTGATCACCATGGTCACCAACGACAGCTCCATCACCGGCGTACAACTGCTGGCCGAGCCGTTCGCGAGCATCGCCCAGCTGGACGCGGGCGGTATCACGCTGCCGGTGCTGTATCTGCTGCTCGCCGCCGTGGCCATCTGGTTCCTGCTGGAACACACCGCCACCGGGCGCCGGTTGTACGCGACCGGCTTCAACGCCGACGCTGCACGGCTGCAGGGGGTGCGCACCGACCGGCTGCGGTTCCTGACCCTGGTGACCTCCGCGCTGCTCTCCGGCGCGGCCGGCGTCGTCTTCGCGTCGTCCGTCGGATCGGGATCGCCGACCGCGGGCACCCCGTATCTGCTGTCGGCCTACGCCGCGGCCTTCGTCGGGGCGACGCAGCTGCGCGCCGGACGCTTCAACGCCTGGGGGACGGTGCTCGCCGTCCTGCTGCTCGGTACCGGCGTCACCGGACTCGGACTCGCCACCAGCGCGCCGTGGGCCGCCAGCCTGTTCACCGGCTCGGTCCTCATCGTCGCGCTGGTCCTGACGGGTGGCCGGATCACCCTGCCGGCCGTCCTGCGGCGCCGGACGGGGACGCCCTCGGGTGTCGCCCCCGAGGCTCCCACGGAGGGCGCCGCAGCGCCTGCCCCCAGTAAGGAGAACGAGGAATGATGAAGGCTGTGCAGTACCGGAAGGTGGGACAGGCGCCCGAGGTCGTCGAGGTCCCGGTGCCCGAACCCGGCCCGGGTCAGGTGCTGTTGAAGGTGACGGCGGCAGGGCTGTGCCACTCCGACCTCGCGGTCATGGGCTGGCCCGAGGAGCAGTTCCCGTACGCGCTGCCGATGACGCTCGGCCATGAGGGGGCCGGCACCGTCGCGGCGGTGGGCAGCGGGGTCGAGGGGCTGACGGAGGGTGACGCGGTGGCGGTGTACGGGCCGTGGGGCTGCGGTCGCTGCCGCACGTGCGGGCAGGGCAAGGAGAACTGCTGTCCGCACGCCGCCGGGCTCGGCATCGTGCCGCCCGGGCTCGGCCGACCCGGCGCCCTGGCCGAGTACATGCTGGTGGACTCGCCCCGCCATCTGGTGCCGCTGAACGGGCTCGACCCGGTGCAGGCGGCACCGCTCACCGACGCCGGGCTGACGCCGTACCACGCGATCGCGAAGTCGCTGCCCAAGCTGGTGCCGGGCAGTACGGCGGTCGTGATCGGCGTCGGGGGGCTCGGCCATCTGGCCGTGCAGCTGCTGCGCGCGCTGACGCCGGCCCGGGTGGTGGCCCTCGACGTGAGCAAGGAGAAGCTGGAGCTGGCGACGACCGTCGGCGCGCATGAGGCGCTGCTCTCCGACGACGCGGCGGCCGGACGGATCCGGGAGCTCACCGGCGGGGTGGGAGCGGAGGTGGTGCTGGACTTCGTGGGAGCGGCGGCCACGCTGGCCGTCGCCGCCGCGTCGGTGGCGGTGGAGGGCGATGTGACCATCGTCGGCCTCGGCGGGGGCACGCTGGCGGTCGGCTTCGGCGGCGGTCTGCCGTTCGAGGTGTCCGCGACGTTCCCCTACTGGGGCAGCCGCGTGGAGCTGATGGAGGTCGTCGAGCTGGCGCGTCAGGGGCTCGTCTCCGCCCATGTGGAGACCTTCTCCCTGGAGGAGACACCGGTCGCGTACGAGCGCCTGCACGCGGGTGGGATCAACGGCCGCGCGGTGGTGCTGCCGCACGGCTGAGCGGGGGTGGGCCACCGGTCTCGGGGCGTTGCCGGACGGGTAGGGGCGGCGGGGGCGACTTCCCCCACCGCCCCCTCGTCGTCGCGATCAGTCGCTCACCGGGCTCTCCGCCCCCACCACCACCCGTCCTACACAGCGCCGCAGCACCGTCATGAACTCCGGTGTCTCCCACGGTCCCCGGTCCACCCGCCCGGTGTCCGCCACGCCGAGGTCCTGCATGTCGTGGCGGCCCCGGCAGTGGCCGAGGGTGAAGTAGCAGACCTCGCCGAGACCATGCCGCTTGAGATACAGCACCGGCCTCGGCGCGTCGTCCTGAGCCGCCGTGTCGCCCTCGGCGAAACCCCGGCACGGTCCCGTGAACTCGGCGTGCAGCAGCACCTCCAGCTCCCCGTGCAGCTCGCACACGTACAGCTCGTCGCTGACCGTGAACGGTTCGATTCCGGCGACCAGCGGATGGCCGGGCCGGGTCACCCGCACCTCGTAGGGCTCGATCGGCGGATGGGCGAGGAACTGGCTGCCGAGCACGGCCGCCAGGTCGCCGAGGAGCCGGGGGGTGGTGAAGACCCGTGGTCCGCCGTGGGCGGGCGGGTCGATCACCGCGTTGGTGCCGTGCAGGGCGAGCCAGCGCCCGCCCCTTTCGACGAACCGTGCCAGCGCCTCCCGCTGGGCCGGGCGGGGCCGGACGTCACAGGTGTAGGTCACCAGCAGATCGGCCGCCTCCAGCGCGGCGGCACAGTCGTAGTCCTGGAAGACCGACGTACGCACCCGCGGATGCTCACCGAGCAGTTCCAGCAGCCGCAGCCGCGCGTAGTCGACGTCGTGCCATCTCCCGCCGCACACCAGTACGGCGTCCAGCCGGCCGGCCGGGCCCGCCACGGCTCAGTACTGGACGCGGGTCAGCAGCCCGCCGTCCACCACGAGGTTGACGCCGACGCAGAAGGAGCCGGTCCGCCCGAGCAGGAACGCCACGGCGGCGGCCACGTCCTCCGCCGTGCCGTAGCGGCCGATCGGCAGCTTGGCGAGGACCTCCTCGTACACCTCCGGCCGGCTGGTGCGGATGGTCTCCCAGGCGCCGCCTGGGAAGTCGATCGGGCCGGGTGAGACGGTGTTGACGCGGATGCCCTTCGGCGCGAGGGCGTGCGCGAGGGCTGAGGCGTGCTGGACGACGGCGGCCTTCAGCGCGGAGTAGGAGTTGGCGCCGGCGGGGCGGGCGGTGTCGGAGGCGTTGGTGGTGCCGATGGCGACCACTGCGGCCCGCTCCGAGGCCTCCAGGTGGGGCAGGGCCGCCTCGACCAGTCTCGCGAACGGGATCAGGTCGCCGCGCAGGCTCGCCTCCCACGCGTCGGGGCCCTTGACGTTGCCCGCCGACACGTTGGACACCAGCAGGTCCAGGCCGCCCAGTTCACCGGCCGCGCGCTCCACGAAGCCCGTGAGCGCGGCCGGGTCGGTGACGTCGACCGGCTCGGCGAACAGCGTCGCTCCCTCGCCGCGCAGTTCGGCCGCGGCCTTGGCGAGCGCCTCCTCGCCCCGGGCGCACAGCGCCAGCGCGCAGCCCTCGGCCGCCAGGGTGCCGGCGATCGCCCGGCCGATGCCCCGGCTCGCGCCTGTCACCAGCGCCTTCGCGCCTGTCAGTCCCAGATCCATCGATGTCACTCCTCTGTGATTGCCGAACGTGTGCTTGCCGGACGGGCCGAAGGCCCAAGGGGTCTCAGTTGCCGGGGAGTTGCGAGAACGGCACCCGGTCCACGCGCGGTTCCGGCGGAAGCTTCAGTACGCGCTCGCCGATGAGGTTGCGCTGGATCTGGTCGGTGCCTCCGGCGAGCCGGTAGCCCGGGGCGCCGAGCAGGTGCTCGGTCCAGGCGAACGTGCCCGACTCTCCCGTGTCGGCGCTGATCCGGGCGCCCATGAGTTCGGCGGCGACCTGCCCGGTGCGGGTGAGCAGGTCGGAGGCCATCAGCTTGGTGAGCGACGCCTCGGGGCCGGGCCGGCCGCCGGAGGCGCTCGCGCGGGCGACACGGTCCACCGTGGCGGCGCGCAGTTCGGTACGGACGTACAGGTCGGCGAGGTGCTGACGGACCAGTGGGTCGTCGGTGCGGCCGAGCGAGCGGGCGAGGGCGAGAACGTCGGTGAAGGTGCCGCCCTTGCGGCGGTTGCCGCTGCCGGAGGCCGTCCGTTCGAAGCCGAGGGTGGCGGTGGCGACCTCCCAGCCCTGGCCCGGGCGCCCGACGCGGAGCCGGTCCGGGACGCGGACCCCGCTGAGGAAGACCTCGTTGAAGGAGGCGCCGCCGCTCATCTGCCGGATGGGGCGCACCTCCACGCCGGGGGCGTCCATCGGGACCAGGAAGGCGGTGATGCCCGCCTGTTTGACGACCTCGGGATCGGTGCGGGCGAGCAGCAGGCCGTACTCGGCGAACTGCGCCCCGGAGGTCCACACCTTCTGTCCGTCGATCACCCACTCCTCGCCTTCCCGCCGGGCCCGGGTGCGCAGCGCGGCCAGGTCGGAGCCGGCGCCGGGCTCGCTGAAGAGCTGGCAGGCGAGCAGGTCCGTACGCAGGAACGCGCGTGCGTGCTCCTGGCGTTGCTCGGGTGTGCCGAACAGGGACACGGCCATCGCGACCAGGCGCACCGTGACGCTGATCAGTTCGGTGGACGGCGGTACGTCGAAGGCCGACTCCTCCTCGGCGAAGGCCGCCGCGTGGGCGGCGGTCAGGCCGGCGCCGCCCTTGTCACGAGGGAGGGTCAGCGCCTGGTACCCGGCGTCGAAGCGGGCGCGCTGGTAGGCGCGGCAACGCTCCAGCAGCAGGCGCTCCTCGTCCTCGGGAAGGTTGTGGAACACCGCGAGGCCGGCGGCCTCGGCATCGGTCCTCGTCGGTCGCGCCGGTTCGAGGACGGTGGTCAGCCACTGTCGGACCGCTGTGCGCCATGTGTCCGTGTCGGGCTGGGACATGGCTCCTCCTTGAGACGGCACTTACCAGACGGAAGTTGCAGTAACGACGACCGGAAGGCATCCGAACCATCTGCTTGAGCATGCGTGAATGCGGTCGGCTTGGAGCAGAGTGTTCCGCACTTTCTTGATAAACGCTACAGTCTCGGCATCGCCTCTCCCCTGAACGCGGGAGAGGACCGAGGAGTCGCCGGAGGAGCCATGTCGCTGCTGCCATTCGACCGTCGCGCCCGGGAGACCCCGGACGAACCCGCCCTGGTGGACGACTGGGAAGTGCTGTCCTGGTCCGCTCTCGCCGACCAGGTGGAGCGGGCCGCGGCGCGGCTGCTGGAGATCGCCCCAGGCCCTCACGACCGGGTCGTCGTCCTGGGCGACAACGCCGTCCCGACGGTCGTGGCCCATCTGGCCGGACTGCGCGCCGGGGTGGGGACCGTGGCCACGTCCCGGCATCTGACGCCGGGTGAGCTGGTGGACCAGATCATCGACGCGGGGGCGACCGGCATCATCGCCGGTCCCGCCGGGGCGGGTGCCGCCCTGGACGCGGCGAGGGAACTGGGGCTGCCGCTGGTGATGCACGGAACCACGGCGATCGGGCACGCCTTCGACTGGGACCTGTGGCTGGCGGCCACGCCCGCCGGACGGACCCTTCCGGCGGGCCGGCCCGCCCGGCCGCCCCTCGTCTACACCTCGGGCACCACCGGCCGGGCGCGTGGCACCGAGGTGCGCTGGGTGAGCGGCCCGGTCGCCGACAGCGCCGCGTATCTGGCCGCGATCGCCGTCCGGCCCGGGTTCCCGCCGGGGCCGCACCTGGTGTGCGGCCCGCTCCAGCACAACGCGGCGCTGACGTCGCTGCGGCACCTCGCGGCCGGCGGGCAGGTGGTCGTACTCGGCAGATACGACCCGGCGATCTTCCTGAGCCGGGTCGCGAAGTGGCGGGTCACCTCCACCGTCATGGTGCCCACCCACTTCCAACGGCTGCTCGCCCTGCCGGACGAGGTACGTGCCCGGTACGACGTCTCCAGCCTCACTCAGGTCTCCCACACGGGCTCCGCGTGTCCGCCGGACGTCAAGCGGGCCATGATCGAGTGGTTCGGTCCGGTGCTGACGGAGTCCTACGGCGCCAGCGAGGCGGGCACCGTGGCCCGGATCAGCAGCACCGAGTGGCTGGAGCACCCCGGCTCGGTGGGACGCGCCCAGCCCCCGTTCGAGGTGGTGGTCACCGGTGACGACGGGCGGCCGCTGGCGCCCGGCGAGCGTGGACTGCTCGCCTTCCGCGCACCCGAGGAGCGAGGGGTGCGCTACCACGCGGACCCGGAGAAGACGAAGTCCGCCTACCTCTCCCCCGGCGTCTTCACCCTCGGCGACATCGGCTACGTCGACGCCAACGGCTACATCTTCATCACCGACCGGGCGGCCGACGTCGTGGTCTCCGGCGGCGTCAACCTGTACCCGGCGGAGAGCGAGGAGGTGCTGCGGCAGCACCCGGCGGTCGCCGAGGTCGCGGTCATCGGGGTGCCCGACCCGGACTTCGGAGAGTCGCTGCGGGCGCTGGTCGTGGCGGGCGCCGACGAGCCGCCGGCCGAGGACCTGGACCGGTTCTGCCGCGAACGACTGGCCGCCTACAAGTGCCCGAAGGCGTACGAGTTCGTCCCGGAGCTGCTGCGCAACGCGATGGGCAAGCTCGACAAACGCGCGATGCGCCGCCCCTATTGGCACTCCGAGCGGACCATCGCGGGCTGAGCGGGGCCGACGACGACCGTTCGAGCGTCACGGCCTCCGTCCCGCCCGCCGCCCGACTCCGCCCGCCCCGCCCCGCGCCGGCCCCGCCGACCTTTCCCACGAAGGACCACCCATGACCGAACTCCTCCTCATCCGGCACGGCCTCCCCCTGGCGGGCGTGTACGACCCGGGGCTGTCGCCGGAGGGCGCCGCCCAGGCGGAGCGCCTCGCCGCCTGGCTCGGGTCCGAGGACATCGACGCCCTGTACACCAGCCCGTTCCGGCGCGCCCGCGAGACGGTGGCACCCCTGGAACGGCTCACCGGCATGACCGCGACCGTGCTGGACGACCTGCGCGAGTGGGACACGGACGTCTCGCACCCCTACACCCCGCCGGAGCAGATCGGCTCGGACGATCCGCGGGCGGCGGCCCTCGCCGAGGGGCGGTACGAGGACTTCGTGCCCGATCTGGACTGGGACGCCTTCCGCGCGCGTGCGGGACGGGCCATGGCCACCATTCTCGACGCCCATCCCGGCGGGCGGGTCGCGGCCGTGTGCCACGGCGGCATCACCAACACCTATCTGGCGACGGTGCTCGGCCTGCCGAGGATGTTCTGGTTCCACCCCGGCTACACGTCGATCTGCCGGGTGCGGCGGTTGCCGGGCGGCCGGATCGTCCCGCACTCGGTGAACGAGACGGCCCACATGATCGCCGAGCGTGCCGTCGACGCGGTCGCCTGACCCTCCCCGCTCCCCAGGCCCGACCGCCCCACTCCTCCAGGAGGCCCCGGCATGCCCGGATCCGTCATCGTCTCCGGCGCCAGAACACCCATCGGCAGACTGATGGGTGCCCTGAGCGCCGTCTCCGCCGTCGACCTCGGCGCCCACGCCATCAGCGCGGCGCTGGCCGCCGCGCGCCTGGACCCGGCCGCGGTCGAAGCCGTCGTCCTCGGCCATGTCGTCCAGGCCGGGGCCGGCCCCAATCCGGCACGGCAGGCCGCGATCCGCGCCGGAGTCCCGTTCTCCGTGCCCGCGAGCACCGTCAACAAGCTCTGTCTGTCGGGTCTGCACGCCATCGCCCTGGCCGACCTCATGATCGCCTCCGGCCGTCACGAGGTGGTCGTGGCGGGCGGCATGGAGTCCATGTCGGGCGCCCCGCACCTGTTGCGCGGAGCGCGTACCGGCTGGAAGTACGGCGCGACCGCGGTCGAGGACGCCCTCGACCGCGACGCCCTCGTCTGCGCCTTCGACGGTGTCTCCATGGGCGCGGCGACCGAGCGGTACCAGCAGCCGTACGCCCTGACCCGCGCGGAGCAGGACGAGTACAGCGCGCTCTCCCACCAACGGGCCGCCCGCGCCCGGCAGTCCGGCGCGCTGCGCGAGGAGATCGCCCCGTTCACGGTGACGGGACGGCGCGGCGAGACGGTGGTGGACACCGACGAGGGCGTACGGCCGGACAGCACGGCCGAGAGCCTCGGCCGTCTGAAGCCGGCGTTCTCCCGTGGGGGCACCGTCACCGCGGGCAACTCCTCCCAGCTCTCCGACGGCGCCGCGGCGGTCGTCGTGATGAGCGCGGAACGCGCCCGGCGGGAGGGCCTGACGCCGCTCGCCGAGATCGGCGCCTACGGCACGGTCGCCGGTCCCGACCCCTCCCTGCTGGTCCAGCCGGCCGGCGCGGTCCTCGACGCCCTGTCCCGGGACGGCCGCCTGAAGGCCGCCGACCTGGATCTGTTCGAGATCAACGAGGCGTTCGCCGGAGTGGCCCTCGCCTCCGTCCGAGAGCTGGAGATCCCCTTGGAGAAGGTGAACGTCAACGGCGGTGCCATCGCGCTCGGCCATCCGGTTGGCATGACGGGCGCCCGCCTGGTACTGACCCTCGCGGCGGAGCTGCGGCGACGCGGCGGCGGCAGCGGAGCGGCGGCCCTGTGCGGGGGCGGCGGCCAGGGCGACGCGCTGCTGCTGCACGTGCCGGCACAGGCCTGAACCCCGAAAGTGGACGCACCATGAACGACCAACTGCCGCCGACCGAGACGGTCCTCACCGTGGCGAGCCGTACCCCCGCCGCCGACGGCGTCGTCTCCCTCACCCTGCGCCGCCCGGACGGCGGGACACTTCCGTCCTGGACGCCGGGCGCCCACATCGACGTGCTCCTGGACGGTGCCGACGGCGACCTGATCCGTCAGTACTCCCTGTGCGGGCGCCCGGAAGAGCGCGAGGTGTGGCAGATCGCCGTGCTGCGCGAGCCGCGCGGCCGTGGCGGCTCCGCCCATGTCCACGACCACCTGCGCGAAGGCTCCACCGTCCGCGTGCGCGGCCCCCGGAACAACTTCCCGCTGCGGCCCGCCGCACGTCAGCTGTTCGTCGCCGGCGGTGTCGGCATCACGCCCGTCCTCTCCATGGTCGAGGCCGCCGACGCCGCGGGAGCCGACTGGCGACTGCTGTACGGCGGTCGCACCCGCACCTCCATGGCGTTCCTGGACCGTCTCGCCCCGTACGGGGACCGTGTGCTGATCCGTCCCCAGGACGAGTACGGCCTGCTGGACCTCGCCGCCTTCCTCGGCCCGCCCGAGCCGGGAACCCTGGTGCACGCCTGCGGTCCCGAACCCCTGCTGCGGGCCCTGCGGGAACAGTGCGAGGGCTGGCCCCCGGGGACGCTGGGCGTCGAGCGGTTCGCCCCGGTCGAGACGGCGGGGGCCGGCCCCGCCCAGGCCTTCGAGGTGGAACTCGCCCGCTCCGGGCTCACCCTCACCGTGCCGCCGGACCGCTCGGTGCTCGAAGCGGTGGAGAAGGCGGGCGTCGAGGTGGCCTCCTCCTGCCGGGAGGGCACCTGCGGCACCTGTGAGACCGATGTCCTCGACGGCGATCCCGACCACCGCGACTCGCTGCTCACCGAGGACGAGCGGGCCGCCGGCGACACCATGCTCATCTGCGTCTCCCGCTCGTGCGGGCCCCGCCTCGTCCTCGACCTGTGAGCGGGCGGGGGCAGTTGGCCGCGCACACCGCCCCTGTGCCGCTGCTCACGTCATCCCCCCTTCCGGCAATTTACTAGGACGTCCTAGTATCTCTCTCGCCAGCGTTCCTCCATCCCGCCCGGGAAGGCCCCCATGAGCGACCTGCACCGACCTGTGCACCCCGTCCGCCTGGTCACCGCTTCGGCCCTGTTCGACGGTCACGACGCGTCGATCAACATCATGCGGCGCATCCTCCAGTCCCAGGGCGCGGAGGTGATCCACCTCGGACACAACCGGTCGGTGCGGGAGGTCGTGGACGCGGCGCTGGAGGAGGATGCCCACGGTGTGGCGGTCTCGTCCTACCAGGGCGGGCACGTGGAGTACTTCGAGTACCTGGTCGAGTCGCTGCGCCGGCACGGAGCGGAGCATGTGCGGGTGGTGGGCGGCGGGGGCGGGGTGATCGTGCCCGAGGAGATCGCCCGGCTGCGCGACAGCGGGGTCACCATCTTCTCCCCGGAGGACGGCCAGCGCATGGGCCTGGCCGGGATGGTCAACTCGGTGATCAGGGACTGCGACTTCGACCTCTGGGACAGCGGGGCGGCCGACGCGGCCGGCGTCCTCGCGGGCGACCGGTTCGCGATCGCCCGCGCCCTCACCGGCGCCGAACTCGGCAAGCTGCCCCCGGATCTCCTGGGGCAGCTGCGGGGTGCCGCGGCGGCACGCACCGTGCCGGTGCTCGGCATCACCGGCACCGGCGGTTCGGGGAAGTCCTCGCTGACCGACGAACTGGTGCGCCGCTTCCGCCTCGACCAGCAGGACAAGCTGCGCATCGCCGTGATCGCGGTCGACCCGACCCGCCGCCGGGGCGGCGGCGCCCTGCTCGGTGACCGGATCCGCATGAACTCCCTGGACGGCAACCGGGTCTTCTTCCGGAGCCTGGCCACCCGCGGCAGCCGCGAACTGCCCGAGCACCTCACCGACGTGATCGACGTGGTCAAGGCCGCCGGGTTCGACCTGGTGATCGTGGAGACCCCGGGCATCGGACAGGGCGACGCGGCGATCGTCCCGTTCGTCGACACCTCCCTGTATGTGATGACACCGGAGTTCGGCGCCGCCTCGCAGTTGGAGAAGATCGACATGCTCGACTTCGCCGACGTCGTCGCGATCAACAAGTTCGAGCGGCGCGGCGCCAAGGACGCGCTGCGGGACGTGGGCCGCCAACTGGTCCGCAACCGCGAGGCGTTCGGCATGCGGCCCGAGGACATGCCGGTGTACGGCACCTCCGCGGCGACCTTCAACGACGACGGGGTCACCGCGCTCCACCAGCATCTGAAGGCCGCGCTGGCCGAGAAGGGGCTGCCGCTGTCCGAGGGCACGACGGCGCCGGTCGACGTCCGCCACTCCTCCGGCATCCGCCAGGTGGTCCCCGCCGGCCGGGTGCGCTACCTCGCCGAGGTCACGGACACGGTCCGCGCGTACCACGCCGAGACCGAGCGGCTGGCCGAGGCGGCCCGGCGGGCGCAGCGTCTGGACCTGGTCAGCGCCGAACTGGTCGAGGCGGGCTCCGACGCCGGGAACGTGCGGTCACTGCTCGACGACGCCCGCAGGCAGCTCCCGCACGACATCGTGGAGCGGATCACGAACTGGCCCGCTGTCGTGGCCTCGTACTCCGGTGACGAACAGGTCGTGAAGGTCCGGGACAAGGAGATCCGTACCCGGCTGACCCGCGAGTCACTGTCGGGGAACAAGGTCCGGCGCGTCGCGCTGCCCCGGTTCACCGACCACGGGGAGCTGGTGAACTTCTGGCGCCGCGAGAACCTGCCCGGCCACTTCCCCTTCACCGCCGGGGTGTTCCCCTTCAAACGCGACGGCGAGGACCCGGCGCGGATGTTCGCCGGCGAGGGCGATCCGTTCCGCACCAATCGTCGCTTCAAGCTGCTCTCCGAGGGCCAGCCGGCCACCCGCCTGTCCACCGCGTTCGACTCGGTCACCCTGTACGGCCGCGACCCGGACGAACGCCCCGACGTCTACGGCAAGGTCGGCACCTCCGGCGTCTCCGTGGCCACGCTGGAGGACATGAAGGCGCTCTACGACGGCTTCGACCTGGTCGCGCCGACCACCTCGGTCTCCATGACGATCAACGGACCCGCGCCCACCGTCCTGGCGTTCTTCCTCAACACCGTCATCGACCAGCGGATCGACCACTTCCGCGCCACCGAGGGCCGCGACCCCTCGCCCGAGGAGACGGCCGGCCTGCGTGCGCACGCCCTGGCGAACGTGCGGGGCACGGTGCAGGCCGACATCCTGAAGGAGGACCAGGGCCAGAACACCTGCCTGTTCTCCACCGAGTTCTCCCTGCGGATGATGGCCGACATCCAGGAGTGGTTCATCGAGCAGAAGGTCCGCAACTTCTACTCGGTGTCCATCTCCGGCTACCACATCGCCGAGGCCGGCGCGAACCCCGTCAGCCAGCTGGCCTTCACCCTGGCCAACGGCTTCACCTACGTCGAGGCGTACCTGGCCCGGGGCATGCACATCGACGACTTCGCCCCGAACCTGTCGTTCTTCTTCTCCAACGGCATGGATCCGGAGTACACGGTGCTGGGCCGGGTGGCCCGCCGTATCTGGGCGGTGGCGATGAAGGAGAAGTACGGCGCGAACGAGCGCAGCCAGAAGCTGAAGTACCACGTCCAGACCTCGGGCCGCTCCCTGCACGCGCAGGAGATGGACTTCAACGACATCCGCACCACCCTCCAGGCGCTCATCGCCATCTACGACAACTGCAACAGCCTGCACACCAACGCCTACGACGAGGCCGTCACCACCCCCACCGAGGAATCCGTGCGCCGGGCCCTGGCGATCCAGCTGATCATCAACCGGGAATGGGGCCTGGCCATGAACGAGAACCCCCTCCAGGGCTCGTTCGTCATCGACGAACTCACCGACCTGGTCGAGGAGGCCGTGCTCCAGGAGTTCGAGCGGATCAGCGAGCGCGGCGGCGTCCTCGGCGCCATGGAGACCGGCTACCAGCGCGGCCGCATCCAGGACGAGTCGATGCTCTACGAGCAGCGCAAGCACGACGGCACCCTCCCTCTCATCGGCGTCAACACCTTCCGCAACCCCCACGCCGACACCGCCGAGCCCGGCGCCATCGAACTGGCCCGCGCCACCGAGCAGGAGAAGCAGTCCCAGCTGGCCCGTGTCAGGGACCACCAGGCCCGCCACCGGGACCAGGCCCACGCGGCCCTGACCGCCCTGAAGGACGCGGCGGTGAGCGGCCGCAACGTCTTCGCGGTCCTCATGGACGCCGCCCGGGTCTGCTCCCTCCAACAGATCACCGAGGCCTTCTTCGAGGTCGGCGGCCAGTACCGCCGCAACGTCTGAACCGGCCCCGCAACCCCGTGCAGCCACTCTACGAAGAGGACCTCGAATGGATCCCGTCACCCGTCTCGGCGTCGTCGGCTGCGGCCTCATGGGCTCCGGCATCGCCGAAGTCGCCGCCCGCAACGGCATCGACGTCCGTGTGGCCGAAGCCGGCCACGACGCCGTCGAGGCCGGCCGCCGCCGTATCACCGCCTCCCTCGACCGGGGCGTACGGCGCGGCAAGCTCAGCGAACAGCAACGGGACGAGGCCCTCGCCCGTCTGTCCTACACCCACGACCTCGGCGACCTGGCCGACCGTCAGTTCGTCATCGAGGCCGTCGCCGAGAACCGCGCCGTCAAGACCGACGTCCTGCGGACCCTGGACAAGGCGCTCGAAGACCCCGCCGCGATCCTGGCCACCAACACCTCCTCGATCCCTGTCGTCGATCTGGCCGTCGCCACCGAGCGGCCCGCGCAGGTCATCGGCATGCACTTCTTCAACCCCGTGCCGGTACAGCGACTGGTCGAGCTGATCCCGGCGCTGACCACCGACCAGGAGACGCTGCGCCGCACCCACGACCTCGCCCGGCAACTGGGCAGACAGGCCGTCCAGGCCCCCGACCGCTCCGGATTCGTCGTCAACGCCCTGCTCGTGCCGTATCTGCTCAGCGCGGTACGGATGGTGGAGTCGGGCGCCGCCCGCCCGGACGACATCGACCAGGGCATGGAGCTCGGCTGCGCCCACCCCATGGGTCCGCTGCGCCTGCTCGACCTCATCGGCCTCGACACCGCGCAGGCGGTGGCGGAGTCCATGTACGAGGAGTTCAAGGAGCCGCTGTACGCCCCGCCCGCCCTGCTGCGCCGCATGGTCGCCGCGGGCCACCTCGGCCGCAAGAGCGGCCGCGGCTTCCACACGTACGACGCCTGAACCCGATCCGGCGGAAGCAGCCGCCACTGCCCGACGGGCATCAGCGACCGGCATCTGTGACGGCGCGGCCGACCCGTCGCCCGGGAACCTCGGCGCGATGCGCCGGCCCGAAGCGGCGCCGACGGCCGGGAGCTGCCGTGCCCGGTGAGCAGCGCGTCGAGCGCCGCACCGGGCGCGTCGGCTCGCGCCCGTCGCGTCGCCGGGGCCCCGGCGTCGTCCGCGGCCCCGGCGTCGCCGTACAGGTGTTGCCGCCGCTTTTGGTCGAACCCGTCACGCGGTCCCGGCCGGCATGCGCAGCAGGGCCTTGGTCGCGGAGTGCCTGGGGGCGGTGAAGATGTCGGCCGTGCGGCCGGATTCGACCGCGCGGCCCGCGTCGAGGACGGTGACCGTGTCGGTGCGGTCGGCGATGAGTGGCAGATCGTGGCTGATGAGGACCAGGGCCGTGCCGCGTTCCTGCCGCAGCCGGACCAACAGGTCCATGATCGCCTCGGCGGTGGTGGAGTCCAGCGCGGAGGTGACCTCGTCGCAGATGAGGACGTCCGGGTCGGCCGCGAGCGCCCGGGCGATGGCCACGCGCTGGCGCTGTCCACCGGAGAGTTCGTGCGGATAGCGGTCGGCGTACGAGGGGAGCAGGCCGACCTGTTCGAGGAGATCCGCCACGTGGGCGGGTACCTCGCCGGTCGGGCAGCGGCGGTGCAGCCGCATCGGCCTGCCGATCGCGGCGCCGACCGTTCGGCTGGGGTTGAGCGCGCCCAGCGGGTTCTGCGTGACCAGCTGGATCCGGCGGCGCTGTTCGCGGCTGCGGCCCCGCAGGCCGGTGCTCAGCGGGACGCCGTCGAGGCTGACGGTGCCGGCGGTGATCGGTAGCAGGCCCACCACGGCGCGGACCAGCGTGGTCTTGCCGGAGCCTGACGCGCCGACGATGCCGGTGGCGGCGCCGGGGGCGATGCGGAGGGCGACGCCGTCGAGGGCGGGGGCGGCGGAGCGGCGGCGGCGGCCGAAGGTGACGCGGAGGTCGTCCACCGCCAGTACGGGTGCGGTGGAGGGGGTCGCCCCTGCCGCCCCCGTCGCCCCTGCCCGTCCCGTCTTCAAGGGGCTGTGCCCCTTCGGCCCCCTTGCGCCTGAGAGCTCGCGGGGTTCGGTTGCTTCGGCGGGTGCGGCTTCGTGGGGGCTGGTCGCGCAGTTCCCCGCCCCCCTGACGGGGCGCGAGTCTCGCACCGCCAGGTCCACCACCTCGTCCGCGATCCGCTCGACGAGTTCGCGGTCGTGGCAGGAGAGGGCGATGGCGAGTTGGTGCTCGCGAGCCAGGTGGAGCAGCAACTCGCCGATGTCGTCGCGGAGTTCGGGGTGCAGTCCGGCGGTCGGCTCGTCCAGGAGGAGGATCCGGGGGCGGCGGGCCAGGGCGCGGGCGAGGGCCACGCGGCGCTGCTGTCCGCCGGAGAGGGCCGCGGGGCGTCGTGCGGCGAGTCGGCCGTCGTCGTCCGGGAGCCGTACCTCCGCGAGGAGGGCCCGCACCGCCTCGGGGGTTCGGTCGCCGGAGAGTTCGCGCAGCAGGGAACGGACGCGCATCCGGGGGTTGAGCCCCGAACCCGGGTCCTGTCCGACGTAGGCGAGCCGCTCGCGGCGCAGGGCGCGCAACTCACGCTCGGACAGGGCGAACACGTCATGGCCGAAGACCTCGACCCGCCCGGCGGTGCGCCGGGTGCCGGGTGGCAGGAGGCCGGTGAGCGCGCGCAGCAGCGTGGTCTTGCCCGAGCCCGAGGGACCGGTCAGGGCGAGCAGCCGTCCCGGCCGGAGCGTGAGTGCGGCGTCCTGGAGCACGGTCCTGCCGTCGGGGGCCGAGACGGTGAGGTCCGTGACCCGGGCCACGGGGTCGGCAGCAGACGCCGAGGGATCGTCGTCGGCCGCGGACGCCGAGGGGTCCTCGTCCATCCGGTACCGGTCGGGTGTGTGGCTCACAGGACGGTCACCGCCTTCCGGCCGGTCTGCGGGGCGAGGGCGGCGGCCGCGAGGTTGACGCTGAGGGCGAGCAGACCGATGGCGGCGCTGGGGGCGACGACGGCCCAGGGGTTGAGCAGGATGCCGGAGGAGTTCTCTCGGATCATCAACGCCCAGTCGGCAGCCGGAGGTTGGGGTCCGACCTGGAGGAAGCCGGCCGTGGCGACGAGATAGACGGCGGCGACGAAGCGCAGGCCGAACAGGGCGAGGAGGGTGGCCCGAAGGTTGGGCAGCACCTCGCGCAGCACCAGGTACCACAGGCGTTCGCCGCCCGCCGCCGCTGCCTCGACGTATCCGGAGGCGGCGACCGGTGCCGCGGCGCCGGCCGCGAGTCGCACCGCGTACGGCACGCCGAGGGCCACGGCGGCGGCGATCACGGCGAAACGGCCGCCGTCCGGCCAGGAGAGGGTGACGAGGAGGATGCCGAGCACGGCGGGCAGCAGCATCAGCACGTCGGCGATCTGTTCCACCAGGCGTCCGACGCGGGGCCGCAGGGCACCGACAGCGCCGAGCACCGCCGCGCCGGCGGTCACGAGGACCGCGACGAGCAGGGAGGAGAGGACCAGGTCACGGCCCCCGGCGAGCAGTCTGCTGAGTACGTCGCGGCCGAGTTGGTCGCCGCCGAGTACGGCGTCCGCGCCGGGTTCCGCGTACGGCGCGGTGACCGGGGCGTCGATGGCGTGCGGGGCGAGCCAGGGCCCGGCGAGGGCGAGGCAGAGCAGGAGCAGGGCGGGCAGCACGCGCAGGGCGGTGGTCGCCCGCGTGCGGGGGCTCATCGGCGTACTCCTGCCGTCAGGTCCCGTACCAGGTCGGCCAGGAGCAGTACGCCGGTGATGACCGCGCCGGCGAGGGCCGTCACCCCGGCGATGACGGGGCTGTCCCGGTCGGTGACCGCGGAGGCCAGGACCGAGCCGATGCCGGGGTAGTTGAAGATGGTCTCGACGACGACGGCGCCGCCGAGGAGCATGCCGGTCGAGGTGGCGAGGCCGGCGGTGACGGTGGGCAGGGCGCCGGGCAGGACGTGGTGGGTGAGGACGCGGTGGGGCGGCAGCCCGTCCAGGACGGCGGTCTCCACGTGGGGGGCGCGGGCCTCGTCGGCGAGCGCGGCGCGCACGATGCGCACGTTCCAGCCGACCTGGGGGACGGTCAGGGCGAGCGCGGGCAGGATCAGCATGGTCCAGTCGGCGGGGGTTCCGTCGGCGTCGGCGAGGGTGACGGCGGGCAGCCACCCCGTCCACAGCGACAGCACCAGGACCAGGGCGACGGCGACCACGAACTCGGGCAGTGCGAGGACGGCCGTGGCGGTGCCGGACACCGCCCGGTCCACGCGCCCGCCGGGCCGGAGCGCGGCCCAGCAGCCGAGCGCGAGCGAGAGTACGGCGGTCAGCAGCAGCGCGAGCCCGCCCAGCAGCAAGGTGTTCGGAAACGCCGTCGACAGCAGGTCGGTCACGTTCTCGCCGCGTGCCGAGGTGCCCAGGTCTCCCGTGGGCAGGCCGCTCATCCAGTCCCGGAACCTCTCCAGGACGGGCCGGTCCAGGCCCAGAAGTGCGCGCCGGCGCTGGAGGTCGGACGGGCTCTCGCCCCGTTCGGAGGTGGCGGTCGCCGCGTCCCCCGGGAGCAGCTCGACGGTGAGGAACACCAGCGCGAGCAGCACCCCGAGCAGCACCGCTCGTCTCAGGACGACGGCGCCGACGCGGGCGAGTGGCAGGAGGACGGGAGCGCGGGTCGGCCGGGCCCCCTCCGCCGTGGGAGGGGGCCCGGCCGGTGCGGCCGTGTCAGGGCTCAACGGGCCAGCCACGCCCGTTCGAGCTGGACCCTGCCGTAGCCGGGCAGTTCGGGCAGTCCGTGGACCTTGGGTCCGGCGAGGTCGATGCCGTCGGCCATGCCCCACAGGAGGTAGCCGGAGCTGTCGTACTCGATCTTCTGGAGTTCCTTCAGCAGTTGGGTGCGCTCGGCCGCGGCCGGGGTGCCGATGGCCTTCTCGTACGCCGCGTCGAACTCCTCGTTCTTCCAGCCTGCCTCGTTGGTGCCGCTCTCGGAGACCATGGTCTTGCTGGCGAAGAAGACGACGGAGTCGTTGGTGCCCCAGTAGGTGGTGTAGAGGTCGCCCTTGAGCCAGGTCTTGTCCCAGAAGGTGGCCGACTCCTGCTTGACGACCTTGATCTTGACGCCGGCCTCGCGGACCTGGGTGGCGAAGAGGGTGGCCGATTCGGCGAGGCCGGAGATGTCCTCGGTGGTGTGCAGCTCGTAGGTCTTGGAGGTGTCGAACTTCGCCTCCGCCAGCAGTTGCTTGGCCTTGGTGAGGTCGCGGGTGCGCTGCGGGAGGCTCTTGTCGTAGGCCGGGTCGCCGGTGCCGAGGACGTCGTTGGCGACGGTGCCGTAGCCGGAGAGGACCTGCTTGACCATGGCCTCGCGGTCGACGGCGAGGCGCAGTGCCTCGCGGACCTTCGGGTCGGCGAACGGACCGTCGGCGGTGCGCATGACGAGGGGCATCGCCATGTCGTTGGGGCGGCGTACGGTCTGGATGTCCTTGCGGCTCTCGGCCGTACGGGCGGCGACGGCGCCGACGTTGGAGGCGAGGTCGATCTGGCCCGCGAGCAGGGCGCTCGCCATGGCCTGCGGGCTCTCGAAGATCTTGACCTCGATGGCGTCGAGGTGCACGTCGCCGCCGTACCAGTCCTCGTTGCGGACGAGGCGGGCGTTGCCGCCGCGGAACCAGTCCAGCTTGAAGGGGCCCGTGCCGGGGGCCTTGGCCATGTCCTTGTCCGAGGTGCCCTTGGGGATGACGAACGTGGTGAGGCGGACCAGGAGCGGGAGTTCGGCGTTGGCGTAGTCGGAGACGATGACGACGGTGTCGGTGCCCTCGGCGGAGATGTTCTTCTCCTGGATGCCGGGCAGGCGCGAGGCACCCGAGGGGGTGGCGCGCAGGCGCTTCAGGGAGAAGACGACGTCCTCGGCGGTGACCGGTGAACCGTCGTGGAACTTCGCGCCCTTGGCGAGGGTGAACCGCCAGGTCTTGAGGTCCGCGGAAGGCTTCCAGCTCGCGGCGAGGCGGGGCTCGGTGTTGGGCTTGGTGCCGGGGACGGTGAGGGTGTCGTAGATCAGGCTGATGATGAGGTAGTCGCTCTCGTTGGCCTGACTGCCGTGGGGGTCACGGGTGATGGCCCCGGCCCGGCCGAGCGCGCCGACCCGCAGGGTGCCGCCCTTGACCGGCTTGGCCGAACCACCGGTGGCGGACGCGGTCGGCTTGTCGTCGCTGCCACCGCAGGCGGTGAGCAGGGCACCCGCGCCGATGACGCCGCCGGCCCAGAGCATGTGACGTCGCGTCAGCTCCACTTGTTCCTCATTTTCCCGCAGTTGGCTAGATTTGCTTAGCCTTACCTATCCTGTACGGCATCTGTGCGGCAAGGCCTCCGGGCGTGTGACATAGATCAAACTTAGCCCAGCCTTACCTCTACGCGCAGGGCCCCACTCAGGCCCCACCAGGTCCAAGTCCAGGGGTAGTTTTCCCTTCGCACCCACTCCCCCGCACAGGAACGGAACCGATGCCGCCCGCCCTCGCCCGCCTCCTCGGCGACAGCCGCGCCCTGGCAACACTGGCCGTGCCGCTGGCCCTCACCCAGCTCGCACAGGTCGCGCTGACCACCACCGACACCGTCATGATGGGCCTGCTCGGTACCGAGGCCCTGGCCGCGGGCGGCCTCGCCATGGTGATCTTCAACCAATTGCGCACCATGGGGGTCGGCATGGTCACCGCCGTCGGCAACCAGGTCGCGGCGGCCGACGCACGGGCGGAGTCCGCAGGCGAGGACGAGAACGGCACCGACGGCCCGGCCGCCCAGGAAAAGGTCCGTGACCTCGTCCGGGCGAGCCTGCTGCTGTCGACCCTGGTGGGCGTCGCGGGCGCGGTCCTGATGGTGCTCATCGGGCACGCCGTGATCTGGCTCGGCCAGGACCCAGACGTGGTCGACGCGGCCAAGCCCGTCCTCTACACGATGGCGCCCGGCCTGATCCCCTGCCTGTGGTTCCAGGCGATACGCCAGTTCACCGTCGGCATGCGCCGCCCCCAGGCCCTGCTGCGGATCACCCTGGCCTCGATCGCCGTCAACGCGGGTCTCAACTGGGCCTTCATCCACGGCACGTGGATCTTCCCCGAGCTGGGCCTGCCCGGCATCGGCCTGGCCACCAGCCTGGTCCACGGACTGTCCTGCCTCGCCCTGTACGTCTCCGCCCGGCGTGACACCCGACTCGCCCCCGTGCTGTCCCTCGCCGTCTGGAAGACCCGCCCCGCCACCCTGCGCAGACTCACCGGCCTCGGTACGCCGATCGCGGCGACCTACGGCTCCGAGGCGGGCTTCTTCTTCGTCGTCGCCCTCTTCGCCGGCAGCTTCGGAACGGCGGCCCTGGCCGCCCACACCGCCGTCAACCAGCTCGTCTACATCGTCTTCCAGATAGCCGTCGGCCTGTCCCACGCCGCGTCCATCGGCGTCAGCCGGGAGCTGGCACTGCACCAGCTGGCCGCCGCACAGCGCCTGAAGACCACGGCCCTGGCCTGCGCTGCCGCTGTCATGGCCGTGGTCGGTGTGGTCTATGTGACCCTGCCGGGCCTCGTCCTCGCACCGTTCCTCGACAGCGGTGACGGCCGGGCGGTCGAGATCGCCACGCAACTGCTTCTGGTCGCCGCGGTCTTGCAGTTCTTCGACTGCACCCAGAACATCGGGGTCGGTCTGCTGCGCGGCCTCGACGACACCAAGGGCGGTTTCCGCGTCACCCTCGTCGGCTACTGGCTCGTCGGCCTCCCCGCCGCCGCCCTCCTCGGCCTCACCACCGGGCTCGACACCCTCGGCATCTGGCTCGGCCTCCTCACCGGCCTCGCCACCACGGCCGTGCTCCTGCTACGCCGCTACAACCAGGGCATCGGCCGCCTCCCCCACGCACCGGAACCCGCACCTTCCCGGGCCTGAACGGGGTACGCGACGCAGATCGGCTGGGCGAGGGGCAGGCGGCGGTGAGCACCGTCTGCACGTCAGTGGCCTCATGCTGCGGGGCCCCGGCAAAGACTGAGGTGCGCAGGCCGCGACGACTGCCTTACGCACCGCCTCTCAGCTCCGGAACTGCGTCGATCACGCGGTCCACCACCTCGGGCAGCGGCTTGGACGCGTCGACGATCGTTGCGCCACGGCTTTCGTAGATCGCTCGCATCCGAGGATTCCACTTCAGTGCCGCCGCGAGCTCTTCGGGATGTTGACCGAACGGGTTCGTCGTGCGGGTCGCGAGCCGGTGGCGGAGGGTGTCCTCGTTGATCACCAGGCCCACGACGACGTCGAAGAGATCGAGGACGTCGTCCTCGTTCTCGGCCGACCCGCACAGGAACGCGATACCGGAACGAGACTCCTCGACGAGGGCCTCCACGCGCTCGCGGACGATCACCCACCCATATCGATCGAGCCAGCCCTCGGGAACCGGATACGGAGGCTCCCGCACGACCTCGCCCTCGACGCGGTCGATCCAGCGGCTGAAGCCGTCCTCGTCGGCGTCGAGCGCGACATAGCCACGCGCTCGCAACACCCCGCAGACCGTGGACTTACCGGTCCCTGAATTGCCCGTCACCCAGACCACTGTCACCCCGCCAGCGTAGAGATCACCACTCCGGCCGGCGACACGATCGCCGCGATCAGGCGGTGCCGGGCTCCTGATGTGGGCCCCGACCGCGGCGGACACCGCCGTCGAGGCCCCTGTGCTTACGCGGGCGTTGCCGGGCCCTGCGCTAGAAGGTCAGGTTCCAGGCGTCGATCTTGCCTGTGTCGGAGGCGGCGTTGTCGTTGACGCGCAGCTTCCAGGTGCCGTTCGCGACCTCCGAGGAGGCGTTCACGGTGTAGGTCTGGGCGATGTTGTCGGCGCTGCCGCCGGCGCGGTTGTGCAGGGTGTAGACGGTGCCGTCCGGCGCCACCAGGTCGACCTTCAGGTCACCGATGTAGGTGTGCTTGATGTCCACACCCACCTTGAGGGTGGCCGGGGCGTTGCCCGTCACGCCGGTGACGGCGATCGGGCTCTCCACGGTCGCGTTGTCGTTGACGGCGAAGTCCGCGAGGTTCTCGAAGTACTTGCCGGGCGGCGGGGTGGCCCCGACGGCCTTGAGGGCGTCGACCTGTCCCTCGCCGAAGAACGCGTTGTTGGCCGTCGTACCCGTGCAGCGGCTGTCCGAGGGGCAGGCGATGTCATTGGCCTGGGTGGCCAGCTTGGCGCGGATCTGCGCCGGGGTGATGCCCGGGTCGGCGCTGGCGATGAGCGCCGCCACGCCGGCCACGTGCGGGGTGGCCATCGAGGTGCCGCTCTTGCTGCCGTAGCCGCCGCCCGGGACGGTGGAGTACACGTTGCTGCCCGGAGCCGCGACGTCGATGACGCCCTGCCCGAAGTTGGAGAACGAGGCCTTGGTGACGCCCGTGCCGTTGGCCGCGACCGTGACCACGCCCGGCAGCTCCGTCGGGATGTCGAGGCAGGCGTTGGTGATGGTGCGGGTGACCGGCGTCGAGTCGTTCGGGCTCGCGGAGTCGGTCGTCTTGTGGGCGAGGTCGTAGTTCTCGTTGCCCGCGGCGGCGATCTGGAGGGAGCCCTTGCTCTCGGCGTACTCCTGGGCGCGCTTGACGCCCTCGATGATGGCGGCCTGGTCGATGTTGTCCGGGCAGTTGAACTGCCACGGGTCCGTGTAGTAGCTGTTGTTGGTGACCTTGAAGCCGTGGTCACCGGCCCAGACGAAGCCGCAGATGGTGTTCTCGGCGAAGAAGAAGGCGCTGCCCGGCTCGGCGACCCGGACCGCGGAGATCGTCACCCCGGGGGCCACTCCGACGACGCCCTTGCCGTTCTTGGCCGCGGCGACGGTGCCCGCCACGTGGGTGCCGTGCGTGTCCACGTCCCGCCAGGCGCCGGCCCGGGTGTCGGGCTTGCCGTAGGCGCAGGAGACCGAGTCGGCCGCGTTGAAGTTGGGCGCCAGGTCCTGGTGCTGGTCGTCCACACCGGTGTCCAGGATGCCGACCTTGACCGAGGCGGAGCCCGGGTTCACGGCCCAGGCCTGGTCGGCCTTGATCTGGCTCATGTCGGCCCGGACCGGCTCTCCGGCCGGAGTCGTGGACTGGGACGGATTGGCCGGGAGCGCCGGGTTGTACGCGTCGGCCGGGACGTCCGAGGTGCGCGTGGCGCCGACCTGCTGCACTCCGGCGACGCCACGCATCGCGGCGGCGAATCCGCTGGACGCGGAGTGGGCGACGATCACGCCGATGGCGTCGAAGTCGGAGAAGACGGTTCCGCCGTTGGCCTCGATCGCCGAGCGGACCGCTGCATTGTCACCGGGGGCGGTGATCACGAGGTAGGCACGCGTGCCGGCCACCCAGTCCGCACTCTGGGAAGCGGTTATCGTGGCCGGAGCGTGGGCCTTGGCGGCCGGCGCGGTCGAGGGGGCGACGGGGAGCGTGCCCGCGAGTGCGCCCGGCGTGCCGAACACGAGGGCGGCGCCGAGCGTGGTCGCCAGCACCAGCGTGCGTCTGGACCGGCTGGATATGTGGGGTATCAATGCGTCCTCCGGAGACGGCCCGGCCGTGCTGAGGGCACCGGCAGGGCCGTACGAAACGAATGGTGGATGCAAGATGTCAGGTGCATGCTCCTGCGCGGAAGTACCTTTCCGTGCAGGGACGTTAGAGCGGCATGGCTGAAAAGCGACGCAACCGCCTGGGCTCAGTACGCGCTGGACAGTGCGACGTACAGGCGGAGAGCGGGACTGACGCGGCACCACTGGACAGGACGTCCGAACGTCGGAACGATCGTGCCCATGACACCCGAGGATGCCATTGTCGCCACTGCCGACCGGATCGCGGTGCTGCTGCAGGCGGGGGCCGATCCACGGACCCCGCTACCGGGCGCGGAGTGGACGGTGGGGGAGGCGGCGGCGCACCTCGCGCTGGCGGGGAGGCTGATGGCGGACATCGGGGCGGGCGAGGCCCGCCCCTACGGCGACGGGACGCCGGGCGGTCTCGCGGCGGCCAACCGCGCGGCTCTGGCCGTCTTCCCGCAGCGGGACCCGGCGGTCCTCGGCGCGGAGATCGCGGACAGGGCCCGGGCCTTCGTCGCGGCCGCGGCCCGCTGCGGTCCGCAGGAGGCGGTGCTGACACCGATGGGACCGATGGACATCGCCACCCTGGGCTCATACCTGCTCACGCACCTGCTCGGGCACGGTTACGACATCGCCGTCGCCCTGCGCGGGCCGCACATGGTCGACCGGGAAGTGGTCGCGTTCACGCTGCCGTTCATGCGACTGGCCATGCCGCGTGTGGTGAACGCCGGCGCGGCCGGCCACCATGCGTGCTATCTGATGCGGATCGGCCGCGACCGCTTCGCCGTCACCTTCGCGGACGGTGTGCCCACGGTCACCGACACCCCACCCCGGCGCCCCGACTGCACGATAGCCATCGACCCCGTCGCCTTCCTCCTCATCGCCCTGGGCCGCTGGACCACCCCCACCGCCATGGCCCGGGCCAAGGTCGTCGTCTGGGGCCGCAAGCCGTGGCTGGGCCTGCGCTTCCCGATGCTCTTCACGGCGCCGTAGACGGGCGAGCAGACTGCGCCGGACGGCCTCGTCGGCTTGTCCCTGGGCAAGAACGTGACATGCCGCTTCGGGAGGCCGGCGAGGCCGGGAGCATCACCGCGCTCCACGACGCGCAGCGCCAGGCGTCGGCCACGTCGAAGCCCGCTTCGACCAGCCCGAGCGGAGTTCGCCGCCGGTCGGCTCTTCGTCGTCCCGCACTCTCCCGCACGCATGGAGAAACCGATCAGGCTCCCTCGCGATAAATGATCGGCTTCCCGTGCAAGCGCATGCGGGCAACAGGGGCGCCGTGGACAGGACCAGTGCTCCCGACAGGCACAAGAACACCATCCGCGCGCCGATCGCCGAATTCGCGATCACCGGTCACTACGGCACCTGTACCGCGGCGATACAGGCAGGCAGGCTTCTTCCGTCTGTACCTCTTCCAGCTCTTCGCCGACCAACAATGGAACACGCCACCGTTACTGGGGCAGGGCGCGCAGGCGTAACCACGTTGCTCCCAGAGGCAGTTGGGGGTGTGTGACGAAAACCGAAGAACGCGCCGAGGACACCTGCCCGCTCGTCTCCAGTGCCGTCTGCCGCTGTCCACGAGGACCGTCGACCACCTCGCTGAGCTGCTGCGGCGCCGCCTGAAGGCGACACGGTCCAGGTGGCGGATCCTGCCGCCCGGGAAGATCGCGGTGATCGTCCTGGCCGTCCTGCGTCACGACCAGCGCCTGGTCGACCTGGCCGGCGGCAACAGCGTGTCCGAGTCCACCGTCCGCCGCTGGCGCGATGAGCTGATCCCCCTGCTCGCCGCCCAAACCCCGCGCCTGGACCGCGCCCAGAAGAATCCGCCGCATGTAGCAGCCCCGGCGGTGCCGGGTGGGTGCTCACATCGCCCTGATCGCGTCCGCCGGGGGCGTGCGCCGTCTTCTCTGGGGGTGATCGTGTAGCCCGAGGCGAGTGGAAGTCACTTTGTGCGGCTCGGCGCAAGTGTGGACGACAGCATCGTGTGCAACCCCTGTGTCACCAGCGCTGAGAGCGATGGTGACGGTCATTGACCCACGGTGCCGCCGTTGGACGGATTCACGGCTACAGCCTTGAAGAATGTGTAGTGGAAGGTTCCATCGGCCTGCGCGGTGCGGTGCAGGTCCGTGATCCCGCGATCCCATCGGGCCGCGGTCGTGAGCCCAGCGGTCAGTGCCTCATCCCGGACGGATTCAACCATGGCGATGAATGTGTTGCGGGTAAAGCCGTCGACCAGTGCGGGCCGGGTCTGGTCGGCGTAGACCGTGCGAGGACGGACCACGATGTTGTCGTATCCGGCCCGGGCCAGCAGCGGTTGCAACTGTCGGCCGATCAGGGCATTTCCGCCGACGACTGACTGCAGTTGGACCTGGCATTCGATCACAGTTTGGGCGTACTCGCTGGCGGGATGGAAAAGCGCCGAACCGTGATCCCCTTCGACCACGGTGATGGTGCCGTCGGACCGCAGCACGCGCCGCAGTGCCGCCAGCGCTCGCCGGGGGTCCGACAGATGCTCCAGGACGAAACAGACGAAGACATGGTCGAACTCCGCGTTGGAGAAAGGGAGATCTGCCAGATCAGCGTGACACCACTCCACATCCGCCCCTGGCGCCTGGGCAGCGACACGGGCACGGGCCTGTGCAAGGGAATCAGCGGAGTGGTCGACAGCGGTGATGCGCGCCCCGGGGCTGGCTTGGGCCAGGTGGACCGTCTGGGCGCCAACGCCGCAGCCGATCTCCAACACCCGGCTGCCAGCCGGGTAGGCCGTGCCTGCATGCACCAATGCCGCCAAAGTGTCCGCCTGGTCGCCGAGCCGAGCCGCCTCGCGTTCGGAGTACCCGTGCACGTAGCCGGCCGTCGCTCTCGCTTCAGGAGATGTTGTCGCTGTATCCATACGGCTACTCTGCTGCGACTATGGTCCGATGAACAGGTCCAATCAATGCCCAACTGACCAGTCCATAGTCTCCGGGTCTGATTTCCTGCAGCTGAACATCCTCGATGCGCCGGTGGGCAGGCGATCCGACTGGCTGGCCCAGCAGCTTCGGCTCGCGATAGCGGATCGCCGTCTGCCGATAGGGAGCAAGCTGCCGGCCACCCGCGTTCTGGCCGGCGAGCTGCGGGTATCCCGCGGCGTGGTCACGGAGGCATACCAACGACTGATAGAAGACGGGCACGCGGCAGGACACGGGCGCAACGGAACGATCGTCGTCGCCGCTCCCGCCGCGCCGCCGGAAGCGCCCCAGGCCAGGCCGGTGGCTTCGCCGCCGCCGGGTGCGTTGTTCGCCGCCGTACCCGGCGCGGACATCTTCGACGCGATGCGAGCGACACCCGCCCGGATTGATCTGTCACCGGGCACGCCCGACCTTGCCGCGTTTCCGCGATCCGCTTGGCTGCGCGCCGAACGCTCCGCACTGGCGAGCCTCTCGGCATCCGACCTCGGGTACGGAGACCCGCGCGGGACACCTGCGTTGCGTCACGCCATCGCCAACTGGCTTGCCCGCAACCGCGCGATCAGGGTGGATCCGAACGACATACTCATCGTCGCCGGCACCGCCCAAACACTCAGTCTGCTCGGACAGGTGCTGCGTGACCACGGCATCTCCGCGGTGGCCGTGGAGGACCCGGGATCACTCGGGGCCCGCCAGCACCTGCACAATCAGCGGCTGGACACTCCGCCCGTCCCGGTCGACTCCCAAGGCGTGCGCGTCGACGTCCTGCGCGACGTGGCCGCTCGAGCGGTCTTACTGACTCCCGCGCACCAGTTCCCGACCGGAGTGGTGCTCAGCGGGACACGGCGTCGTGAACTGATGTCCTGGGCCTCCGAAAACGACGGACTGATCATTGAGGACGACTACGACGCCGAGCACCGCTACGACCGGCCTCCGGTCCCTGCCCTGCGATCCGTACTCCCCGACCACGTCTGCTACGCCGGGAGCGTATCCAAGCTCCTCGCCCCCGCGCTGCGCATCGGCTGGGTCCTTGTACCGCCGAAATACCGGGATGCTCTGGTGGCCGCCAAACGGTTCGCCGACCTGGGCAACGCCGCACTGCCGCAGCTGGTGCTCGCTCAGCTCATGGAATCAGGTGAGATGGAGCGGCAGTTGCGGCTCCTGCGCACACGCCACCGCCGTCGCCGGGACACCATGGTCGATGCGATCAAAACCCACCTTCCGGATGCGGAGGTACACGGCGCCGCAGCGGGGCTGCACCTGATGATCTCCTTCGACGCCGAGTTCGCCGACACCGACCTCGCTGCCGCCGCGCTTGCGCAGGGAGTGAAGGTGCAGCCACTGTCATGGCATAGCCAACACTCACCACGCCCCGGGCTGGTCCTCGGCTACGCAGCGAGCGCGCCCACCGTCATCAGCGAAGGTGTGGCAATCCTCGGTGACGTCCTGCGGCACCTGCTCTGAAGAGCGGCCGATCGCCCGACAGACCCGGACCGCCTCGCGTGCTGACGACCCGGGTCGGTGACCGCCTCAGCCTCGTTGGTTCAGCGCTCTGGTCAGGTCCCGGTTGGCCTCCCTCGCGGCATCGAGATCGGATCGGGTCGCCTCCAATGCGGAGGTCAGTTCGAGGTTGATGGGCTGGGCGATGCGCGGCATGCCGAGCATGACGGTGCGGCTGCGGCGTACCACCGCGACGGCTTCTTCGATCTGGGAGTGTTCCTCGGGTGAGAGGCCGTCGAGGTCGGCCTTGACCCGGCTGATCAGGCGGCGGACCCGACGGACCTCCTCCTCGGAGGGCACCGCTTCGCTGCGGGCCCAGTCGTCGGCGTCGAAGGCTGACATCAGCCGTTCTCGGCCGCGGAGAAGGTCATCGAGGTATCGCTCCAGGTCGGGAAGGTAGGAGACGTCGGTGCGGAAGTGGTCGCAGCCGACACAGCGGAAGCGGAGCGGGCAGCTCTGTCCGCCGGCCGCGACGTTGTGGGGCTCCAGGCAGATGCCATGGGCCGTGGCGACCTCGCCGATGGCCCGTCGCACGTGCCCGGAGTCGAGCAGGCCCTGGGCCTTGCGCCAGACACGGGTGCCGTGGCGGTCGAACTGCAGGGCGGTGACGCGGTCGACGGTTTCGCGCCGTCGTTCCTGGTTGACGCGGTAATAGGACTGTGTGGTGGAGAGTTCGCGATGGTCCATCAGATCCTTTCAGCAGCACGATCCCGCCGAGCGAACCGGCGAGCAGGATCAGCAGCGAGCGGGCCGTGCCGACGCCCGGCGCGACGGTCTCGCCGATGTCCGCGCCGGTGCGGACGGTCAGCCCGGTACCGGCCAGCCGGGCGCGTACCGCGTCGGCGACCCGCTCGCCGGTTCCGGGCGCGGTGCGCAGGCCGATCAGGTCGTAGCGGTGCGCGCCGTGGCGGCCCGCGAGGCGTACGGCGGTGGCGTCGGCGAAGTACACACCCGCGCCCGGTGCGTCGACCAGCGCGGCGACGCGATGGCGCACGGCGGGGCGGCCGCCCGCCACGACCTGGATCCGGTCGCCGGTGCGCAGACCGGTCGCGGCGGGGACGGTGATCTCGTCCGCCCCGGCCGGGGCGCGGGCGGTGACGCGCGGGCGAGCGAGTAGTTGCGTGGAGGACCAGCCGGGTCCGGCCGCCGCGGGGTCGTCGGCGGTCGGTACGACCCCTCCCCGGGCGTCGACCAGCGCCGCCGGGAAGCCGAGGTCACCGAACCACGGCCGTCACCCCGGGCACGTACGAGAGCCGGTCGCCCAGCGACGAGGGGACCCGGGCGCGCTCGGGGAGGGAGAGCGGCAGGTCGCCGTCCGGGTGCTACTCCTGGTCGGCCGCGACGACGACGGTCAGTCGGTAGGGGTCGGTGGTCGCCATCGCGGGCTCCTTCGGCGGGGGCTCGGCTGATGTCTCGGCCGGCGTCCCGGTTGATGTCTGCGACGCTACGGACGGCGACCCCTCTCGGCCGATCCCACCTACCGAACCGGATCGGTGGTACAGCCTGCTGTACTTCATGGAAGTGGGCCTGCCCGTAGGGTCGTTGGCGCGCATCAGGAGTGGAGTGAGCACGACGACAACCGACCCCACCGACACGGCAGCCCCGGCGGCCCCACGGGCGCCGCGGACGCCGACCCCACCGCCCCCCTGACGCCGACCCCGCCGCCGAGCGTCCGCGGAAGGTCGTCGTCCAGGCCCTGCGGACCTCCGGTGCCGCGCTCGGGCAGCTCGTCGGCGGGCTCGGGACGGCGGCGATGGCGCTGGGCGTGCTGGTGCTGGCGGCCGTCGCCGCGGTGACCGTGCCCGCCGGGGTGGGCCCTGCTGCTGGTGCCGGCGACCCGGGGACGGCTGGGTCTGGCTGTTGCGAAGGCCGACGCAGTCGTCGAGGTGTCCGTTGTCGCTCCACCCCCGTTCCGGTGAGCAGGCAGACCGCCTCGACGGGCTGTGGGGCGACGAGGATCTCGCTCCGGCTGGTA
Organism: Streptomyces sp. NPDC034049; assembly: GCF_055575575.1. NCBI lineage: Bacteria > Bacillati > Actinomycetota > Actinomycetes > Kitasatosporales > Streptomycetaceae > Streptomyces > Streptomyces sp. NPDC034049. The sequence goes on from NZ_JBVISJ010000014.1 coordinate 59,538, forward strand.
CCCGCGTGACGGTCGTCAGGGCCTGTCGCCAGCCCACCTGCCGACTCGGTTGTCGCCGATTACGGCGTGTACGGGGCGTCGCTGTGGTGCAGTTCCACCATGGTGGGTTCGCTGACCTCGTACACGGCGGTACGGGTGAGGGTGACGACGGCCGCCGGATCGTCGTCGCCGCGGGTCCGGTAGACGACGGTCACCTGTCGTGGCGCCCCGCCGGACGGGAAGTCGATGGAGACCACGGGCGTACGGTCGCCGAGCTCGGCGGCGGCCGCGGGGACGGGGGTGCCGCCGTCGTTGCGCCAGGTCACCAGCGTGTAGAACTTTCCGGTGCCGCCGGTCGAGATCTTCAGGGCTCCCACGGCGTCGGGCGCGCTGTCCCCGGTGATGTCACCGATCGCGCACTGCGGTTGCAGCTCGATCACGACACCGTCCGCGCCTTCCCAGCGTCCTGCGCTGAGGGCGGCTCCCGAGATGCCGTATCCCTCCAGCCCTCCGCCGTCCAGAGACGCGTTCCGCAGCTGTTCGCAGGTCAGGGCCTTGGCGCCGCCGGCTGCCGTACCGCTCGGCTTCGGGGACGGGGGCGTGGTGGGGGTACCGGGCTTCTTCGCCGGGCCACCGGGTGTCTTCGCCGGGCTGTCGGGTGTCTTGGCCGGTGTGGCGGTCGCCGGCTTCGACGTCTTGTCCGGCTTCCCGCTCACGGCCGCTTCCCCCGCGGCCGAGTCCTTCGGCCCGCAGGCCACGACCAGCCCCGCGACCAGCCCCGCGGCGGCCATCTGGGACACCCGTCTCGCCCATCCTCTGGATCGGTTCACTCGTCACTCCCCGTCGCACCATGGCCCGGCATTCCCGCTGGGCAGGAGCGGAGACGCGGACGGGTGGGGCACGGTTGCACCGAGTTGTCCCTGTTCCGTAACTCGCGGCCCCTGCCCGGCGGAGCGGACGGGGCCGGCTCGTCACCTTCAGCCGCGTACCGGAGGGAGCCGATCCTGCCGACCTGGGAGGGGGATGCACTGAGTAGGAGTACTCATGTCCGTCGGCGGACGGGCTGGCAGCCTTCTGACATGACGAGTGGCAGAGGCGCACTGACGGCACTTCATCTCCTTCTGGTCTGGGCGACGATGGCGGCGGCGATGCCGGTACTCGGGTTCGGGCTGGTGATGGCGGGCTGGGGCGGCGGTGCGGGGGCGGCCGTGTCGACCTTCGCCCTGGGCGTGCCGCTGACGGTGATCCTGCTGGCCACGGCGGGCCTCCCCGCGCGCACGGTCGTGCCGCTGTGCGATTCCACGCCGCGTCGATTCGGCTGGGCGGTCCTGGTGTTCGTCCTCGGCACGCTCGGCGTCCTGGCCGGCCTGGCCGCCTACGGCGGGGAGGTCGATCTGGGGAGCGCCGGCATGCGGATCGCGCTGACCGGAGTGCCGTACGCGGTGGCCGCGGCGTTCTTCGTGCCGAGCCGGCGGGTGCGACTGGGGGCGATCGCCGTGCTGGCGGCAGGCGTGGTCTACGGGGGCTTCGTCGGTCCGCAGCAGGCGGAGCAGCGTCGGCACGCTGCGGAGGTCGCGCGGTACCGGGAACGTCCGGAGCTGCTGTACGTGGGGGACACCCCGCCGGGGATGCGTATCTCCCGTGCCGTGGTGGCGGGCGGCCAGTTCAGCGTCGACTACCTCCCGGTCGAGCCCGACCGGAGCGGATACGTGAACCTGACGGTCCGCTCGCCGAACACGCCGAGAGCGACGTGCGCTCTGCTGGCGCAGAAGGACGTGAGCTGCACCGTGGACGAACGCGGTGAGATCCGGGTGGCCAGTGCTCTCCCCGACGACGGCCACCACATCAGACTGATCCGCGTGCACCGGGGCGCGGAGGTCGAGGTCTCCAGCCAGTCCCTCGACGAACCCGGTCTGCGCCACCTGCTGAACACACTGCACCCGCTGTCCGACGGGGAACTGGAGACCATGATGCGAGAAAAGACGATCACCCAGGGTTAGTTGAGCATGCGGCCCGCTGGGGGCGGACGGGCTCGGGCTTCCCGCCCGGGTCGGATCATGGGTCGTTCTCAGCGGCGGCCCCGCCAGGAACAAGCCGCTGTCCCCCTGACCGGCACGGGGATGCCGAGCACCGCACCGGAGGCCGCGGTCGGATTCCTCACGCCGTGCCGGGCCGTGGTGACCAGGAGGCGGTTGCCCCTCGGCGGCAGGCACACCGACGTGGGGTGCGGGGCGGGCACGGTGATGGTGCGGAGCAGACGGCCGTCGGGGTGGTACCGGCGGATGGCTCCGGCGCCCCACATCGCGACCCACAAGCAGTCCTCCTCATCGACGCTCATGCCGTCGGGGCTGCCTTCTCCGTCGCGCAGCCGGGCGAACGTCCCCGGGGCGGACAGCGCACCCGAGACGGGGTCGACGCGGCAGCGGAGGATGGTCCCGGCGGCCGAGTCGGCCAGGTACAGGGTGGTGCCGTCGGCGGTGAACGCCGGGCCGTTGGGGATGGTCAGGCCGTCGAGGGCGCGTACGACCGTGCCGTCGGGATCCGTTCGGTGGAGCGAGCCCGCGCCGGGGGTGCCGTCGTAGGCCATGCTCCCGGCCCAGAAGCGGCCGGCGGGGTCGGCGACACCGTCGTTCATCCTGCTGGGCACGGGGGTCCGGTCCTCGGGCCGGTCCAGCCGTTCCAGTGCGCCGTCGGCGGTGAGGAGGGCATGCCCGTGCCCACGGCGGCGATCCACGCCTGCGGCCGGTCGCGCACCGGCGCGACGGCGCCCAACGGCACGTCGAGTGCGGCCAGTTGGCGAGGGGCCGGTTCCGTGTCGTCGCGCAGTTCGAAGAGCCGGCCGCTGAGGATGTCGACATACACGTACCGGCCGTCGACCCAGCGCCCGCCCTCGGCGAGTTCGTACTCTCCGTCCACGACGACCGTGACGGGCACTGTCGGAGATCGCATGAGTCACCTCGTGTCGTCAGCGGACGGTCGTGCCGTCGGGTTCGTCGAACAGGCCCAGTTCGTCGCGGGTGGGGAGCCCTTCCCAGTCGCCCCGGGTGGCGACCGCGAAGGCGGCGGTGGTGACGGCCCGGTGCAGGCGATCCTCGACGTTCGCGCCGTCGAGGAGGCCGGACAGGTATCCGGCCACGAAGGCGTCGCCTGCGCCGACCAGGTCGACGGCGTCGACCTGCCGCGCGGCGCGGTCGACGGTTCCCTCGGCGGAGACGACCGTCGCACCGTGTGCGCCGCGTTTGACGATCACCTCTTGGACGCCCGCCTCCAGCAGGCTCTTCACGGCCTCCGACTCATCCACCGCAGGGCCTTGCAGCACCAGCGGCAACTCGTCCTCGGAGGCGACGAGCAGGTCGGTGTGGGCCAGCAGCGGCCTGAGGGCGGCGCGGGCGTGGTCGGCTGTCCACAGCCTGGAGCGGTAGTTGATGTCGAGGCATACGGTGATGCCCGCGTCGCGGGCGGCCGTGGCGGCGGCCAGGACGGTCTCGGCAGCCGAGGGACCGAGCGCCGGGGTGATGCCGGTCAGGTGCAGGATGCGGGTTCCGGAAGCCAGCGCGGGCAGTACGCCGGCCGGTGTGAGGGCCGAACCCGCCGAACCGGTGCGGTAGTAACTGACGCGGGTCAGCGTGCCCAGGCGGGGTTCCGTCAGCAGCACCCCGGTCGGCCGTCCGGTGTCGTCGGTGGCCGCGTGGCTGAGGTCGATCCCTTCGGCGCGCAGGGTACGCAGGACCAGCGCACCGAGTTCGTCCGCGCCGACCCGGCCCGCCCAGCGCACCTGGTGCCCGAGCCGGGCGAGGCCGATGGCGACGTTGGACTCGGCTCCGGCCACGGAGAGGCCGAGACTGCCGCCCATCCGCAGGGCGCCGTGGGCGCGCAGCGCGGCCATGGTCTCGCCGAAGGTCACCACTTCGGGTGGGGCCACTGTCGTCACGGCATCTCCCCTACGGCCACGCTGCGGAACTCGGCTGCTCGGGCCCGGAGTTGGTCCAGGTCGCCGCCGTCGGCCGCGTCGCCGACGAGCGGGGAGCCGACACCGACGGCGAGGGCGCCCCGGGCCAGGTAGTCACGGGCGGCCTGTGCGTCCACTCCCCCGACGGGCACGAAGGGCACCTCGGGGAACGGGTCGCGCAGGGCCCGCAGGTAGCCGGGTCCGCCGAGCGAGCCGGGGAAGAGCTTGATCGCGTCTGCGCCGCGTGCGAGGGCGGCTTCGATCTCGCTCGGTGTCAGGGCGCCCATCAGCACGGGCACGCCGTACGGCGCCAGCCCATCGACCAGTGCCGGGGTGACGAGGTACGACGCTCCGGCGTCGACCGCGCGGGCGGCGTCCGCCGCGGAGCGCACCGTGCCGGCGCCGAGGAGGGCGTCGGGGCCGAGCGCGGCCCGGGCCTGCCTGAGCACGGCAAGGGCGTCCGCGGTGGTCAGCGATATCTCGACGGCCACGATGCCCTCTTCCACGAGGGTGCGCACCGTGCGCAGGGCGGCGACGGGGTCCTTGCCCCGTACGATCGCCAACAGCCGTTGGCGTCGGAGGGATTCCACCAGGTGCATGAAAGCGGGCTCTCCTTGCGGGTTCGGTTCGAGAGGGGCGGCCGGGCCCCGGTCACCATTCGGTGAACGCGCCGTCGGTGCCGCGCCACACGGGGTTGCGCCAGCGGTGTCCGGTCTCGGCGGCCCTGCGTACGGCCTTCTCGTCGATGTCGACGCCGAGTCCGGGGCGGGTGCTCGCGACGGCGTGTCCGTCCTGGAAGCGGAAGGGTTCGGGGTCCATCACATACTCCAGCAGGTCGCACTGCTGGTTGTAGTGGATGCCCATGCTCTGTTCCTGGATGAGGAAGTTCGGTACGGAGAAGGCGATCTGGAGGCTCGCGGCCAGGGCGATCGGGCCGAGGGGGCAGTGCGGGGCCAGCGTGACGTCGTACGTCTCGGCCATGGCGGCGATCCGGCGGACCTCGGAGATGCCGCCGGCGTGCGAGAGGTCGGGCTGGGCGACGTCGATGCCGCCGGCCATGACCTCGTGGAAGTCCCAGCGTGAGTAGAGGCGTTCGCCGGTGGCGAGCGGAATGCTCGTGGACTGCGCCAGGCTCCGCAGGTGGTCGGAGTGCTCCGGCCGGACGGGTTCCTCGACGAACAGCGGGTGCAGCGGCTCCAGTTGGGGCAGCAGTCGGTGTGCCACGGCGGTGGAGGCCCGGCCGTGGAAGTCGACGGCGATGTCCCGCTCGTCGCCCAGCACGTCGCGGACGGCCGCGACGCGGGCGACGACCTCGGCGGTGCGGGCCGGGGTGTCGATCGGGGCGAGTTCGGCCGAGCCGTTCATCTTCACGGCGGTGAAGCCCGCCTTCATCTGTTCCTCGGCCGGCTCCGCGACCTCGCCGGGACGGTCGCCGCCGATCCAGGCATACATCCGGACGCGGTCGCGGACGGGGCCGCCGAGGAGGCGGTGCACGGGGACGCCGTAGGTCTTGCCGGCGATGTCCCACAGGGCCTGGTCGATGCCGGCGACGGCGCTGGAGAGGATCGGGCCGCCCCGGTAGAAGCCGCCCTTGGTGAGCACCTGCCAGTGGTCCTCGATGCGCAACGGGTCGCGGCCGACGAGGTAGTCGGCCAGTTCGTGCACCGCGGCGCGTACGGTCTCGGCGCGGCCCTCGATCACGGGCTCGCCCCATCCGGTGACACCCTCGTCGGTGGCGATGCGCAGGAACAGCCAGCGCGGAGCCACCAGGAACGTCTCAAGTCCGGTTATTTGCAAGAAGTTTCCTCGCGGAACAGGTCGGTCGCGGGGTCGGTCGCGGTGTCCTCGTGGTCTTCCCGGCTCTGTACGGCGGCCAGGTCGTAGGACGCCTGGGCGAGCAGGGACTCGACGGCCTTCACCGCGGCCTCCGGATCGCCCGCCTCGACCGCGTCGAGCAGGTCCTGGTGCACGGGGAGGGAGTCGGAGAAGTGCCGGGCGCCGTGCACGATGCGGTCGCGCCCACGCAGGCCGGCCTCGATGACGACCTCCATCCGGCTGAGCAGTTCGTTGTGCGCGGCGTCCAGCAGGGCGCGGTGGAAGGCCAGGTCGGCCTCGACCATCGCCTCCGCGTCCGTTCCGGCGGCCGCCATCGCGTCGAGTGCCTGCCGCAGGGCGTCCAGGTCGGCGGGGGTGCGGCGGGCCGCGGCGAGCCTGGCTCCGGCGGGTTCGACGATCGCGCGGACCTCGGCGAGGTCCTCCAGGAACCCGTCGGTGGGAGCGCTGCTGCCCTGCCGGCGCAGCAGGTCGCTGTCGAGCGGGTTCCAGTCGGCGCGGGGCCGGATGGTCGTACCGCGTTTCTGCTTCGACTCCAGCAGGCCCTTGGCCGCCAGTACACGCAGCGCCTCGCGCACGACGGTCTTGCTGACGCCGAGTTCGGTCTCGAACTTGACCGGGTCGACGACGGAGCCCGGGGGTAGTCGCCCCGGATGATGCGCCGGCCCAGCTCCTCCACCGCCTGCGCGTGCAGCCCCTTGGGGGGATGGGTCACCACGTTCTCCGTTTCCGTATCGGTCCCTGCGCCCGGCCCACCGCACGGTGCGCGTCGCTCACGAGGACTCCTTCATGACGCTCCATCCTCCATCGACCAGCAGGCTCGCGCCGGTCACACAGGAGGCGTCCGACGATGCCAGGAAGGCGACGGCGGCTGCCACCTCCTCCGGCTGCCCGAACCGTCCGGCCGCCGTGGCCGCGACGCTGCGCGCCCGGTCGGGCTCCGGGATCCCGTCCCAGGCGGCGGTCAGGATGGGGCCGGGCAGCACGGTGTTGACCCGGATGGCGGGACCGTACTCGACGGCCAACTGCCGCCCCAGCGAGCACAGCGCGCCCTTCGCGGCGGCGTAGGCGGCATGGTTCGGCAGGCCGATGATGGCGTGCACCGGCGAGGTCAGGACGACGGAGCCCTTCGCCTCGCGCAGCATGGCCGCGAACGTCTTCATCGCGCGCCAGGCGGGTTTGAGCAGCACCGCCATCTGACCGTCCCACTCGGCCTCGCTCAGTTCGTGGGCGGGCTTGTTGAGCTGGGCGAAGGCGTTGCTGTGCAGCACGTCCAGCCGGCCGTGGTGCTCGTCGACGTGGCGGGCCAGGTGTTCCCAGTCGGCGGCCGAGGTCACGTCGCAGTGCACGAACTAATCCGGGGGTGTCCAGCAGATCCCAGGCCGCCGGGACGCCGATGCGGCCCCAGGTCCGGTCGTCGTGGCGCGGGGAGTGCCGGCCTTCGTCGAGTCCCTGGCCGGTGGGGTCGAACCGGAAACGCCAGCGCCTGTCCAGGGACAGGTAGTCGCGCGTGGGTTCGTGGGTGCGCCAGCCGTCGAAGGCCGGGAGCACCGTGCCGTACTGGAAGACGACGTTGGTGCCGCCGACGTCGCGCACATGGGTGCCGGAGGGCTCGGTGGCCGGGTGGGTGTCGAGGACGGGGCCGTCGGCGGCCCCGGACGTGCCGTCCGCCGCGCGCGCCGTCTCCGGCCAGGCGGGGAGCGCGACGACGGCGGCCGCGCCGAGTGCCGTGACGACGGTGCGCCGGGACGGGTGGATGGGTTCGGTCATGGCACATGAGCCTGGGCAGTCCCCGGCGAGCCGTTCGCCGACCTCGACCGCGCCTTCGCCGAGGCGGTGGACCGGACTTCAACACCGTGCGCGTGTGCGCGATGCCCTTCCTGCTGTTCTCCGGACGCGTCCCCGATCCGGACTCGATCGAGGTACGCGGCCTCGGCGAGGAGTTCGGACAGCGCACCCGGTGGTACGACGTGCGCGGCGGCTATCCGCTGGACGGCCGCCGCCGGCTCGTCGAACTGTTCGAGGCGGCCGCCCGCCACGACTGCCAGGTGATCATGTCCTCCTGGGAGTACCAGCAGTCCCCCAGCTTCGCCGACACCGACGCCTGGCACCGCGCCCTGGCGGAGGTCCCCGGCCCGGACCGCGCCGAGGCGGTGGCCGAAGCGCTCGCCGGACTCCTCGACTTCCTCACCGAGCGCGGACTGGCCGGCCAGGTCGCCTACGTCGAGGTGCACGACGAGGTCGACAACTGCTCCCTCGTACCGCGCGACGGCGTCACCCACTACGCCTACCTGCGCGACCCTCTCGACCGTGCCGTGAAGCTGCTGCATGCCCGGCACCCCGCCATCCCCGTCACCTACTCGCTGGGCGAGCCCTGGCCGAGCGAGATCGACGACCTGCCGCAGGGGGCGCAGATCGCGCACTTCCACTTCTACGTCTACGGCGTGCTCGGCGCGCTGTACGAGGCGGTCGGACTCGGGCACGGCCCCGAGGCGGCACCCGAGACGGCGTCCTGGCCCACCCCCGAACTGGCCGCCATGCTGCGCCCCGACGCGCCCGCCTTCGCCGACCACCAGCCGGACGAGCCCTGGCGACTGGCCGCCACCGGCATCCCGCGCGAACTGTTCTACGCGCACGACTGGGTCGACCCCGACCGCTGGGACCTGTGGCTGTACGAGAACTATCCGGCGCACCGGCAGGCCATGCGGGACACGCTGGCCGGGTGGGTCGACTCCGTGGCCGAGTTCGCCCGGCTGCGCGGCATCCCCGCGGTGCTCGGTGAAGGTGTCGTCGGGTACACCCCGCTGCTCACCCGCTTCGAGGAGGACGCCGTCGGCAAGGACATCGCGGAGTTCGTCGTCGACCGCTGCCTCGCCGCGGGCTTCCGGGGCGTCGTCCTGACGTCGAACGCGGCCCCGCACCACCCCATGTGGCACACCGACCGCGACTGGATGCGCCGGGTCAACGCCCGCGTCACAGCGGCCTGACCCTGCCGCCACAGCGGCCCGCCACGCGGCGGACGAGCGGGCGGGGACCGCCTCCCCCTCCGCCGTCCGGCCGCGGACACCCGAAGAGACACGACCCAGCCGGCTGACTCCCGCGCCCTCCCACGACGCGAGCCCGCCGCCGACTGCGGTGTACCCGGGCAGGAGGGCAGCGGCGGCGATGCGGATGGCGCCGTGGTCGCGCGCGAGGGCAGCGATCGAACGGCCCTCCAGGTAGGCGGTACACACAGCGTCGGTCTACGCTGCGGCGACGCGGGTTCGAGGCGGACCCGGGGTGACACGGGGGGCGTTGTGGTGTGGGAGCAGGGTGCAGCCGGTCTTGCGGCAGGGCTGCTGATCGCCCTGGTCACCGCGCCGGTGGGTGTGTCCGGAGCCGTGTTCCTGCTGCCGGTACAGCTGAGCGTCTTCGGCGTGCCCAGTCCGGCGGTCACGCCGACGAACCTGCTCTACAACGTCGTGGCCGGCCCTGGCGCCCTGCTGCGTTACCGGCGTGACGGTGCCTTGAGGGGTCCGCTCGTGCGCGGGCTCGTGCTCGGTACCCTGCCCGGCGTCGTCGTGGGTGCCGTCATCCGTGTCTTCCTGCTCCCCGGCCCGGCCGTCTTCCGTCTCTTGGTAGCGGCGTTGCTGCTGCCGCTCGGCACCTGGCTGATCGTCCGGACTCTTCGTCCTGGCCGCTCGGAGAGCCCACGCCCCGAGCCGTCGCCCCGAGCGGTGACCGGCCTCGCGCTCATCGTCGGGATCGTGGGCGGCATCTACGGCATCGGCGGCGGCTCGATCCTCGGCCCCGTCCTCGTCGGTCGCGGCATGCCGGTGACCGAGGTCGCTCCGGCCGCTCTGGCCTCCACCTTCGCCACATCGGTCGTCGGAGCTGCCACTTTTGCCCTGCTGGCGTCGGCGCACGGCGGCGACATCGCCCCCGACTGGTTTCTCGGGCTCAGCTGCGGTGCGGGCGGTCTCATCGGCGGCTACCTCGGCGCGCGCCTCCAGCCTCGCCTGCCCGAGACGCTCCTTCGGCTCCTCCTCGGCTCCCTCGCCGCCGCTCTCGGTGCCCTCTACGCGATCACCGCCATGCGCTGACAATCCGGTTCGACTCGTCGTCCTCGTCCCGTTCGACGCGTCCGGCACGACGGCATGTGCCCGGCAGCGCCGAACGGAGCCGCGGCTTGAAACGCGAGAGCGGCGCGTGCCATGGACGGCCTCGGAGAAGCCACCGGACTCGCTCTCGTGGTGATCGACATGATCAACGCGTACGAGCACGAGGACGCCGAGCAGCTCGTGTCCACGGTGCGGCCCGTGGTGCCCGTCCTCGGGGACCTGCTGGGCCGGGCCCGCGCGGCGGAGGTGCCGGTGATCTACGCGAATGACAACTTCGGGTCCTGGCGCTCCCACCACGGGGAACTGTCGGCCATCGCGCTGGCGCGACCGTACGCCCCCGACCTGATCGAACCGATCAGGCCCGACGAGGAGTCGTTGTTCGGGGTGACGGCCCGCCACTCCGTCGTCTACGAGACGCCGCTCGCCTGTCTCCTGTCACGGCTGGGCGTCGGACACGTGGTGCTGAGCGGTCAGGTCACCGAACAGCGCGTCCTCCACTCCGCACTGGACGCGCACATCCGCCATCCTCATGTCACCGTCGCCCGGGATGCCGTCGCGTCGCTCGATTCCCGTCTCGCCGCCGCCCTGGAAATGGTGCAGCGCAACATGGGCGCCCAGGTCGTCATGGCGAAGGAGATCGACTTCGGTCCGGCGCACGCCACCCGGTGACGTCGGCCGACCCGCGTGGCGTTCGCCGAGACGGACGCCTACCCGGAGCGGAAAATCGGTTCCCTCGGCAGGGGCGACCCGCTGCCGGACAGCAGTCCATGGGCCAGCGGTGTCGCCGAGTGCTCGACCCGCTTGCCGGCACGGCGGCTGACGATCAGGCCCGCCCCGCGCAGGACCCCGATCTGATAGCTCGCACTGGCCGGTGCCAGGCCCAGGGCCTGGGCCACCTCGGTCGTCGTGCGCGTGCGGTGACCGGCCACCTCGACGAGGACCGCGCTCCTCGTCCGGCCCAGCAGCCGTTCCAGCCCGTCCTCGCCGGTGAGCGCGTTGTCGAGGGGCTGCTTCGCGACCGGGTAGACGAGGACCGGATCGAGGCCGGGGTCGGCGAGCGCCGTGGGTCTGCGCCAGCAGAAGTACGAGGGCACGAGCGTCAGTCCGCGTCCTTCCAGGCGCAGTTCCCGCTCGACGGGGTAGTCGACGTCGAGATACGGCGGGTTCCATCGGGCGAACGGGTGCAGCCCCGCGAGGAGAGCCCCGGTGCCTCCGCCGAGCGCCGCCCGCGCGCGGACGGCGATGTCGTCGACCACCGCCGAGCGCACCTGCCGCCAGTACGGTTCCAGCAGCACCCGGAAGGAGTCCCGCAGGGCGTCCGCGATCAGGAGCAGTGTGGCGGTGGACCGTTCGTGCGGGCCCCGTACCCATCCCGGCAACGGCCGCGACGCGGCGAGCAGGGCGAGTTCCGCCACCAGCCGTTCCCGGGGTGTGGAGCGGACCCTTTCGAGCGCAGCGTCCAGGTAGTCACCCGTGACCGGGGGCGTCAGGAAGTCGGGGATGTACCCGGTGGCCGGAATGAAGGTGCGCAGTGTGCGCAGGGCGGCGTCGGCGCGGCTGTCCCGCGACAGGAGGTGGGTGGACCGCCGGCGCCAGTGACCGAACTCCAACGGCCCCTGATCCGTCTGTAAACGACAGACGGCACACATCAACTCCCAGAGGGGGTCAGGCTGTTGAGCCAGGCGTACGTTCTCCAGGTCCCGCCAGCCGAAGTGGATGCGAAGCACGTGGCTCCCCGCCGCTCATGTCACGGTAACAACTCCTTTGATCGTGACGCAGATGATCGGTACGGAGAAGTCGAGATCGAGAAGAGGATCGGATTCGTGTCGATAGCCTTTTCTCCATGAGCCCTGGTCGCGGCACCGGTGGCGTGCGTGAGCCGAGCCTGCACCAGCTCCGGCTCTTCCTCGTTCTCGCCGAGGAACTCCACTTCGGACGGGCCGCAGCACGCGTCTACGTCACCCAGCCCTCGTTCAGCCAGCAGATCAGGTCGCTGGAACAGCGGCTCGGTGTCACGCTCGTCGCGCGCGGCGGGCGTGGAACGCGGCTCACCCCGGCCGGCCAGGCCCTGGCCGAGGAGGCGAGAGCGGTGGTCGACGCCATGGCCCGATTACGGCAGACCGCCGACCGCCACGCCGGTACGGCGCGGGGGCGGCTGCTGATCGGCAGCCTCGGCGCCGAAGCGGCCATGCCCCACGCCCATGCCGTCCTCGCCCACCTCCGCGAGCTCCACCCGGACCTGGAGATCGAGGTCCGCAACCTGACCTTCGTCGACATGTTCGGCGCCCTGCTCGCCGGGGAGGTCGACGCCGCGTTCCTGCGCGGCCCTCTGCCCGGCGGGATCCAGTCCCTGCGTCTGGCCACCGAGACCCGGGTGGTCTGCCTGCCCGCCGACGATCCTCTCGCAGGCCGGGAGACCGTCACTCTGGCCGACCTCGCCGACCGGGCGGTGGTCGACATGCCCCCGGAAGTGCCTCGCGCGTGGTGGGACCACCTCACCGTCAACCCGCGTCCCGACGGCACGCCGGTCCGCTACGGTCCCGTCATCAGGGACACCGAGGCCATGGTCTTCGCCGTCACCCAGAATCAGGCGATCGCCTTCCTGCCCTCCGCGGCCCGCCACCTCTATCCGCGAACCGGAGTCACCTACGTCCACTGCCCCGAGCTGGGCGTGTCGACGGCCGAACTCGCCTGGCTCCCCGACCATCGCGACGGACCGACCGTGACCGCCCTGCGCGAGGCGGCCCGCCACGTCCTTCGACGGGCACAGCGCACCCAGGGGCCCTACTGATGGATCTCTGGCCGAAAGGGAACCCATGTTTTCGACGAGCGTCGAAAACATGGCGGTCGGCATGGCTCCCCCGCACGATGTGCTGAGCAGCGGCTCGACCGGCCGCTGCGGCGTTCGGAGGGGGAACCGGCTGTCATGGCCGTGCGCAACGGGACGAGACGGGTGTGATCATCGCCGTCGCGACGGGACCAGCACGCACCGCGCCTCCGACGGCAAGAACGTCGGGGTCAGCTGCACCAGCGGTCGCCACCACGTCGTCGGCACGGCATGCGGCGCGGGCGGCCGCACCACGATCGGCGGCGACATCAGGGCCGTCTTCGTCCCCTCTTCCGATCACCACTCGTCGACCCAGGAGGATCACCATGACCCACATCTCGACCGCCGACACCCAGACCGGCATCAAGGCCGGGACGTCCGCCGATGACGAGCTCGACCTTGTCATCGGCGAACTGGAGCAGGACATCCCCCAGCGCACGAACGCGGCCGCCAGCACCTGTGTCCGCTGGTACTGCATCTGACGGAACCTCGAACCAACCGCGTCACCGGACATCGCGCAGGTGCCGCCCGGCGACCAGCGGGGCGGCACCGTTCAGGGGGAGGCACAACACCGTGATCGACGTGCTGTGGGACGCGGTACCGGCCGCCGGTTCGCGGCCCGCGGGTCCGCTCGGCTCGGCCGCCGCCCGGAAGGTGGTGAAGGCGGTACGGGCGCGCAGGGGCGGCCGGCTGTTCCCACCGGTGCTGCGGCTCGCCGACGACGGACTGCTCGTACACGACCGCTTCCTGGCCGGCGACAGCGACGCGGACGTCCTGGCGGCGGCCCTCGCCTCCCCCCGATTCGCCCCCGTCGTCGCGGTGTTGGACGCCCTGGACGCCTGGTGCCGGCACGCCGCTTCCCGGTACGGCACCCTGCTGGCCCCCGGTCTGCTCGACGTGACCGACGGCGCCCTCTTCGGACCGCTCGTGGCCGAGGCGTTCACCGCCTGTGCCGCCGGCGTCCCCTACGCGGCCGACGAGCAGCACACCCACTGGACGACGTTCCTGGACCGGTTCCTGGAGCGGGTGAGCCGCGACGTCGCCGGGCCCTGGTTCGACCGGCCCGCGCTGCGTCCGCCCCTGACGGCCATCGAGGCCCAGGGCGGAGAGACGCACAACGGCCGCGGCAGGATCCTGCGCGTGAGCCTGAGCGGTGGTGGCGTCGTCGCCTACAAGCCCCGCCCGGCCGACGGCGAACTGCTCTTCCTCGCCCCCGAGGACTCCGTGTTCGCCCTCCTCAACTCCCTGCCCCCCGTGACGGGACAGGTCGTCCTGCCCGTCCTGCGCTGTACGGCGGGCACCGGCCCCGACCGACCGGACTACACCTGGCAGGAGTGGATCGAGCCGCCCCCGCAGTGGGGCCCGATCCGCTCGGCACCCGGAAGACGGCTCGACGGGACCCGACTCGGCCGGCGCCGGGCGGAACGCCTCTGGCACCGGGCGGGATCCCTCGCCGCCGCGGCGTTCCGCTTCGGCATCGCCGACCTGGGCGAGGGCAACATCCTCTCCGGGACGCGTGCCGACCAGCCGGAACCCCTCCTCTACCCGGTCGACATGGAGATCTTCCTCGCGCCGCTGCCACGCCTGTACGACACCGGACTCGTCGCCGACACCGACGCCGGGGACCACCATCATCCGGGGCTGGAGGACCAGCCGCGATGGTGCACCCTGGACGGACCGATCGCCCACTTCACCGAACACCCCGACGGCGGCCTGCGGTTGGCGCGAAGAAGCCGGCCCTGCGCGCGCGGCCGGACCCGCACGGTCGTCGCGGACACCCTGGGGCGCACCGGATACGGGCCCTACCTTCCGGCTTTCCTGCGCGGGATGTTCGACGCCTGGACCCTCATGTGCCGTCACCACGACGTCATCCGGTCCTTTCTGATCCGTGCCGGACGGGAGCGGCACGTCCGTGTCCTGCTCAAGCCGACGGCCGCCTACACCGAGGTGCTCGCCGACCGCCTGACCACGACGGCACCGGGGCCCGACGACACCGACTTCGGCCCGGAGGAGGCGGCGCAGCTCGACGTGCTGGACGCCCCCTACTTCTTCCGCTCCGCGGCGGGCGGGCCGCTGCTGCGCGCCGGACCGCCCCCCACTCCCCTGCCGGGGCCCCCGCACCCGAACTGGCCGCCGTCGGTCACCGTCCGCGACGAACGCGGCCGCGACCTGGCCGGCCTCGGCGTGGCCCTGCGGGACGCGGTGGAGTACGTGTACGACACCGTCGGGCCCGGTGACCTCCACGGGGACGGCGTCCACGTCCGGCTCACCGACCGGAACACCGGGGAGGTCGCCTTCGACTGGCCGGAGGCGGGGCGCCGGATCGTCCACACCTGGGATCGCGACACGTCGAGGATCCGCACGGAGACGCCGGCGCGGCCCGCCCTCGCACGCGAGGTGCGGCGGCGCCTGCTGGCGATCGACCGGGTGGACGCGGCACTGCGTGCCCGCTGGACCGACTCCCGCTTCGGCGATCAGGAGACCGAGGAGAGACTGCGCGCCCTGACCGCCGCGGCCGTCCGCTGGTTGGAGGACGTCGTGCGCCGGCACGGCTGGCCGGGCCGAGCCCTGGTCGGCCCGGCCGCGGCGGCCGCGGCCTGCCGGCTCCTCCAGCACGCCGAGGGGCCGGCGGAATTCCAGCACGAGTGCCTCCGACTCATCGAGCAGGCCGCCCGCGACGGGGATCTGCCCTGGCGTCAGGTGGCCTACGTGACCGACGCGCTGCGTGTCCGGGAAGGCCGGCCGCAGCTGTACGGGACCAAGTTCCGCATGCGGGAAGGGAAGCTGGAGCCGTGCCCCATCGAACAGCCCGAGCAGGTGGACGAACGTCGGCGCCGTCTGAGGATGGAGCCGCTCGCCCGGTACGCCGGCCGGCTGCACCGCCGGTACCAGCCGCAGACCGGGTGAGCGGGACCGCGTGGGACCGCTTCGCCGCCCGCCACTGGCAGCGGACACCCGTGGTGGTGCCCGCGCCGGGCGGCCCGCGCACCGTCGACGCCGACCGCGCCTACACGACGATGGTCGAGGCCGCGCGACCGTTCCGCGCCGGCACCCGTTTCCGGGCCCTGCCCGATGTCCGCTTCCACGTCGAGGACGGCCGGATCCGGGCCCCCGGTGATCTGCTGCCCGGGCCGCGGGACACGTCCGCCGAGCGGTACGCCGAGCGCCTCGACCAACGCTTGGCGGGACGCGGCCGGCTGCTCGTGGTGGAGCAGGGACTCATGCTCGACCCGCCGCTGTGGGCGCGGGTGCGCTCCCTGGTCACGCCCTTGTGGGAGCGGGTCGGCTGTCCCGTCCTGCCCGTCGTCGCCGAACTCGTCCTCGGCGAGGGCATCGCGGAGAGCCACGGCTCCCCGCACTCGCCCCTGATCTGGGTGCTGCGCGGCAGCCTGACCGCCACGCCCCGGGACTCCGGGCCCGCCCTCGAAGCCGGGGAGGGCGACCTGCTCCACTGGCCGGCCGACCAACCGCACACCCTGACCTTCGGCCCCCGCACCATGGCCCTGCGGCTCCTGGTGCCCCGCGACCCCCGACTGGCGACCGCGGCGGTCACGGCTGTCGTGGCCGGCCTGGTGCACGCGCGCCGCGACCAGGACCGCGTCCCCTACCTGCCGTACCCGCCCGACGGCCCGCACGCGCCCGACGAGCCCTGTGCGCCCGACGTGCCCGAACTGGCCAGTACGGCGGAGCTGGTGCGCGAGGTGACGGCGACGCCACGGCTCGGCCGGCTGCTGAGTGCCCTGTGGGCGCGCAGAGTCAGCGCCGCCGGTCTCGAACCCGCCCCGGACGCGCGGCCCCCCGTACGCCTCTCCCCCGACGACCGCCTGCGACCGGCGTCCGCTGTCGTCCGGATGCCCCTCGACGACGGACAGACCTGGCTCTGGGCGGTCGACGGCCACGCCTTCTCGCTCCGCGGCACCCTCGGCGAACGCGTCCTGGGCCGCCTGCGGCAGGGCGACACCCCCACGGTCCGCGACCTGTGCGCCGTGGCGGGCCCCGGCCACGACGAGGCCGTCGTGGCCCTGCTGGAGAAGCTGTACACGCTGCGGGGCGTGGACGTGGACGGACGGGAGAGCGACGCGTGAGCACCTCGGTGGCGGTGGAGACGGAGTTCGACTGGCCCACCTTCGCGGAACGGTACTGGGACCGGTCGCCCGTGCTGTTCCGTGCCCTGTCGCCCGCGCCCTTCGAGGCGTCGGAGGTGTTTCGGGCGGCTGTGCACGGCAGCCCGTGCGCAGGGCCGGAGGAACGGATGCCGCCCCACGCGCAGTTGACGGTCGAGCGCGTCCAGCGCGACACCGCCGACGGCCTGCTGCCGACCGCCGAGGACGGCGGCTTCGACGGGTACGACACCCGGCTGGCCACCCGTCTCGGCGGCCTGCGGTACGCCCTTGTCGTCAACGACTTCCACGCGTTCGACGCCGCCCTGTGGTCGCGTGAGCGCGCCTTCTACGCCGGCCTGTGGGAAGCGGTCGGCCTGCCCCTGACCGGCGCCATCACGACCCTGTTCCACGGCACCTACGAGCACAGCCCCGTCGGCGTCCACAAGGACCGCTTCGCCACCTTCATGTTCGGGCTCCGCGGTCGCAAGCGCATGCGGTTCTGGCCGGGCAGGCCGTGGGACGAGGCCGTCTCCACCAAGGTCGACTACGCCGGCCACCTGCCCGAGTCCTTCTCCGTCGACGTGGGGCCCGGCGATCTGCTGTACTGGCCCGCCGACTACTACCACGTCGGCGAGAGCGCCACGACGTCGCCCGCGACCAGTGTCAACGTCGGTGTGCCCAGGGACGAGCACCACGCCGGTTACGAGGTGGAGGCCCTGATCGCCGACCTCGACCCGACCCGGCTCACCGGCCGCGGCAGTCTGGACACCCTGCTCCACGTCCCCGAGGCCGAGGTCAGCGCACCGGGCCCCGGTCCGGACGGCCTGCTGTCTCCCGTGCTCCCCGAGGCGTTCGGCGGTGCGGTGCGGGCGCTCGCCGACTTCGCACGGCACGAGCGGACAGGCCCCCGCGTCACCACCGTCTCCCTGCGCCACCGGACGGCCGGGGGCTTCGCGCCGGCACCGGCGGCCGCCGCGTCGCGGTCCTTCGCCGACGCCGAGCGAGTGCGGACCGTGCCCGGCGTGCGCGTCCTGTGGGCACCGGACGGCGACGACGGGACGCTCTGCGCGGCGAACGGCCACCACACCCGCACCTCCCTGGGGCCCGGCGCCATGACGGCGGTGACCCAGGCGCTGACCGGACCGGGCCCGCTGCGGGTGGCCGACGTCCTGTCCCTCGTCCCGTCCGGCACTCCACGCGAAGAGGCCCGCGCCCTGCTGGAGCGCCTGGAGAGCTTCCGAGCACTCCGCCGGGAGCCCTGAGCCGGGACCGGACGGCCACCCCGGTCCGAGGAGCATGAGGCCTCGGAAGACACCGTGGCCCGCATCGGCCCACGGGTGTACACCCTGGGAACCCCATGTGTACATCCGTCGGCCGATGCTGCGCGGGAGGAGCCCGTGACAGCGTTCCCGTGTGCCCACGGACCACCCGTCGCGGCACGGTCGCCGATCCATCGCCACGGGAGGGCCCATGACCACCACACCGTTCATCAGCCGGAACGGCATCAAGCGCCGCCGCATGCTGAGAACCGCGCTGGCTGCGGGGGCCGCCATGCCGCTCACCGCCGCCGGCTCCGCGTGGGGCCGCCCAGCCGCGGCCGCTCCCGTCGCGACGCGGCTCATGCTGCCGGAGCCGACCGGGCCGTACCCGGTGGGCATGGTCCCCCTGCACCTCGTCGACCGGTCACGCCCGGACGACATCGCGGGCCCGGGGCACTTCCGCGAGCTGATGGCCACCGTCTGGTACCCCGCCCGCAACGTCGAGCACCACCCGGTGGCGCCCTGGATGCCGGCCGGTGCCCTTCAGCCGTTCCTCACCGACGCCGGGTTCGACGACCTGGCCCCCCTCGCGCCGCTCACCGCCGGCCACGTGGGCGCTCCGGTGCGGCGGTCGGGCCGGCGGCTGCCTGTGGTCGTGTTCTCGCACGGCGCCCGCAGCCATCAGGGCGACCACACCGTCGTGGTCCAGGAGCTCGCCAGCCACGGATACGCGGTGGTGACGGTGGCTCACCAGTACGACACCTACACCGAGTTCCCCGACGGCCGGGTCGCCGTCCCGCTCCGCGACCGGGAAGCACCGACGCTGCCCGGGGACTTCGCCGCCGACCTGCGCTTCGTCCTCGACTGCGTCGAGCAGCTCGCCGCCGGGCGCAATCCGGACGCCGGCCGGCGGGAGCTGCCGGCCGGGCTCCTCGGCTCCCTCGACCCACGGCGCATGGGCGCTTTCGGCTGGTCGAAGGGCGGCACAGCCACCGCCTGCGCCACGCTCGCGGACGACCGCATCCGGGCCGGGCTGAGCCTCGACGCCCCGATGCAGATGAACCCGCCGCTCGCCGGTGACCTGGACCGGCCGTTCATGATGATGTCCGCCGAGTTCACCCGGGCCACACACCCCGCGGCCGCCGCGTTCTGGTCGCATCTGCGGGGCTGGCGGCTGGACATCCAGGCCCAGGGCGCCGCCCACATCTCGTACGGCGACAACGAGGCACTGTTCCCCCAGGTGGCGAAGGTGTTCGGCTGGAGCGACCAGCAGCTCCAGGACGTGATCGGCACCCTCGACCCCGACCAGGCGGTGAAGATCCAGCAGGCATACCCGCTCGCGTTCTTCGACGAACACCTGCGCCACCGCCGGGAACACCTGCTCGACGGACCGTCCACGGCCTTCCCGGCCGTGACGTTCCTCCCCTGAGCGTCCTCGTCGGCAGCCCTCACCGGTCGGTGTCGGCCGTGTCGGCGAGCAGGCCGCGAAGGACGTAGGGCATGACTCCTCCGTGGCGGAAGTAGTCGGCCTCTCGGGGGGTGTCCAGGCGGACCCGGGCGGTGAACTGCCGGCCGTCCGAGAGGACGCGGACGGTGGACGGGATCTGTCCGGCGTTGAGGTGCTCCAGCCCCTGGACGGTGATCGTCTCGGCACCGGTGGGAGCCAGGTCCTGGGGGCCGCCGTCGAGGAATTCGAGCGGCAGGACGCCCATGGCGACGAGGTTCGACCGGTGGATGCGTTCGAAGGACTGCGCGATCACCGCCCGGACCCCCAGCAGCGCGGGCCCCTTCGCGGCCCAGTCCCGCGAGGACCCGCCGCCGTAGTCGCGGCCCGCCACGACGACCATGGGGACACCTGCCTCACGGTAGGCGCCCGCCGTGTCGTGGATCGTGCTCTCCCGGCCGTCCTCGAGGAAGTTGAGGGTCCGGCCGCCACGGGTGCCGGGAGCGACCTGGTTGCGGAGCCTGACGTTGGCGAACGCGCCCCGCATCATCACCTGGTGGTTGCCGCGCCTGGAGGCGTAGGTGTTGAAGTCCTCTCCGGATACGCCGAGCCCGGCGAGATGGCGGGCCGCCGCGCTGGAAGGGGTGATGGCGCCGGCCGGGGAGATGTGGTCGGTGGTGACCTGGTCGCCGAGTTTGACCAGCACCCGCGCCCCGGTGATGTCCTTGACGGCCTCCGGCTCACTGGTCATTCCGTCGAGGTAGGGCGGGCGGCGGATGTAGGTGGAGTCCTCGTCCCAGGCGAAGTGTTCGGTCGCGGGCACCCTGATGTCCTGCCACCGCCGGTCGCCCTCGAAGACGTGTCCGTAGGCGTCGGCGAACATCGCCGCGTCGATGCTCCCGGCCGTCACGGCCTCGATCTCGGCCGGGTCGGGCCAGATGTCGTGCAAGAAGACAGGGGCGCCCTGCGCGTCGTGGCCGAGGGGTTCGGTGCGCAGGTCGATGTCCATGGTGCCGGTGAGGGCGTAGGCGATGACCAGGGGCGGGGACGCCAGGTAGTTCATGGCCACCTCCGGCTGGATACGTCCCTCGAAGTTGCGGTTGCCGGAGAGCACGGACGCGACCGCCAGCCCGGTCTCGGCTATCGCCCCGGACAGCGGGGAGATGAGCGGGCCGGAGGCGCCGATGCAGGTCATGCAGCCGAACCCGGCCAGATGGAAGCCGAGGGTCTCCAGGTCGGCGAGGAGGCCGGCCCTCCGGTAGTAGTCCATGACGACCCGTGAGCCGGGGCTGAGGGTGGTCTTGACCCAGGGCCTGCTGCGCAGTCCCGCCCGGACGGCGTTGCGGGCCAGCAGCCCGGCACCGACCATGACCGCCGGATTGGAAGTGTTGGTGCACGAGGTGATGGCGGCGATCGCCACCGCTCCGTCGCGCAGCTCGTGCGCGACGCCGTCGATGACGACGGTGGCGGTGGTGGTGTCCGTGGCGGTGGTAGCCGTGGTGGCGGTGGTGGCCGTATCGCCGTCGGTGTTCTGCTTGCGGAGGGACGCGAGGGCCCTGCGGAAGCGGGACTTGGCCTGGTCCAGCGGGACGCGGTCCTCGGGGCGGGAGGGCCCGGCGAGCGAGGGAACGATCGTGGACAGATCCAGGTCGACCGCGTCCGTGAACCGGGGCGGGCGGCCGGGTCGGTGCCACAGGCCCTGCTCCTTGGCGTACGCCTCGACCAGCGCGACCTGGGCCTCGGATCGCCCGGTGAACCGCAGGTAGCGCAGGGTCTCGTCGTCGACGGGGAACAGCGCGCAGGTCGAGCCGAACTCGGGGCTCATGTTGGCGATGGTGACGCGGTCGGCGACCGGCAGCGCGGTGACGCCGGTGCCGTGGAACTCGACGAACTTGCCGATGACTCCGTGTGCGCGCAGCACTTCGGTGAGGGTGAGCACCAGGTCGGTGGCCGTGGCCCCGGCGGGGAGTGCGCCGGTCAGGCGTACGCCGACGACGTCCGGGACGAGAGCGGACATGGACTGACCGAGCATCGCGGCCTCGGCCTCGATACCGCCGATGCCCCAGCCCAGCACGCCGAGCCCGTTGACCATGGTGGTGTGCGAGTCCGTGCCGAGGCACACGTCCGGGAACGCGAGGCCGTCCTCGACCATCACCACACGGGCGAGGTGCTCCACATTCACCTGGTGCATGATCCCGGTGCCCGGGGGGACGACCGCGAACTTCTTCAGCGACCGCTGTCCCCATCTGAGGAAGCGGTACCGCTCGACGTTGCGGGCGTACTCCAGCTCCACGTTGCGGGTCAGCGCGTCGGAGCGGCCGAAGACATCGGCGATGACCGAGTGGTCGACGACGAGTTCGGACGCGATGACGGGATCGACCAGGGAGGGGTCGCCGCCGAGGGCGGTCATGGCGTCCCGCATGGCGGCGAGGTCGACGACCGTGGGTACCCCGTTGGTGTCGTGCAGGAAGACACGCGAGGCGTACAGGTCGACCGGTGTCCCCGAGGCCCCGCGCGCCAGGACCGCCCGCACCTGGTCGTCGCCCCGGCTCGTGCCGTCGTGGAAGCGGGCCACGTTCTCCAGCAGGATCCGCAGACTGACGGGAAGGTCGGCGGGGGCCAGACCGGCGATGCGGTGGTACGAGAGTGACTGCCCGGCGACGTCGAGGCGCGCCCGGGTGCCCAGCGCGTCGAGCCCGGATCCCGCCAGGTGGTTACGGCCCGCCAGGTGGTTACGGCCCATCAGAATGCCTCCGCGGCGGACGAGTCGGGGAGGTCCCCGGGGACGGAAGGGGCGCACGCCGCGTGGCCGGCGCCGACGACGCGTTCGGTCCACGGACGGCCGGGCCTCGTGGGTCGCCCTGCGGAGCGCCGGCCCCCGCCGTGACCCGCCGGCGCAGGGCGCGGGCGGCGAGCAGCGGAGCGCTCAGGAATGAGGGGCGGGGCTCCGGTGGCCGCGAGAGCGGTGTCGGCGACCAGGACCACGGCGGGAACGATCTCGGGGCCGATGCCGTCGCCGTGCAGGACGCCAAGGGTGTAGGTGCGGGGGTGCCGATGGGGGGCATGGAACTCCTCGTGTGACAGAGCCTGGGGTGCGGGCCTCAGCCCGCGAGGGAGCAGGGCCTCGGAGACCGACCGCCTCAGGCGAGCCGCCGCCACACTGACGGTTATAACCTATGGCGTCAACCCTGGCGTTCAGAATCCGCACGCCGCCGACCGGGTTGATGCGTGCGTCCGGCGCCCTTGGAGCGCTGGGGAGGGCACTCGACCAGCCCCCGCGAGGCAGGATCCTCACTGGCATCCCCAGCACCGACTCTGTAGGTTATAACCATCGACTTCCAGAGGGGGCCGCATGTCGCAGCCGGTTGAGGCTTTCGAGACGAAGAGCGACTTCGCCTACCGTCAGGTCCGCGACCGGATCCTCTCCGGGGAGCTGGAGCCCGGCTCGGTGATCCAGCAAAGGGAACTCGCGAGCTTCATCGGCATCAGCACCACGCCGCTGCGCGAGGCGCTGCGCCGCCTCAAGAGCGAGGGGCTGGTCGAGCTGGACGCCCACCGGGACGCCCGCGTCTCACCGTTGCGGGCCGAGGAGGCGCGCGATCTGCTGGAACTCCGGCGATCCCTCGACCCCTTGGCCGCCTCGCTGGCCGCCGAACGGCGCACCAACGCCGACATCCGGGCCATCCGCGCGGCGGCGGAGGGCCTGGCCCCGCTGCATCCGCACCCGAGCGTCGCGCAGCTGGTGGCACACCGCCGCTTCCACGCCGCCATCTACACGGCCTCCCACAACGACCTGCTGATCGCGACACTGGAGGGACTGTGGGACAAGGCCGACCGCTATCGCCTCCTGGCGCTCCGTACGGACCCGGGCCAGGACGCCCGGGACCAGAAGGCCAAGGAGCACGACGCACTCGTCGAATGCGTCGCTCTGGGAGACAGCACCGGTGCGGCGGAGATCATGCGCAGGCACATCGACACCAGCCTCGGAGCGACAGCGATGTGGCGGCTCGGCCACCCTGAATCGGCCGACGGGACCTGATCGTTCGACTCCGGGGCGGGACCCGCGGTCGACGGCCGACCGACCGCGTGGATCCGGTCCCCGACGGGCTGACTCCCGTGCCTACGTGCCCGTTCGCGCACCTTCGACGATGGAAGTCAGGCCGTCGAGGAGGGCCTTGAGGCCGAATTCGAAGAGGGCGTCGAGACGCAGGTCATAGCCGTCCTCGAAGGCTCCGACCACCTTGGTGAAGGTCGGGAAGCGGCCTGATTCCACCAGTTCCTGGAGAGCGGGGGTGCGGCTGTCCATCCACTGGTCCTCCGACTGGCCCGTGACCGCCGCGGCATGCGCTTCCATCTCCAAGTGCGCGGCCAGGCCCTGGACATGGCTGTAGAGCAGGACGTGGATGTCGAACAGCTTGGTGGGATCGAGTCCGTGGCCGTCGAGGGCTTCCAGCACCCACTCGCCGTGGACCATCAGGTTGGGGACGAGCAGAGGTCGGGTGAGAGAGCCGATCTGGGCCAGCCACGGGTGCTTGCGGTAGAGATGCCAGAGGGTCCGAGCACCCAGTTCGATGCGGGAACGCCACTCCTCGGGGGCGTCGGCGGGGTAGGACTCCTCGCCGAATGCGGCGTCGGCCATGAGCAGGACGAGGTCGTCCTTGCTGGGAACGTACCGGTAGGTCGACATGGCGGCGACGCCGAGGCGTGCCGCGACGCCGCGCATGGAGAGCGCCGACAGACCTTCTGTGTCGGCGATGTCGACGGCCGTGCGGACGATCCGGTCGAGGCTCAGCTCCTGCTCGGGGTCCGTGACGGATGACGGGCGCCTGCGGGCCGGCGCGACCGGGGCCGTTCCGGCGACGACCGTGCCGACCCTGGGCCGGGCCTCGACCAGCCCCTCCAGGCGCAGGGTGGTCAGCGCCTTGGTGGCGGTGGCGAGCGCGACGCCCCATTCCCCGGCGATCTGCCGGGTCGAGGGAACCCGGTCCCCGGGGGCGAGTTCACCGTCCTCGATGCGCCGCCGGATCGCGGCGACGATGCGCAGATAGGGCGGATCGCCGATCGCACCTGTGGTCTTCGTCACGCCCTGCCCCTCTCCTGCACTGTACTAGTGCAGAGGGTAGCAGCGGCGACACCGAATGCTCGACGCCTGCCCTAGTACAGGTCTGACATGTGACCAGTTGGACGCGCTGCGCGTACGTCGTACATTCAGTGTGCGTACAGCGTAAAAACCACGGGAGGAACTCATGCAGACCGTACTCATCTCCGGCGGCGGAATCGCCGGGCCCGTCCTCGCCTACTGGCTGCGCCGTCACGGCTTCGCGCCCACCGTCGTCGAGCGCGCCCCGGGCCGACGCTCTGGCGGCCAGGCCGTGGACATCCGCGGCGTCGCCCTCGATGTCGTGGAGCGGATGGGCCTGCTGGAGCAGGCAAGCCGCGTACGGACCCGGATGCTCGGCATGTCGATCCTCGACCCTGACGGTCACGAGATCGACCGCTCCACCGAGGTGGCCTTCAGTAGCGGCCGGCTCGACAGCGAAGACATCGAAGTGCTGCGCGAGGACCTGGTGCGGATGGTGTATGAGCACACGCGTGCAGGCGTCGAGTACCTCTTCGGCGACAGCATCACCGCCCTCGACGAGAACGAGACCGGTGTGCGCGTCGACTTCACGCACGGACCGTCCCGCACCTTCGACCTCGTGGTCGGGGCCGACGGCCTCCACTCCACCGTACGACGCCTGGCCTTCGGCCCGGAGGAGCGCTTCGCCCACCACCTGGGCAGCTACCTCTCGGTGTTCAGCGCGGACAACTTCCTCGCCCTGGACAACTGGCAGTTGTGGCTGCGGGACGGCGACGCGGGCTTCGGCATCATGCCCGTACGCGGCAACACCGAACTCAGGATCGCCTTCGGCTTCGAGTCCGGCCCCCTCGCACACGACCTCCGCGACGGCGGCGGCCTGCGGCAGCTCGTCGTCGACAGACTCGCCTCGATACGGTGGGAAGGGAGCCGCCTGGCGGAGGCCGCCCGGAAGGCGCCCGACTTCTACTGCGACGCCATGGCCCAGATCCGCATGAACGCGTGGTCGCGGGGCCGGGTGACCCTGCTCGGAGACGCCGGCTACTGCCCCTCCCCCCTCTCGGGGCAGGGCACGAGCCTGGCCCTCGTGGGCGCCCACGTGCTGGCCGACTGCCTTGCCCAGGCCAACGGCGACCACCGCATCGCCTATGCCCGCTACGAGCGGCGCATGCGCCCCTTCGTCACCCTCAACCAAGACCTGGCGACCGAGAATCCCGGCGGACCCGCCTCGGAGGAATCCGTCGCACACGCCAAGAACGCGCTCTCACTGGACAGTTGACACCGCGTCCGCGCGGACATCGCGGGTCGTCGATACTCCTCCCTCCCTGACTTGGGCGTTTCGACCGAGGGTTCTCACAGGCCGGCGGGAGGAGTCTTCGGACCACGGTCCGGCGGTGCGCTCGGGTAGAGCCCGGGCGACCGGCGCATCACCTGGTCCAGGTCACGACGTATGCGTTCGGCCTCGCCCCGTACCTGGGCGGGGATGTCACCGCGCTCGTCGACAAGGCGGCTGAAGATGGGTGTCTCCTGGAACACGGCGGAATCTGCTCTCTGTCTGGCTTGCCGGGCGGCGGTACGGGGCCCGTGCGGTGGTTGCAACTTGAGTCGAGGCCGATAGCAGGCCACGGACGACACCCTACGGCCAGGCACTGACAGCGCGGTTCCTCGGCCCGCGTCGGTCGGCCGGGCAGCGGATGGTGCGGAACGTGAGCCGGCCCGCGCGGCGGCCGGACATCCCCGGTCCGGGCAACGGACCGGTCACAGCCCGGGAGATGTCAGCCCGACCGGCTCCGGCCCGGTCGAATCCACCTCGGTCGGCAGAGCCTGCTCGCACCAGATCGTCTTGCCCGTGGAGGTCTGCCGTGTCCCCCACCGCTGCGTCAACTGGGCGACGAGCAGCAGACCCCGGCCTCCCTCGTCGAACACCCGCGCGCGCCGCATATGCGGCGCGGTACTGTTCGCGTCCGAGACCTCGCAGGTCAGCACGTGGTCATGGATCAGTCGCAACTGGATCGGGGGCACGCCGTACCGGATGGCGTTGGTGACCAGTTCGCTGACCACCAGTTCGGTCACGAACGCGGCCTCCTGCAAGCCCCAGGACACGATCCTGTTCACGCTCTCCGAGCGCACCCGTGACACGGACGCCGCGTCCGCCGACACGTCCCACGCCGCGACCCGCCGTCCGTCCAGCGCCTGTGTCCGCACCAGCAACAACGCCGCGTCGTCCGCGGGTCCGTCCGGCAGTGCCGTCCTCACCACGTGTTCGCACAGGTCCTCCAGCGAGTCGACGGGCGCGGTCAGCGCTGTGCGCAGCAACGTCAGCCCCGCTTCCATGTCGTGCTGCCGGGACTCGATCAGGCCGTCGGTGTACAGCGCCAGCAGACTCCCCGGCGAGAGCGTCACCTCCGCCGACTCGAACGGCACGCCTCCCAGGCCGAGCGGGGGTCCGGCCGGGAGCTCCAGGAAGTCGGCCGTCCCGTCGGGTGCCACGAGGACAGGTGTCGGATGACCGGCCCGGGCGAGCGAACACCGCCGTGACACCGGGTCGTACACCGCGTACAGACAGGTGGCGCCGATGTCCGCGGCCGGATCGTCCTCCCGGCCGCTCCCCGACTCCGCGGACAGCTGGATCACCAGGTCGTCCAGTCGGGTCAGCAACTCGTCCGGGGTCGGATCGACATCCGCGAGCGTACGCACGGCCGTCCTCAGCCGGCCCATCGCCGCGGCCGCGTGGATTCCGTGTCCGACCACGTCCCCGACGACCAGGGCCACCCGCTCACCCGACAGACGGATCACGTCGTACCAGTCGCCCCCGACCCCGATGCTCGGTGAGGCGGGCAGATAGCGCGAGGCGACCTGCACCGCCGACTGGTACGGCAGCCGCTGCGGGAGCAGGCTGCGCTGCAGCGCGAGTGCCGCCGCCCGCTCCCTGGTGAACCGCCGCGCGTTGTCCAGGCACACCGCCGCCCGGGCCACCAGGTCCTCGGCCAGGGAGAGGTCGTCGGGCTCGAAGGGCTCCGGGCTCTCACGGGTGCGGGTGAGCATGACCACGCCGAGCGTCGTTCCCCGGGCCCTGACCGGCAACAGCATCCAGGAGTGCGTCCCGAACCGGGCGATCTTCGCCTGCCGGGCCGGGCTCAGGGCCGCCCAGGCGCGGATCACCGGGTCCTCGGTGCGGTACATCATCGAGCGTCCGCTGGCCAGGCACAGCGCCGCAGGTGAGTTGGCGAGATAGACGTCGGAGTCGCCGGCGGTGGTCTGCGCCTCCAGAACGCCCTCGAACAGGTTCAGCTCCGCGATCCGGCGCAGCCGGACGGCCCCGGCGATCGGCCCGGGAGCGGGCTCGTCTCCCCTGAGGAGGGCCTCCAGCAGGTCCACGCGGGCGAAGTCGGCGAAGCGGGGCACCACCACCTCGGTCAGCTCCCGGCCGGTCCGGGTCACGTCCAGGGTGCTGCCGATGCGGACGCTCGCGTCGTTCAGCAGGGCCAGGCGCTCCCGGTCGCGGCTGGCGCGGGTGACGTCCGTGACGGTGGTGCAGACGCCGAGCGTCTGGCCTCGGTCGTCACGCAGTGACGTCGCCGAGACGTCGAAGACCCGGGAGGAGGCGGCCTCCGGGACGATGCTGCCTTTGATCTCGTCGGCCTGCTCCTCGCCCGTCAGCAGGACCCGCCGTACCCGCTCCTCCCACGCCGCCACGTCCGGGCCGGCCAGGATGTCGGTGAGTCGGCGCCCGCGTCGTTCCTCGTCGGAGAGTCCGCTCAGCCGGCGCATCCGCTCGCTCTGCCACACACAGCGCAGGTCGGTGTCGTAGACCGTGAGCGCCATCGGCGAGGCCTCGAGGGTCCACGTGGACAGCGCCTCCCGCTCCCGTAGCGCGAACCCGGTCGGTGGCGGGCCGACCACCAGGACCGAACCGGGCCCCGACACGCGCCCGGCCACGTCGGCGGCCAGTGGGTAGCTGGAGACCGGAAGCGTCAGCAGCCGGCCGTCCCTGTGCCGCACCGGGAGCACCAGGTGGCGTTCCTCGGCGCCCTCGGCACCCTCGGCGTCCGTCAGCCCCAGCAGCTCCGCGACCGGCTGCCCCACGGCCTCCGCGGCCGTATGGCCCAGCAGGCGTTCCGCCCCGGGGCTCCACCCGGCGATCAGACCGCGTCGGTCGGTCGCGACCAGCCCGAGGACGCGCAACGTGCCCATAACGTCCAGCGTGGTGCCCGAGATGCCCATAATCAACCCGTACGGTCACCGCCCCGAGGGAGCTGGGTCCGTGAGCGCCGAGCGCCGCGGGCCGTGGTCGAGCCCGGCGCAGGTGGCGAGCGCTCGGCCGATCGCGCGGCCCGTTCCGGTGAGCAGCCGGTCGTAGGTGACGGACAGGACCAGTCGGAGCGTCCGCTCGGTGTCGAGGCAGAACCAGGAGCCGACGGTCCGCAGCCCGTGCGGGGTGAGCCGCCACAGCTTGTCGGCGTCCTTGACCACCGCGTCGTCGGCGCCGAGGGCGTACCGCCGGGTGTCGTGGCCGTCGACGATCTCCATGATCCGCGCGGTGACGTCCTGCGGGTACCCGACGTCGGTGAGGATGCGGTGGGCGATGGCGGCGCCCTCGGTCTCGTGTCTGCGGACCGTCTCGGGGTCGTGGGCGCCGGGGGCGATCGCGGGCAGGATGCGCGCCGGATCGACGGTCTTCCAGCCGGTGTCGTGCAGCAGGATCGCGGGGAGCACCACGTCGGCGCGGGCCTGCGGCTCCGCGGTCAGCAGCGCGCCCGCGAGGCCGTAGGAGTGGAGCGAGTGCACGTCGTTGTCCCGTACGTCGAGATACGGCAGGGCTCGGTCCCAGATCTCCTGGTCGATCCCGGTCAGGCGGGGCAGCGCGGGCACCTCGTCCGCCGGCGGGATCAGCGACGGGGTGAGTGGGAGGACGGGAAGCGGTGTGGGGGGCATTCCGGTCTCCTTTCGGTGCGGGCGCGCTCAGTCGAGGAGGGTGACGGTGCCGGCTGTGCCGTCGACCCGGATCCGCTGCCCCGTTTTGATACGGGTGGACGCCGATCCGGTGCCCGTCACGGCGGGCAGGGAGTACTCACGGCAGACGATGGCGGCGTGCGACATCACCCCGCCGATGTCGGTCACCGTGGCCCGTATCCGGCCGAACACCGGGGCCCAGCTGGGCGCGGTGACCGGCGCGACGAGGATCTCCCCGTCCCGTACGAGGTCCAGCTCGGCGGGGCTGTGGACGATCCGGGCCGGGCCGTCCGCGTGACCGGGAGAGGCGGCCAGGCCGATCAGGTCGCCGGTGGTGTCGAGGTCGGCCAGCCAGGACCGGACGCGTTCGCTGGTGATGCCCCACAGCATGATGCTGAACGGTTCCGTCACGGCGGCGGGCGGGCGGTTCAGCGCCGGTTCCGGGCGCCGGGACGCGAGGGCGTGCACGATCCGCCGCCGCCGCTCCACCTCGGGCGGCCAGTGGTCGGGGCCGATGGGCGCGCTGCCCCGCGCCCAGGCGGACGCGAAGTCGAACAGCGCGCCGCGGGCCTCGTCGCGCGTGAGGTACAGCATGTCGTTCTCGTGGGGCCAGAAGCCCGCCCGGTGCAGGAGTGCGGACAGTTCGCGGGTCTTGCGCCAGAAGACCCCCATGGACCAGTGCTCTATGTAGAAGTTGTGGTTCTCGACATACGGGTAGACCTGTCGGGCGAGCCGCAGTTTGGCCTCGAAGTCCGCGCGCTGCGCGGGGTCGAGCAGGGCGGCGTACTCGCCGCTGATCCGGTCCCGTTCGGCGACGAGTTCGCGCACCCGCCGGTCGATGTGCTCGCCCCGGCGCAGCCGCAGGACGTAGTCGCGGATGTAGCCCAGAGGCAGCGCGGGTTCGTCCCGCCAGTACCGGTCGTCGGCGTAGAAGCCGTTGCCGGAGGTGAAGTTGAACCAGGGGTCGCGGGCTGTCTCCCAGGCGTCCAGCCAGTCCCGGCCGCGCGGCGCCGATGCGACGGTGTCGAGGGTTTCCCGTCCGGGGCCGGGGACGGTCAGCAGGTGGTCCAGGCCGAGTTCGACGGCGAGCTTCGCCAGCCGCTTCAACTCGTCGTCCGGGCGGAACAGTTCCATGTCCACGCCCTGGACCATGGTCGCGACAGCCTGGTCGGGGATACCGGGAAACCACTGTCCGCACGCCTGGAAGAGGTCCAGGTAGGCCGCGTAGCCGAGGTTGAGGAACTCGAAGTGGTGCTGCCAGGCCCGGTGGCACGACGCAAGGAGACGGTCGTACCCGCCGAGCAGGGCGTCGGCCGCGTCCAGCCCGGTGCCGCGCTCGATCTCCTCGTAGGGCTGGGCGTCGGGCAGTTCGGTGAACCGGAGCGTCTCCAGCTCCCGGATCGTGGCGAGGACCTTGCGCTTCCAGTTGTCCAGCAGCGTGTCCCAGTGCTCGAAGTAGTACCCGGCGCGCCGGAGGAACTCCGGCACCCTCGTCGCCGCCTCGTCCTGCTCCACCGTGACCGGGTTGTGGTAGACGTAGCCTTGGTGGATGCGGCACTCCAGGCCGTTGGCGGGCGGCACGAGGAAGTACCGGGTGTTGAACTGGCCCAGGCACTTCGTCGACAGCTCGGGGCCGATCGTCTCGAACGGTTTGAGCACCGTGGGCCAGTGCTGGCTGTCGCAGAACCAGAACTTCGCCTCCTCCACGGCGCGCCGCTCGGGCTGAAAGAGCACGTTGTACGGGTACAGACTGCGCCAGTCCTCGGCCCCTTCGGGTGCCGGCTGCTCGTAGGGACTGGGGAAACTCGTGCGCTGCCGGGACGCCGTGCCTGGCTGGGACGATGTGCGTTGCCGGGACGCCGAATGCTGCTGGGTCGCCATGCGAGGTCCCTTCGTCGGGCCCGTGATGTCCGGACCTGGGGTCGGGTCGCTCAGGTCGGGAGACTCCCGAGTCCGAGCATGGTGTCGGCGATGCTGGAGACGCCCGCCCCGGGCACCACCTCGACTCTCGCGCGTGGTCGACGACTCCAGAACGTCTCGGGCCGCGTCTGGAGCAGCAGCACGGGAGGGCCGTCGTCCGGGAGCGGGGCCGCGTGTCGGGGTATGGCCCACTCGATGTCCTGCGGGCGGCCGTAGTGGCGCTCGACGGTCTTGGCCAGCTCGGCGACCGCGGTGACCTCGGCGGGCCCGAGGCAGGCCCTCCTGCGGCGGGCGTCCTCGACCGCACGCCGCAGGAGACCACGGCCGTCCGGAGCGAGGACCAGCTCGTGGCGCTGGGGCGACAGGGTCGTCCTGACGGGGACGAGCAGCACCTTGTCCACGACGTAGTCGTCCGGGGTCATCTCGCCGGACATCACCGGTTCGCCGAGTCCCCAGGCGGCGTCGATGACGATCTTCGACGGGTCGCCGTCGGCCGGGTTCACGGTCAGGGCCACACCGGCTGTGTGTGCGTCGACCATCGCCTGCACACCCACCGCCATCCGCAGCCCCCGCTCGGCCATGCCGCCGGCGGCGCGGTAGCTGATCGCCCGGGCTGTCCACAGACTCGCCCAGCAGCGGCGTACGGCGTCGACCACGGCGTCGGCCCCGCGGACCCCCAGATAGGTGTCGTACTGCCCGGCGAAGCTGACGGTCGGCAGGTCCTCCGACTCGGCGCTCGACCGTACGGCCACCGAGAGGTCCCCGGCCGGCCCGAGGGCTCGGTAGGCCTCCGTGACGGCCGTCGCGACCGGGGGCGGTACGGGCCGGTCGGTGATCAGTCGCCGTACGTCGGTGGCACGCCGCTCGGTGTCGGCCGTGTCGGAGGGATCGAGCCCGGCGAGGACGGAAGCGATGTCCGCGCGCAGGTCGCCACCGTCGAGCACGGCGTCGAAGGCATCCGTGGTCACGGCGAACCCGGGCGGCGTCGGCACTCCGAGGGCGGTCATCGTCATCAGGCCGACGCATTTGCCCCCGACGCCGGCGCGGGACGGATCGACACCGGAATCGAATGCGACGGTGTACTGGTCGCTCATGAAGGGCTCTCCGCACTGGCGCGGCTGCATGGCCTCCCTTGTCGAGCTTACGGCGCCTCGCGCGGCGGCGCGGGTGGGGCTGGCGGCGAAGCCCCTGCTGTGCGCAGGCCGTCCCAGAGCTCGACCGAGGAGTTCAAGCACACCTGCTTGAACTCCTCGGCGTCGACGAGGGTCCCGGAGCCAGCTACGCCGCGCTCGACGGCGTCGACACGTCGCGCCGGCGCGCGCGGAGGAAGGGCACCGTGCTGCTGACCAGGACCAGAAGCAGGACGACCACGCCCGCGGGGGTGAGCTGGACCGTCACCTGCAGCGTGGTGGGCAGCACGGCCACCGCCACGCCCGCGACGGTCAACCGGTCACGCGCACCGAAGAGCAGGGCGATCGCGAGGACCCCGGCCCACAGGACCCCGGCCCACAGCGGGCCGATGACGCTGAGAACGCCCAGCGTATAGGGGTGGTACACCTCGATGAGCTGCACACCCGACATCAGGACGGCCGCCAGGACGGTGGTTCCCATGATCATGCGTCGCTGAGGCAGCGAGGGGCCGAGCAGATCCCTGGGTGCGGCGAGCACTACGGCGCCGGTGAGCAGCGGCACCGCCAGTCGGATCACTGCGATCGAGGGGGTGCCGTAGAAGCCGGAGGAGGCGAACGCGGCCACCAGGACGTCGGCCAGGCACAGCGCCATCGCGGCCACGACCAGTGCACGGGCCACGCTCCAGCGCCCGGTCCAGACAGCCGCGAGCGCCGCCAGCCAGAGCAGCGGCGTGAGGCCCGTGTTGGCCAGGCTCAGCACATTCGGGAGCGAGGACGTCGGCACGGTCCGGACCCCGGGGGCGAAGAGCCACAACAGGCCCGCCACGAAGCTGCCCGTCGCCACGGCGACAGCCAGCGGGGCCGCCTGTGCCAGGACCTGACCCGCCGTCCGGTCGGAGCCCAGGCCGGTGCGCCGCCGCAGGCCATGACCGGCGACATCGAGCGCCTCACGCAGCCGACCGAGCGGGCCTGCATCCTGCGTCGCCTCGGCATAGATCGCGGTCAACTCGGCTTCGTGCGCAGCGCGGTAGGCGGCCGGATGAAGGCGCAGCGCCCAGCGGAACGCGAGTGAGCTGTGCTGCTGCGTCATGCCAGGGCCCCCTTCGGGCGGATGGCGTGCGCGCGAGGGGCGGCCAGTCGACGCTCCGCCTCGGCGACGACGGCACGCAGCCGCTCCGTCTCGGCTGCCAGCACGGCGCGGCCGGCCTCGGCGAGGGCGTAGACCTTGCGCGCCCGACCGTCCACGACCTCCTCGCGCTCGACCCGGATCAGGCCCTGCTGGACCAGCCGGTCCAGCGCGCCGTAGAGAGTGCCGGTGCGCATCCGCACACGGCCCTGGGAGATCGCGTCGATCTCCTGAATCAGTCCATAGCCGTGCCTGGGCTCGTCGGCCAGGGCAGTGAGCAGGAGCAGCGTCGGCTCCTGAAGCGGTCGCTCATTCATGTCACCTATATATATCAGTGACCTACATATGCTGTCGACCGACTCATCGTCTGCCGCCCGGGCGCGACCGCGCGTTCCGGCAGGAGGTCGAGGAGCGGTGATTCTCGGCTTCGATCACGACCGTCCCGTAGACGTGTCCGCGCCGAGTGCGAAGTCGTCCACCGAGGGCGTCACCGACGAGGGATCGCGGCCTTTCCAGCCGACACGGGGCGCCTCTCGGGAGCTAATGGATCAGGGCATTCAGCATGATGATCACCAGGCCGATCAGCATGTCGAGGCCCCCTGCCCGGCACGAGGACGGCCATCCCTGCCCAGCTCTGCGGGCGGCCCGGGCGCCCAGGCCGAACAAGGCGACGGTGTTGAACAGCAGGGCCGCGTCCACCGCAGTGGCCTCCGCCCACCACCCGGCCACCGCGGCGAGCAGCACCCCCACCGTGGGCAGCACGGCGGCGACCAGGGGCCACTCCGCGAGCACCGAACGCAGTCTGCTGGTGGTGGTCGGCCCGTGGACGGACGCGCGTTGGGCGATGACGTGCGCGTACCCATGGGCGGCACCGGACGCCAGCGCGGTGATCAGTACCCACAGCGCGTCCGCACCGGGGTCGGCCTCCTCCCCCGCCACGTCCAGTGCGGCCGCCATGGCACTGGCCAGCACCAGTCCGTAGATGCCGCTGAACAGCCACTGCTCCGACGGCTGTCGCCGCAGGATCCTGCCGGCTGCGACGCCCTCGGGACTGCCATGGTCGGCGCGGTCGGACATCGCATCGCCTCGTTGTGGGAGGAGGGCTGGTTCCGCACATGCTCACGCGTATGACGTCAGGGAACACGCCACCACGCGAGCGGGCCTGATCGTTGCGCCCAAAGAGAGGTCACCCGACCTCGAAGTCAGTGGCCTGAGCCGTCCTGCGCATGCGGCACCCCACATACGTCTTCCAGATCACCGCCTCGGGCTGCGGTCGTCCCCGTCGGGGGTTTCGCCGGGCTTGACGGGCTCGGCGCGCAACTGGTTGCGGGTGCGCACCAGAATCCGCCCGAGCATGTTCTTGCCGTTCCCGGTCCTGCCCTGGCCCCAGTAGTGATCGGTGGTGGTGTCAGACTCGTCGCGGAGAGCGGGTTCCGTACGGAGTGCACGCGATCTTCCGGTACGCGCAACCGATGTACCAGCGGAGCCCCGGCACTCATCGAGTGCGAGGGCTCCACCGGTCAGCCACGGGTGGCTAGTT
Source organism: Streptomyces sp. NPDC034049 (assembly GCF_055575575.1). Classification (NCBI taxonomy): domain Bacteria; kingdom Bacillati; phylum Actinomycetota; class Actinomycetes; order Kitasatosporales; family Streptomycetaceae; genus Streptomyces; species Streptomyces sp. NPDC034049. The sequence continues at coordinate 94,778 of NZ_JBVISJ010000014.1, forward strand.
GAGGTGTGCCGTCTTGCTGGCGACGAGGTGGCCGGCCTCGAAGCCGTCGATGCGGGCGGAGTGCGCGGCTGTCGCGACGGGCACCGTCACGTCGGCCTGACCATCGGTGAGGTCCACTGATGCGCGCGGTCGCTGGTCGACGTAGACGTCCACGCGATCGACGTTCGTCGCTTTCACCTTGAGCTTCAAGGAGCCGTTGACGGAAACGGCGTCCGTGATGGACACGGCGTGCGGCTCCCGGTCCTTGAGGAGCAGGCCCGCCCGGTTGAAGAGATCGACGTTGTCCTCCAGCAGGTCCCGGCGGGTCATCCGGTGCTGGTGGTCGGGGACGACGCCCAGGTCCTCCACCGGGGTGCCGGACAGCTTGCCGACCCGGAGGGTGCGGCGGATGGATACGCGCATACCGCTTCCCTTCGGCAGCGGCACGTACGGGCTGTCCGGGTCGTCCTGGAGGAGGTCGGAGAGCAACTGGTGGGTCCAGACGTTGGCTCCGCCGGCGCCGGTGTTGTCGTCGGTGCCGAGCACGGGGCCGATGCCGTGGTCCTGGAAACCGGCGGCGAAGATGTCGGTGGCGGAGTAGCAGCGGGCGTTGGTGATGAGAACCACCGGCCCGAAGTACTGCTGCCCGATGGCGTTGGCACCGTCCTCGGGGGTGAGGGGGAAGGCACTGGAGAAGGTGGCGCCGATCTCGAGGGCCTGATCCATCGAGGGGACCCAGGAACCCAGGTCGATGCCCGAGGAGCCGTCCTGGTGCTTGCGGCAGATACGCAGGTTGAGCGGGGTGTTGATGAACTGCACCGGTTCGGGGGCGATCCGGCGGGGCGTGAGGACCTGGAGGGCGAACTCGGAAGCGTGGATGTGGCCGCCGCCGTTGTCGCGGACATCCACGATGAGGCCGTTCTGCGGCAGTTCTCCGATGAGGCGGACGAACTCCCGGACGAAGGCCATCGGGTCGTTCACGCTGAACGTGAAGATCCGGATATGGCCGAACGTCCCGGACGACGTCTCCACGCGCTGGGCCTTGAACACCTTGGGCATCGTCGTGGCGACCTCGCCCTGGCGTAGTTCGGGCGCGGCTTCGTCGGCCCGGACGGCCCGCTCCTGGGCGACGACCCGGGGGGCGAACAACAACACCTTGGCCCGGCCTGTCTCGTCCGCGTCCAGGTCCAGGCCCTGGGCCAGGGCGGTGGCGCTGATCGCGTCCGCGTTCACCATGGGGGGCAGATTTTCCACGATCCGCCAGTTCTCGCGCAGCTCACGGGGTGTGCCGCCGTCGTCGATGTAGCTGACGGTCACCCATTCCTCGAACGGCGGCAGGTGGATCTTCAACGGCCGCACGGTCAGCGACTGAACGCCTCGGCTGCGCCGAGCAGGGGCGTTGCTGCCGGCGAACCGGGCGGCGTTCAGGTCGACGGCGGACGAGATGGGGATGCCGCTCCAGTGGGTGATCTCGACGCCGGGCCTGAAGCCGGGTGCGGAGAAGCCCTCGGCCACGTGAGTGACCATGAAGTGGGTGCCCTGTTCGTCCGTGTACTGCTCGACGAGGAACGGCAGGAAGGCGATCCGGCCCGAGAAGGGGTCGGGAAGCAGGTAGTTCGTGTGCAGGTCCCTGACGGAGTGGAAGATCTCCGACACCTCGGCGTGGAAGAGCCACTCCCGAGTCATGGTCTGCTGTGTCTGCCGCTCCAGACGCCGCCGTAGCACCCGTAGGCGTTGCACCGGGTTCACTGCGTGCATCGCGGCTTTGAGCGGCAGGTGGACGTAGTTCTGCTCCAGCAGGACGAGCGCCTGATCGACGATGCGGCGGCGCTCCTCCAACGTGAGCGTGCCGGCACCTTCGAGGAAGCTGCCCAGGGGGGTGGAGGTGGCCAAGTGGGCGCGGACCGGTTCCGCGGCCTGCTGGAGGAAGGTGGCTGTTCTGTCGTCGGGCGAATCCGCCATGGTGTCCCTCAAATGTGGAGGTCAGGGGTTTCTCACCGTCGGGCTCGGCGGCGTGCCGTGGGGGGAGGTACACGGCATCTGCACCTGATCGGACAGGAAAGTGCCTCGAACGGCGGACAGAGGGCGGGCGGGCCTCGCCGGTGCGGGGTCCCGTGGGATCCCGGCGGTGCGGCGTGCCGTCCCGATCGCCGATCAGCGGTCAGCGGTCATGTGGCGGCGGTCGGCTGTGGGTCAGGGCCGCTTGGGTCCGCGAAGAGGCAGTGTTCGGCTGTAGACGACGCTCGTGGTCGTGGTGCCGAAGCCGGCCAGTTCGTCCATGAGCGTCTCCAGGTGTTCCATGGAGGTCGCGGCCACCTTCAGGGTGTAGCAGTCGTCGCCGGTGGTCCGCAGGCACTCCAGGATCTCGCGGCGTTCGGCGAGCAGGTGGTGCAGTGGCTGGTGGCGGTTGCCGGGGTACTTCAGGCGGACGAGGGCGAGCACCGGGTAACCGACCTTGGCCAGGTCCACGGTGGCGTGGTAGCCGGTGATGACGCCCAGCGACTCCAGATTGCGTACCCGCTCGGTGGTGGCCGACGGGCTGAGGCTGACGCGGCGCCCCAGCTCGCTGAGGGACAGGCGGGCGTCCTGCTGCAACTGCTCGATGATCGCCCAGTCGATGTCGTCGAGGTTCACGGCCATGGCGCGATATTACCGGGAGATTCGTTGCGGGAAGCTGGAACTACCGGGAAGGTTCGGTTCCCCGCAGCGTGATCACCGCAATAACCTCGAGGCATGCAACTTGGTGTCAACGTACCGAACTTCGGGCCCGGGACCGACCCGGGCGTGCTGCGTGAGTGGGCGCGGGTCGTGGCGGGGAACGGGTTCGATCTGCTGATGGTGTCGGACCACGTGGCCGTCACCCCGGATGTGGCGGAGCGGTATCCGGAGCCGTTCTACGACCCGTTCACCACGCTGTCCTGGCTGGCCGGTATCAGCGGTGGCGAGCTGTCGCTGGGCACGACCGTGTTGGTGCTGCCGTACCGTCATCCGCTGCTGGCGGCACGGATGGCAAGCAACCTGCAACGGCTCAGCGGTGGGCGGTTCGTGCTCGGAGTGGGGGTCGGATGGGCGCGGCAGGAGTTCGACGCGCTCGGGGTACCGTTCGGCGCTCGGGGCCGGCTGACCGACGAGTACCTCGGGGTGATGCGGCAGGTGTGGGAGGCGGAGGACCAAGCCGCGCCCGCGGTGTGGGTCGGCGGGCACAGTGCGGCGGCGATCCGGCGGGCGGTCCGGTTCGGCGATGCCTGGCATCCGCTGAAGCTTCCGCTGACGCGGATGCGGTCGGTTCCGGCGGGCAACGCGTTGCCGGGGTTCGCGCCGCGGATCGCGCTGCGTCTGACCGACGCTCCGGTCGAGGACGCCGAGCGGCCGGCCGGTGTCGGCGACGTGCGGCAGATCGTGGGTGATCTGGCGGAACTTCGCGAGCTCGGTGCCCGGACGGTGGTCCTCGACCCCTACCACGGGGACCCGGCTCAGACCCGTCGGCCCGAGGTCGCGTGGCGCGCGCTCACCACGGTGGCCGAGGAGTGGGGGACGGCGTCGTGATCACCCCTGCTGACGAGGTGCTGCTGCGGCAGGCCATCGGTATCGCGGCGCGCGCGGTGGAGCTGGGCGACGCGCCGTACGGCTCGCTGCTGGCCGGGACGGACGGGGCGATCCTCGCCGAGGCGCACAACACGGTCCGGCGGGACGGCGACATCACGGCCCATCCGGAGTTGAAGCTGGCCCGGTGGGCGGCCCGTGAGCTGGATACGGACACGGCCGCCCGTACCACCATGTACACGAGCTGCCAGCCGTGCGGCATGTGTGCCGGCGGCATCGTCCGCTCCGGCATCGGCCGGGTCGTGTACGCGCTCTCCACCGAGCAGCTCGTCGAACTCAACCCGGAGTCGGGCCTCTGGCCGTCAGTGACGCAGGACGGTCCGGCCCTGCTCGACGAGGCACGCGCACCCATCGACTCCTATTACGGGCCAAGCCCATCGGCCGGTACTTGACCCGAAGCTCCTCATGCGCGTGCAACCCGCTGCGCGCGCGCACTGCCGCGTGATCAGCGGATGGCCCGGGTGAGGCCTTCGATCCGGATCATCGAGGCGCGCAGATCGCGAGCGCGGGGGTCCTGGGCGCAGCAGGAACCCCACGCCGCGAGCTGTACATCCGGGGTATCAGGCGCCGCTCCGTTCAGACAGCGGGACCGGCCCCTCCCTTCTCACCGTTCAGGGGGTCGGCACCCGATACCCGCAGGGTCACGCGCGTTCTCGCGTCGCTTCCTGAGACGCCGCCTGATGCTCCCGCCCTTCGGGCGACGCGAGCGGCTCCGCCGAACGGCCCTTCAGTTCCCGCTCTCTGGCGGCCAGGGCCCTCGCCAGCATCTTCGCCCGGTAGGGGTTCGACGTACCGAGGGCCTTCGCCACCTCCACGGCTTCGTCCAACAGGGCCAACCGTCGCTCAGGCAACTCCCGCACCAGGGGTGACGCACTTGCCTCTATCAGGACGTACGCCAGCTTCGACCCGTACGCCTCCGGCTCGACCTGTGTCAGAAGCCGGTAGATCCACAGCCCTTCGGCACCACGCACCACCCGCCGGTTGGCGCTCAGCAGCCTGACCCTCGCCAGCACGACCATGTCCTGATCCATCGATCCCCTTCGTCAGCCCCCGGACCGTGCACGTCATGCGGTGAGACAGCACGGCGACCGCGCCGACAGCCGCGAACGGTTGCCGGCACGTTGGCCGGGGTTTGGATGACGACGAGTCTGACGCGCGGCACCGACGGCCACAAGAAGAAACAGGGGTGCGCTGTGTCCTACCGAAAACCGCCTCCGAGCAGGCATGATGGACCTGACACTCACTCGGGCTCCGTCTGTCGACGCGCGGCCGATCGCGAGCACTCGTTCACAGTCCGCCCCAGCAGGCACCACCGCTGAGCCCGTATGAACCGGGCAGGGTTCGGAACACCTGGTCTCCCCGCGGCACCCCACGCGTTCCGGCCGCATGCCGTGGTCGGGCAGGGCTCGGTGCCGTCGAGGCCGGAGTACACGGAGTCGACGGGACGCCGGCCCGCCGACGATGATGACTGAGCGGGCATAGATCACCGCTCCGCGGCGCTGAAGCTGATGTCCGGGAAGCCGGTGAGAGGGTGGACCGCACGGTCGCCTTCGCCGGTTCCCCGCGGCCGGGCAGTGGTGGATGCCGCCGCCGGTGGGTTGGTGAACAGAGTCGTTCGATCGGGAGTCGGTCCGTCCCTCGCGGGGCGGGCCGCCCCAGCGGAAAGGAAGCCGTCCATGGACGAGCAGGGTGAGCGCTTCGACGTCGTCGTACTCGGCGCGGGCCCCGGCGGGTATGTCGCCGCCATCAGGGCCGCCCAGCTGGGCAAGCGTGTCGCGGTCGTCGAGGAGAAGTACTGGGGTGGCGTCTGCCTGAACGTGGGCTGTATCCCCACCAAGGCGCTGCTGCGCAACGCCGAACTCGCGCACATCTTCACCCGCGAGGCGAAGACCTTCGGCATCAAGGCCGAGGGCGAGGTCTCCTTCGACTACGGGGAGGCCTTCCGCCGCAGCCGGAAGGTCGCGGACGGCCGGGTCAAGGGCGTCCACTACCTGATGAAGAAGAACAAGATCACGGAGATCAGCGGTCGCGGCACCTTCGTCGACCCGCACACGCTCCAGGTCGCCGACTACGACGGCAACACCCGCACCATCGGCTTCGAGCACTGCATCATCGCCGCCGGGGCGACCCCCAAGCTGCTGCCCGGCACCCGCCGTACCTCGCGCGTGGTGACGTACGAGGAGCAGATCCTCGCCGAGGACCTGCCGCAGTCGATCGTCATCGCGGGCGCCGGGGCCATCGGCGTCGAGTTCGCCTACGTCCTGCACAACTACGGCGTGAAGGTCACCGTCGTCGAGTTCCTGGACCGGATCGCCCCGCTGGAGGACGCCGAGGTCTCCGCCGAACTGGCCAAGCAGTACCGGAAGTTGGGCATCGACGTCCTCACCTCGACCCGCGTCGAGTCCATCGACGAGTCCGGTCCGCAGGTCCGTGTCACGGTCACCGGCAAGGACGGCGCCCAGCAGGTGCTGGAGGCGGACAAGGTCCTGCAGGCGATCGGCTTCGCACCGAACGTCACCGGCTACGGCCTGGAGAACACCGGCGTGAGGGTCACCGAGCGCGGCGCGATCGACGTCGACGGCCGCTGCCGCACCTCCGTCCCGCACATCTTCGCCATCGGCGACGTCACCGCGAAGCTGATGCTCGCGCACGCCGCCGAGGCGATGGGCATGGTCGCCGCCGAGACGATCGCGGACGCGGAGACCATGGAGCTGGACTACGTGATGATCCCGCGGTCCACCTTCTGCCAGCCGCAGATCGCCAGCTTCGGCTACACCGAGGCGCAGGCGCGGGAGAAGGGCTTCGACGTCCAGGTCGTCAAGTTCCCCTTCACCGCGAACGCCAAGGCGCACGGTCTGGGCGACGCGAGCGGCTTCGTGAAGCTGATCAGCGACGCCAAGTACGGCGAGCTTCTCGGCGGGCATCTCATCGGACCGGACGTCACCGAACTCCTTCCCGAGCTGACCCTGGCCCAGCAGTGGGACCTCACGGTCCACGAGGTCGCCCGCAACGTCCACGCCCACCCGACCCTCGGCGAAGCGGTCAAGGAGGCCGTCCACGGTCTCGCCGGCCACATGATCAACATGTAGTGCGGTCCCGGCCCCGGACGGCCGGGGTGTCGCCGTCCTCGGCCCGTGCGGCTGCCGGTGCTCGTGCCGGGGGCGCCGGGCCGGTCGTGCCATGAGGGGGGCCGCGGTCCGTCAGGCCAGTGGGTCGTGGCCCCAGTTCATGAGGGAGTACCGCCACCGGGTGTCCCGTACGTCGCCCGAGGGCCGTTGCGCGAGGTGGCGTCGGATGTAGCCGATGACCTTCCGCATGTGCTGGTAGTCGTCGTCCGTGAGGTCGCCCTTCCGGGCGTGCAGGATGCCGACGATCCGGCGGCCGGAGGCGTGGCCCGTGGACTCACCGCCGTCCTCGCGCTGCCCGGCTCTCTGCGACTCCTCAGAGTCCAGCCACTTCTCCAGCTCGCCGGGCTTCATGTTCACCAGCTCGCGGAACTCGTCCCACGTCTCTTCGTGCGCGTCGCCCGCCACGCGGCATCACTTCTTCTTCAGCGCGGACGGCTTGTGCACGGCGGACCTGCCGGACTTCTCGCTGCGGACCTGGTACTGCGGCTCCTCGGGCGAGGCGTCCACCGTTCGCCCCGCGGCCTTCTTCCGCTCCGTGATTCTCTCCTCCACCTCACCCTCGGCCTGACTGCCGTGACTGCTCCAGGCGACCTTGTCACCCTTCTTCAGCTTCTTGCCCCTGCTCGGGTCTTTGGCCATGCCGTTCTCCTTCCCGCGCGGCTCGCCCCCGGCTCTTCCAGGGTGAGGGCTCGCCGCTCGCATCGCAGCTTCGTGGCCGGCCCCGGCCTCGGCGCGGGACGGCCCCCTGCGCGGGCCGTCGATCCGTGGGGCGCCGTCATCGGAGCTGGGTGAGCTGTTCGACCCGGGTGTGCAGAGCTCGATGTGGTGCTCGGATTCCGGCTTCATGAGGACACTGCGCAGGACACGGGCGTTGTCGGTGTCCGCGGTGATGTCGGGATGGCGGGCGGCGAAGGCGTCACGGCCCGCCTTGAGCGTCGGTGCCGGTGAGGGTGGCCGGCTCGACGACGGGGAAGTAGCTGACGATGTCCAGCTCCGGCGGCTGGTAGTGGCCCGGGGCGCACCCGAAGGCGTCCTCTCGGCCCACCACGTCGTGCGGACTCCGGGAAGGGCCTGACCTTCGGTACCGCCTGACGTGTACGGGCGAGGTGCGGATCGGGGCGGGGGGCAGGCGCGGTGGCAGACGTGGGGGGGCAGGGGGCACTGCGGGGCGGCGCGGCGCCCTGACGTCGGGATGCTCGGCGTCCTGGCAGCGGACCTGGAGCGGGGGCTGGTCTCCCGGATGCGTTCCAGGAGCGGGTGTGCCTCCTGCCCGGCTCCGCGCCGGTGCGGCCACCGCCGATACCCGCCCGGACGGCCGCGCTGCCCGTAGGGGCACCGCATCGTGCCCGAACGCTCCTCACCCGCGTCCGCCGTACCGGGTATGTAGGAAAGCACAGCCCCACTGCCAGCCTACGAGCGGAAGTCCATGCACGCGCGAGAGCCGATGAAGAACGACAAGCAGCCGCAGCGCCCTGCGAAGAGCGCGGCCGCGCGGCCAGGAGGGCGGATGCCCGACGCGCTTCTCGACCTGCAGCGCACCGCGGGCAACGCCGCCGTCGCCCGTATGCTCCAGGAGGGCCGGCACCAGCACAGCGCGGACTGCGGCCACCGTCAGCCCGCGGCGGAGCCGGTGCAGCGCTCCGCCGTGCACGACGTGTTGCGGGCGCCGGGCAATCCGCTGGACGAACCGCTGCGCCAGGAGATGGAGTCCCGCCTCGACGCCGACTTCTCGGACGTCCGCCTGCACACCGACTCCGCGGCCCGCGCCTCCGCGGCCGAGGTGGGGGCCCGCGCCTACACCTCCGGCAGCCATATCGTCATCGGCGACGGTGGTGGCGACAAGCACACCCTCGCCCATGAGCTGACGCACGTCATCCAACAGCGCCAGGGCCCGGTGGCCGGTACGGACAACGGGGCGGGGCTCAGTGTCTCCGACCCCGGCGACCGGTTCGAGCGCGAGGCCGAGGCCAACGCGGTCCGGGTGATGAGGCGGACGCCCGAGCAGAACGCCCAGGGCTCGGACGGTGCCCCCGTGCAGCGGGCGGCCGACGCGACGGCCCGGGGCGCGGCGCACGGTACCGACGCGACGGTCGTTCAGCGCTTCTCCGAGGTCACGACGCCGGAGCTGGGGCCGGCCCGGGTCTCGCAGAACGGCCTGTACATCATGAACGTCACCGCGGGGGCCGACACCACCGTCTTCTGGGTCGCGGAGGGTGCCCCTACGCCCCGGTACTGCAGGCCGACCGGGAACAGCGGGGAGATCGGCGGGCGCACCTACACGCAGTACGAACCGGAGACGACCTTCCTCGCGGACTGCGCCCACACGGCCGAGGAGATCATGCACCAGCAGCGGCTGGCCCTGGGGCAGGACGCCAGCGAATTCGCCCTGGGCGGCAACCAGTTCGGCCTGGGCGACAGGGAGAACGCGGAGGGCGCGCTGGCCTACGCGCAGAACAGGCCCGGCGGCCCCCACGCGAACGGCGAGGAACGGCCGGACGCCGGCCAGGCTTTCGCCATCGTGGAGACCGCGTGGCACGGGGACTACGAGAGGCCCGCCAACACCAGCGGGTGGCCGTACCACGTGGCGGCCGTGGTCGCCGTGGACGGCGACGACCGCATCACCGTGGAGCAGGCCGCGGACGGCAACGACGCGAAGGCCCGCCAGGGGTACGAGGGCATCGTCGACATGTATACGTCGGGCACGGATCCGACCAACGGGCAGGCGCTGCCGCACAGTTTCCACGGGCGCAACACCGGCGGTCCGGTGCAGCACTTCACGGTGGGCGCGATCACCGTGATCCTCCAGCCGATCAACGTGGACAAGCTCAAGAAGGAGAGGGGCAACCGGAAGCTCATGTGACCCGGCCCACCCCGTGACGCCCCGCCCGGGGCCGGAGGCCCGGGCGGGGTGGGTCAGGGTTCGCCCGGCTCCGGCTCAGGCGGACGGCGTGACCGGGGGCCGCCGGCCGAGCCACTGCTCGGCATCCCAGGCCCGGAACCGCTCCACCTCGGTGAACCCCAGCTTGGCCGCCAGTCGCATCGAACCGACGTTGGCCGTCTGGGTGGTGAGCATGACCGGCTCGCCGGGACGGACGCCGTCCAGCCAGTCGAGCGCCGCCGCGCACGCCTCGGCGGCGTACCCGAAGCCCCACGCTCGTGGCAGGAACAGGTAGCCGAGATCGACCTTCCCCGCGGCAGCAGGGCGATGATGCTCGGGTGTTCTCCTCAGCAGGATGTGGCCGATCATGGCCCGGTCGAGTTCGACGACGAAGCTCCCGGGCCACCGCTCGGGCACCGCGGGCAACTCGCGCTCGAGCTCGTCGCGCGGGCGGGGGCCACCGAGGTAGGTGTGCACCTCCGGTGACGCCAGCATCTCGATGAACACCGCGCGGTCCCGGGCCTCGGACTCACGGAGCACGAGCCGTTCGGTCTCGATCGGGGCGGGAGGCCAGCTGACGGACCCGAGTTCCTTCATGGCGGGCAACCTATCGCGCACCCGCCACCGGGCTTCCACCACAGCGGCACATCACCCTGCCGTCGTCCCGCACCGGGCAGGGCCCGCCGCACGCCACGGCTGTGGCGCCCCGGCTACGAGGCCGGCGCGTCCGTCACGGCTTGAGCAGGACCTTGATCGCTCGGCGCTCGTCCATCGCGCGGTAGGCGTCGGCGGCCTGCTCCAGCGGGAGGGTGAGGTCGAAGACCTTGCTCGGGTCGATCTGCCGCTTCCAGATCAGGTCGATCAGCTGCGGCAGGTACTGGCGGACCGGGGCCGGGCCGCCGTGCAGGTGGACGTGGGAGAAGAACAGCTCCTGGCCGTCGAGCGTGACGTCGTGGGAGACGCCGACATAGCCGACATGGCCGCCGGGGCGGGTGGAGCGGACCGCCTGGAGCATGGACTCCTGGGTGCCGACCGCCTCGATGACGGAGTGGGCGCCGTAGCCGCCGGTCAGCTCCTTGATCTTCTCCACGCCCGCGTCGCCGCGCTCGGCGACGATGTCGGTGGCGCCGAAGTCCAGCGCGAGCTTCTGCCGCGACTCGTGGCGGCTCATCGCGATGACCCGCTCCGCGCCCAGCTGCCGGGCGGCCAGCACGCCGAGCAGGCCGACCGCGCCGTCGCCGACCACGGCGACCGTCCTGCCGGGTCCGGCCTGCGCGGCGATCGCCGCGAACCAGCCGGTGCCGAGGACGTCGGAGGCGGTCAGCAGGCTGGGGATCAGGTCCTCGTCCGGCATCCCCGGGGTGGCGACCAGGGTGCCGTCGGCGAGCGGGACGCGCAGCCGCTCCGCCTGGGCGCCCATCGGGTTCATCCACTCACGCTGGACGCAGGAGCTCTGGTAGCCGGCGCGGCAGTTCCCGCAGGTGTTGTCGGAGGCGGAGAAGCCGCCGACCACGAACTGGCCGGGCTCGACCGTGGTGACGGCGCTGCCGACCTCCTCGACGACGCCCACGTACTCGTGGCCGATCGGGGAGGCCGCGTCGAAGGGCTCGGCGCCGCGGTAGGGCCACAGGTCCGAGCCGCACACGCAGGCCGCGGCCACGCGGATGACCGCGTCGGTCGGCTTGAGGATCTTCGGGTCTTCGCGCTCCTCCACCCGGAAGTCACCGGGGGCGTGCATCACGACACCGCGCATGGGGGCTCCTTGCGTACGGAGGGACCGGCCGTGTCGAACGGCCGGGCGGGCTGAGTGCCACGTCCTCCAGGTAACCCTCCTCGCGCGGCGGGAACCAGGTGCCGTCGGAGCGTGTACTGGCAGTACATCCCTACGGCCGGGCGGACGGCGTACGGTCATGGCGTGGACAACCGTGACGAGGTCCGCGAGTTCCTCACCTCGCGGCGGGCGAAGATCTCCCCCGAGCGGGCCGGGCTACCCGCCGGCAGCCGGCGCCGGGTGCCGGGGCTGCGCAGGAGCGAGGTCGCCACGCTGGCCGACATCAGCGTCGACTACTACGGCAAGCTGGAGCGCGGCAACCTCTCCGGCGCCTCCCCCGCCGTGCTGGAGGCGGTCGCCCGCGCGCTGCGGCTGAGCGACGTCGAGCGGGCGCATCTGCTGCACCTGGCCCAGGCGCAGGAGGGCTCCGACACGCTCGCCCGCCCCAGGTCCGGCCGGCGGCAGGCGCTCCCGAAGAACCTGCAGTGGACCCTGGACGCCGTCACGGCCGGGCCCGCGTTCGTCACCAACGGCCGTCTGGACCTGGTCGCCGGCAACGCGCTCGCCCGTGCCTTCTTCACCGACCTGTATGCCGGTGGCACGGTGACGCCGAACATGGCCCGCTTCCAGTTCCTCGACCCCGTGGCCCGCCGCTTCTACCCGGACTGGGACCTCATCGCCGACATGACCGTCGACGTCCTGCGCACCGCGGCCGGCCGTGATCCCCACGACAGGGACCTCCACGACCTGGTGGGCGAACTGTCCACGCGCTGCGACGCGTTCCGCGTCCGCTGGGGCTCGCACAACGTCCGCCGGCACGGCACCGGTTCCAAGCGCTTCCACCATCCGCTCGTCGGCGATCTCACCCTCTCCTGGCACGGCTCGGCCATGGACGCCGAACCGGGCCTCACCCTGCTCATCTACACCGCCGAACCGGGCTCACCCTCCGAGGAGGCACTCCGCCTGCTCGCCTCCTGGACCGCCTCCCAGGACGGCGCCGCCGCCGACGGCCGCCTCCGGACGGACAGTTGACCTCTGACGTGGCGCGCGACCGGCCGCCCGTACCTACTTGTCCCAGATCTTGCGGTAGGCCTGTCGGTAGCCCTCCGAGTCCCAGGAGAGCGCGCCGCCGCTGTTGTCGGCGGTGGTGATGTGGACGGGGGCGACGTAGTCGCTGGCGGGCTCGCCCGCGAAGGCGCGGTTGAACTCGTCGATGATCTGCCATCCCTGTTCGGACAGTGGCTCGGGCACGGTGGCAGCCTGGTACCGCTTGCCGTTGATGCGCTCGAAGGCCGACGGATCTCCGTCACCGGCGCCGATGTTGTACGGGGCGCCGTCGCCCTGGTGTCCGGCGGCGCGCAGCGCGGGTGCCGCGTGGTCGAAGTACAGGTCGTTGATGGCGGCGGAGTAGGTCCATCTGTCGCCGAACCGGGACTGGAGGGAGGCGACCTTGTCGAGGGTTCTGCTGCCGGCCTCCGGGATGGGGATGTCCTCGTAGCTGAGCAGGTCGACATCGGCGCAGGTGGCGAGGTGTTTCCTGATCAGGTCGGACTTCCGTGCGGCGAAGGGGATGGAGGCGTCGGTGAAGAGCACCACTCCGGCGCGGCCGCCCGAGCGGGCGATGATCCAGTCGGCACTGATCCTCGCGACGTCCTCGACCCTGGTGGTGACGTTGCTGAAGAGCTTCGGACGCGCGCTGGGGCCCGGGGTGGCCGTGGCGTGCCAGCCGATCAGCGGGATGCCCGCGGCGTCGGCCTGTTCGACCTGCTTGGTCACGGACTTGGGGTCGAAACCGCCGATGACGATGCCGGAGGGCTTGAGGGCGAGGGCTTCGGCGAAGGCCTCCCGGATTCCGGCGGGCGTGCCCTGTCCGTCGATGGTGCGGACGTCCCAGCCGACGACCTTGGCCGCTTCCTGGACACCCCGGGCGACCCCGGAGACACCCGGGTTGGTCATGGTCTGGGCGATGTAGGCGATGGTCCTGCCGGGAACGGCCTTCGGTCCGGTGGTGGGGCCGCCCCAGGGGGCGTTGATGTCCTCGGCCTCCTTGACCGCCTGTTTCGCCTCGGCGAGGGCGGCGGGACAACCCGGCTTCCGTGCACCGACGGTGGACGCGTCGGTGGCCGAACCGCTGTCACAGCCGGCCACGGTGGTGGCCGCGACCAGGAACGCGACGGCTGCCGCGGTCGCTCTGCGGGTGGAGTGCACGGGGTCTCCTCAACTGGGCACGAGGGGGTACGGGTTGCGTGGGGGGAGGAGAGGAACAGGCCGGCAGACAGCCGGAATCGCAACGGCGGCAGCACCTCGGGCCGCTGCCCGGCGGGTTGTCGCGGTGGGAATGTAGCAGGGCCCCGACCGGTCCCTCCACGGGAGGCGCTACCGCTCAGTAGGCACGCGTGAACAATTCGTAATCAATTCTTGATTACACACAGGCTCACAGCGATCACGCAGACGATAGTCTCCGACCGACCCGATCCGGACACATGACGTGATCCCGTCGTTCGAACGACGTGTCCGACCGCTCGAACCCGGCGACACCGTGCGAGCGTCCGGCCGATCCCGGCCACCGAGGTCGTCGACGGCCCCGCCGCGACGACACCGCGGTCACCACTCACCCGAACAGCCAAGGAGGTCAGCGTGCCCACGAACACAGTGGAGCCGCCGCCCGGCCGCACGGACCGGACTCCTGTGTTCCGCCGCAGGGCGGTCTCCGTTCTCGCCCGGTGGCCGTTCCGCCGCAAACTCAACGTTCTCGTCATCGCGCCCGTGGCGGTCGTCGGCGCGCTCCTCGGCGTCGGTGTCACCGGCCAGATCCAGCAGGTCCGCGACGCCGACCGGGTCGCCGAACTGGTCCGTGACAGTGAGCAGGTCGCGGCGCTCGCCAACGACATCCAGGCCGAACACCGGCTGGCACTCCTGCTGTCCGTGCAGTACGACGCGGCCCGGCCGGGGGCCGCCCAGCCGTCGACGACGGCGTACCGCGAGGCGCAGGGGGCCACCGACGAACGCGTCGCGGCCGTGCGGTCCGCGTTCGGGTCGAGCCTGCCGGCCGAGGAGAAGCAGGCGCTCGAGTACATCGCCGGCCTCGACTCCCTGCGCGACAAGCTCGGCCGGGACTACGTGCCGGCCGCCAACATCGACCCCGCCTACGCCGCCGCGGTCGGCTATCTCATCGACGGCATCGGTCTCGACCGCTTCGCCGCGACCTCGCAGTCCGCGGTCACCAACCTGCTGGACGCCGTACTGCGGGCGGACGCGGCCCACGCCGCCTTCGAGAGCGCCGTGTTCTCCGCCCAGACCCGTGACGCGAACGCGCTCACCGAGTACACCCGCGCGGTCGGCGCCCACGAACTCTTCACCCACCAGTCCGAGCGCTTCGGCCGTATCGCCAGGCCGGATCAGGTGCTGCGCATGGGCGGTATCGAGCGCGCGGCCGAACAGAACGCCATCACCTCGCAGTTCGCGGAGCTCCAGGTCGATCCGGGTTCCCTGCAGTCGCAGACCGCTCGCGAACTGCGCGAGAGGATCGCCGCCGGCGAGCGGCAGGCCGACACCCGCCTCGGCATCACCCGGACCCTCATCCGGCAGACCGCCGCCCAGGCCGACTCCCTGTCCGCGAACGCCCTCTCCAAGGCATGGCTGATGCTCGCTCTGGCGCTCCTCGGCTTCGCCGCCTGGCTGGCGTTCTGCGTCCTGGTCCGCCGCTCGGTCGTCCGCCCCCTGACCGCACTGACCCGCTCCGCCCAGCGGGTGGTCGCTGCCGCGGGCGAGGAACTCGCCCGTGTCGCGGACGACGAGTCCACCGACACCGCCCCGTTCCGGCCCCAGGCCATCCCGGTCCCGGTCCGCGACGACATCGGCGAGCTGGCCGAGGCGTTCAACCATGTGCAGGTCACCGCCGCCGCGCTGCTGGAGCGGCAGATGCTGAGCCGACGCAACGTCGCCGAGATGTTCGGCAACGTGGGCCGCCGGGTCAGCAATCTGACCACGCGTCAGCTGTCGCTGATCGACGCCGTGGAACGCGAGGAGACCGACCCTGACCTGCTCGACCAGCTCTACCGCATCGACCACATCGCCGTACGGCTCCAGCGCAACGCCGACAGCCTGATGCTGCTCGCCGGAATCCGGGAGACGGACGTCGAGGCCCGGCCCACCACCCTGGCCGACGTCATACGCTCCGGCCTCGGCCGGATCGAGGGATACCAGCGGGTGTCCCTGCGCTCCGAGACGGACATCACCGTCGGCCCCGACATCATCGGCGACCTGACCCTGCTGCTCGCCGAACTGCTGGAGAACGCCGTCTCCTTCTCGCCTTCCCACACCCCGGTCGAAGTGGTCGTGCGGCCCGGCACCGATGTCACCAAGGACGGCGGCGCCCTGATCGAGGTCATCGACCACGGCCTCGGCATGAGCGCGGAACGCCTCGCCGAGGAGAACGCCCGGCTCGTCCGCCGGGAGCGGCTCGACCTGGTGCCGACCAAGGTGCTCGGCCTCTTCGTCGTCGGCAGCCTCGCCCGCCACCTCGGACTGCACGTGGCCCTGAGCCGTACACCGGGCGGTGGTGTCACCGGGACCATATGGATCCCCGCCTCGCTCCTGCTGACGATGAGTCCGGTGGACGACACACCTGCCGGGACCGCGGCGGCACCCACGCCGAGGCCGGAGAGGACGGCCGCCGCACCCGCACCGGTACCCGCCGCCACGGCGACCCTTCCCGAACGACGGCCGACGATCGTGTCACCCCACAGCGACCTGCCCCGACGCGTCCCGTCCCGCCCCGGCTCCGGCGACGCCACCACCCCCGAGGGCACCGCGTCGGCGGCCACCCGCCCCCTGCGGCGACGGGTCCGCGGCGCGACGCTCACCGTGACCACCCCGGCGGCCGACCGCAGCGCACCGGCGCCGCGACAGCCGCTGGACGCCGACGCCGTGCGTTCGGAACTCGACGAGTTCGAGGCCGCCGTCCGCAGGGCGGAACAGGACGCGGCCGCGACTGAGGCCGTGACCACGACCACGACCGCCGACGAGACCGGCACCACCGCAGGACCGGAATCCCCAGAAGGCCAGAAGGAGACGGGCAGTGACGACGTCGACAGGTGACAGCACCTCCGAACAGGCGAACCCCGCCGATCTGCGAACCGCGGCGGCCGACTTCACCTGGCTGCTCGACCGGTTCGCCACCGACACCGCCGGTGTCGTGGACGCCATCGCGGTGTCGTCCGACGGACTGCTGATCGCCGTCTCCCAACTCCGCGACAGGGCCGACTCCGAGCGGCTCGCCGCGATCGTGTCCGGCGTCACCAGCCTCGCCGCGGGCGTCTCCGGCAACTACGGCCTGGGCGGCCTCAACAAGGTCATCATCGACCTGGAGGGAGGCCATGTGCTGGTCTCGGCCATCGGCAACGGCGCCGTCCTCGGCGTGGTCGCCTCCAAGGAGGCGAAACTGGGCAACATCGCCTACGAGATGACCCTCTTCGCCAACCGCGCCGGGGCCGCGCTCACCCCCCAACTGGTGATCGAACTCAAGAACAGCGTCGGCTCCACACCGGCCGGCTGACCCGTCCCCCGCGAGGCAGGAGGGCGTCATGGCCGACGCCGGACGAGAACCACTGGAAACAGCACGAGACATCGACGGCGGCTCACCGGACCCGGCCGGACGCGCCCCCGCCGTCCGCCCGTTCCTGCTGACCGCCGGACGGGTGTCGGGGGCGGGCAGGGCGGCGCCGATCCCGATCGAGACGCAGATCGTGGCGACCGCCGCCGGGCTCTCCGCCCTCGGCGCGCTCGCCTTCGAACACCACGACATCGTGGCCGCCTGCCGGCAGCCGCAGTCCGTGGCGGAACTGGCCGCCCGTCTGCGACTGCACCTCAACGTCGTCCGGGTGCTCACCGAGGACCTGTGTGCCGCCGGGCACCTGGCCGTCCACGTGCCCAGCGCCCGGACCGCACAGGACATCACCGTACTGCGAAGGGTCATCCATGGTCTCCGTGCCGTCCCCGACTCACGGGACACGCTCCGTGACAGCGGCTGAGCGGCCGCCGCTGCCGGTCAAGCTGGTCATCGCCGGCGGCTTCGGGGTCGGCAAGACCACCACCGTGGGCTCCATCTCCGAGATACGGCCCCTCACCACGGAGGCCGCCATCACCGAGGTCGCGGCGGGCGTCGACGACCTCACCCACACCCCCGACAAGACGACCACCACCGTCGCCATGGACTTCGGCTGCATCACGCTCGACCCGACGCTGAAGCTGTACCTGTTCGGGACACCGGGCCAGGACCGGTTCGGCTTCATGTGGGACGACGTGGTCGAAGGCGCCCTCGGGGCCCTGGTCATCGTGGACACCCGCCGCCTCGACGACTGCTACGCGGCCGTCGACTACTTCGAGCACAAGCACATCCCCTTCGCCGTGGCCGTCAACGCCTTCGACGGGGCGGTCGAACACGACCTGGACGAGGTGCGGTGGGCCCTGGACATCGCCGAACACGTCCCGCTCGTCGTCTTCGACGCGCGCCGCACGGGCTCGGTCCGCGACGCGCTCCTGGTCGTACTCGACGTCGCCCTCTCCCGCGCCGAAGCGGCCACGGCGAGCGCCTCGCCACAGGCACACTCATGAAGCCGGCCGGCCATCGTTTGCCACGGAGGGGCCGAGGGTCGTTGGGCGGGCCGTTGCCTGATGGGGTGCGCAAGTAGGCCCCGGCGCCGGCACGTCGAGGCGTCCGGCATCCGGCCGAAGGACTCAGAAACTGGGAACGTCACTCGCCGCGAGACACCTGACCCCGCGCCACGTCGGCCACGGGCCTCGCCGCCGCGCTCGCCGGGTCGGGACTCATACCCCAGTTCCAGCTCTACGGGGCGATCGCCGCCACCAAGGCGGTACTGCCGGCGATGCGCGAAGCCGGCGCGGGCACGCTGCTCTACACCACCGGCGCGGGCTCCATCGACCCCGTCCCGCAGGTCGGCAACGTCAACGCCGCCGCCGCGGCGCTGCGCAACTGGGTCATGAACCTGCACAAGGAACTCGACGGCACCGGCGTCCAGGCCGCCCACGTCGGCATCGACGTCTCGATCGGCACCCCGGCCGTCC
The DNA here is from genome assembly GCF_055575575.1 of Streptomyces sp. NPDC034049. Classification (NCBI taxonomy): domain Bacteria; kingdom Bacillati; phylum Actinomycetota; class Actinomycetes; order Kitasatosporales; family Streptomycetaceae; genus Streptomyces; species Streptomyces sp. NPDC034049. The sequence continues at coordinate 113,223 of NZ_JBVISJ010000014.1, forward strand.
CCGGGTTCCCGACGGCCCAGCCCGAGGAGATCGCCCCCGTCTACTGGGACCTGCACACCACCAAGCGCGACCAGGCCGAACTCGTCTTCAGCCGCTGAGCGCCCACCGGCCCCGCCGCACCCCGCCCCGCTTCGTCGAAGCCGGTCCGCGCCGCCGTGGTCAGCCACCGCGGCGGCGCGATCCCCTCGGGCCCGACCCCCTCATGCCCGACCGGCCTCCGACCTCTCCTCAGGCACGGACGTGCGACGACTCCGGCCGACCTGCCCACCTGATCAAGTCCCGCACGATGCTTCTGCGAAAAGAGTCGCCATGACCAGCATGTCGTTCACCGAGGCGGCACGCGTCTGCCTGGCCTCCAAGTACGCCACGTTCTCCGGTCGCGCCCGGCGCGCGGAGTACTGGTGGTTCTCACTGCTCTACGTGATCGCCACCGGCGCGGTCGCCGGAACCGCCTTCGGGACCGAGACCCCGCTCCTGGGTGTCCTTCTCCTGCCCTTCATGGTGCCCATGCTGAGTGTCTCCGTCCGCCGATTGCACGACACGGGGAAGCCGGGCTGGAGGATGCTCGTCGCCCTCGTCCCCGTGGCCGGCCCGGTCATCTACCTCGTGACCATGGCCGTGGACAGCGACCCGGCGACCAACCGGTACGGCCCCTCCCCCAAGGCCGTCGCCGACCTCGTCGGCTGAGCCCGGCGGCTTGCTGATCGTGAGCCTCGCGGACCGAGGAACCGAAGATTCCCGTGATGGAAATCAATGACGTGCCCCACACCACCCTCATTGGCCAGAGAGTTCCTCGTACGAGGCGGACGGCCGCCGGGGCGGAGGGAGCGCGGACAGCAGGTCCCACAGGGGCCGCGACCCCGCAGCCCAGGAACCGAGCACCTGGCGGTCGACGAGGTGGAGCCGTTGCTGACGAGCGAACGTACGGCCGGGCTGGGTGATCCTGCCGTTGGTCACCATCACCACGACGTCCGCCTTGTGGACCGGGCGCCCCGTCCCGTTGAGCACCTGCAGTTCCGGGGTACCCACGGCGGCGCCCCGCTCTCCATGACGGCGGTGCTTGCACTGGATCACCCAACGCCGCCCCCAGGGGTCGGTCGCCTTCACGTCCGCCCCCAGATCGCCCTGACCGCCGACCTGAACGGCGTCGGCGCAGCCGTCCCGACGCATCAGGTCCCGGACGGCGAACTCGAACTGCCGGTGGGACAGGCCGTCCAGCTGGGCCAGCCCGTAACGCAGGGCGCGCGCCTGAACCTGCCGCCACTGCTCACGCTGCGCCCGCTGCTGCCACCGGGCGAAGCCACCCAGGGCAGCGACGACGGCCGCGACCAGCAGCACCCACCAATGCGCGAGCAGCCAGTTGACCACCGTCACCACCAGCCCGACGGCCGCCGCCGCGACCACGCACAGCACGACGAACCGGGCCTCCTGCTCCTGCCCACGCCGACGGCTGGGCCGCCGCACGCGCCGCCGAACGGGCTGGCGCCGGGCCGACGGGCGCCGGGTCACCGCTCACCGGCCAGAGCGGCGAGGTCGATCGGGTACGACACGCTCGGCGTCGGCGCGACCTGCTGCAGCGCGGGGATGTCGAACTTGACCGGGTACGACACCGTCGGGCGCGGCGCGGCCGTCCGCGGGGCGCTGCTGGTGGAGTGCTCGAAGCGGATCGGATAAGTCACCGACGAATCAGGCGACTTGCCGTCCGCCTCGGTTGCCGTCGAGGCGTTGCCGACGGCGAGGACAGCCAGGCCGAAGGCGGCGAAGAGGGTCACCTCCCGGCGCGCGCCCGGCGCCCATCGGGAGTGTCCGCGAACCGGCGTTCCGTCGGAGCGCACGTACGGGCGGACAAAGGGCATGTGGTCCTCCAACTCATCCGGGAATTTCCCTGTCGCCGTCATGGTGGCGCCCAGCACTGACAGTCGATCACCCTAAGAGGCCCAACACCCCATTTTTCAGGGCTAGTTCAGGACAGGCTCGCGGCCCGCCCCCACCCGTTCGGGGTCCTTGCGTACGCGCCGGGGCAGGCTACGACGCGAGGCGACGCGGCAGCTCCGGATCGCTTTCGAGCAGCGGCTCACCAGGGCGCTTCGGTCGGCGGTGGCTCGACGGCTGCGGGTGGAGCGAGGGTCGGCTGAACCCTTCGGCCGTACAGGCGGCGGTGGCGGAATCAGTCATTTCCGAGATTGCCGCTCGAAGGAGCTGAAGCAGGCGCGAAAGGCCGTGTCGACCGGGCAGCCACCGTCACGCAACCCTTCGTCCACCTCATGAGTCACACCCCCGTACACCTTGGCCCTCATTTCCTCCTTCGACTACGGGAGTTCACCGTGCGCGCACGCACCCTGGCCGCCACCGCCGTCGTTGCGGCCCTCACCGCAGCCGGCCTGACCCTGCCGCTCGCCGGTAACGCCGCGGCCGCGTCGACCGCACGCTTCGACTTCAACGGCGACGGATACACGGACATCGCGGTCGGCATGCCCGACGCCACGGTCAACGGCAAGGCGAAGGCCGGCTACGTCAGCGTGATCTACGGCGGTTCGGAGAGCCCGTACCAGTCCAGCGGCGTCATCAGCCAGGCGGAGGCCGGCATACCCGGCACGCCCGAGGCGGGCGACCGCTTCGGTTCCTCCGTGTCCCCCGTCGACGTGAACGGCGACGGCGTCTTCGAGCTGCTCGTCGGCGCGAGCGGCGAGTCGCTCACCTCCGACCAGTTCAAGGACGAGGGCACCATCACCGTCCTCGACGGCTCGGAGTGGAACATCAAGGGCACCACCGTGGCCAGGGGCACGTCCGAGTACAGCAGCATCGGCCGCACCCTCACCACCGGTGACTACGACGGCGACGGCGACACCGACCTCGTGTACGGCGAGAACGGTGAGGAGCACGGCTCGGTCCGGTTCCGCCCGGGCCCGCTCACCGCCGACCCGGTGACGACCACGCGGGTGAGCAGGTACAGCATGGGCGGCAGCACCCGCGACCTGGCCACCGGCGACTTCGACGGCGACGGCCGGGACGACCTCGCCACCACCTGGAGGGGCCTGGAGGACTCCGGCACCTTCATCACACGCTGGGACGACCAGGACAAGCCAGTCCAGTGGTGGTTCGACGCCGACTACGGCAGCGCGCTCGCCGCCGCCGACGTCGACCGGGACGGCACCGACGACCTCGCGGTCGGCCTCGTACAGCCCAATCCCGAGTTGGAGACGACGCATTGCCAGGACCGGCTCGGCGGTGCGGTGCTGCTGCTCAAGGGTTCGAAGACCGCGGAGTTCGGCTCCGAGAGCGAGTGCGTCACCCAGTCGAGCCCGGAGGTCGGCGGTACGGCGGAGGCCGGCGACGACTTCGGCGCGGCGCTTGCCGCCGGCGATCTGAACGGTGACAGCCGTCCGGAACTGGTGGTCGGCGTGCCCGGGGAGGACGTGGGCACGGTCAAGGACGCGGGCGGATACGTGGTCCTGAACGGCACGGACCAGGGCCTCCACGGCGGCCTGGCCCGCAGCCAGAGCACCCCGAACATGCCCGGCGCGGCCGAGGCCGGCGACCGCTTCGGCGCCCAGGTGGGCGTCGGCGACTACAATCGCGACGGCCTGCGGGACACGGCCGTGAGCGCGCCCGGGGAGAATGCGGGTGAGCCCCGGTCGGGCGGCGTCTGGTTCGTGCCGACCAGCACCGAGGAGACGTATCCGCAGGGCAAGTCACTGACCCCCTTCGGTTTCGCGCTGCCCAACGGGGCCGTCAAGTACGGCGAGGTCCTGGGCCGCTAGCGCCCGCATCAGGCAATGTTCGCCCTGTCGACGACGGCGCGCAGGTGCCGGCGAACAGGTGCCGTACTCCGCCCGTGCTCGGCCCACTGCTTCCCGGGGTGGGGCATGAGGTTGAGCGGGCCGAACTCGTCGATGCAGAAGATGATTTCGGGCTCGCCTTCCTCAGGCAGGACCTCCCCGTCGGCGAGCCGCCGGCCCTCGTCATCGTCGATCTCCCGGACCTGCACTCGTTCAGCCACGTGATCATGCCGGCCGTCCGGTTGCCGCGCCGGGCGGTAGCGCATCCCGCGCATCCCCGCCCGGCGCCGGCCGGGTGGTCAGCCCAGTGCGGGGCGTGTGCGGCGTGCGATGCGTGCGGGCCACCCGACTGCGGCGTACCAGACCAGGGCCGCACATATGAAGGCCGTCGCCGCGGAGACCAGTGACCTTGTGAGGGTGTCGTTCCGTGCGCCGGAGACGAGGGCAACAGCCAGTGCCGGCGTCAAGGTGATGACGGGCAGCGCACGGGGGCTCCGCATGGCACCTGGCACGGCGGCCGGCGGCAGCAGCCAGGTTGCGAAGCCGTAACAGGCACAGGCCAACAGTGTGGCTCCCAGTACTTCGCTGGGCCGGTGGCCGCCCATGGTCGCGGTGGCGGCGGCGATGCAGGCGAGCCACAGCACACCGGCCGCGGCGACGTAGGGGCGGATGCGGGGGGAGACCACGAGGACGGCGGCGAGGGTCAGCGCGGCGGGGATGGCCGTGTGCCCGCTGGGAAAACCCTGATCAAGGAGGTTCTCGGGCGCGCCCACCAGATCGGGGCGGGGCATGGTCGATTTGAACACCTCCTTGCCTCCGGTCGCGAAAATGACGACCCCGAGCGCCGCGCACCCGTGCCGCCAGCACCGCCGCACCAGGGTGAGGACCACGATGACGACCAAGCCCGCCATCAGGGTGGGCTTGGCACTCAATTCCATCGGCGGCAGGGGCGTCGAGCCGTAGGCCGATCCTGACAGGGGGTAGATCCATGCTTCTTCGCCGCCCTGTTCACCGAGAGCAAACAGGGCATTCTCGGCTCGTTGCCCCCACGGGGTGCAGACGGCGAGCAGGTAGACCGTCAGGAACCCCAGGGTGTACAGCAGAGCCGGCATCCACGGCCGTGTCGTACGCGACGGGCTGGTGTCGTCGAGGGCCTCGGGGGACTCGGGGGCCTGCCTCGAGGCCCCCGGACGGTGCGCGGGCAGGGTCGGAGAATCGTGCTGAGTCATCGCTGTGTTTCTTCCGTTGGGGGGAGTTCGGTCACGCGCGTCGTGTGGCACGACGTGGGCCGCCGGCTCGGTCGGCCCACCGGGGGTCCGCTTCTATTCGGCGAGTGCCTGCCCCTGCCGGCGCTGGGCGGCGATCGCCAGGGCGGGGAGGGGTGCGATCAGCAGGAGGAGGACGACCAGGTTCGGAAAGGACTGCATGAACGCGTCCGGCCGGACGACGATCGCCTGCGTGCGGACGATCGCGACCGCCGCGACGGGGATCAGCCACCGATGGTCGCCGGTGGCCGCCGTCGCCACCCACGCGGCGAACAACGCGGCGACTTCGAGGGCGAACAGGCCGCGTTGGAAGGTCGGGCTGACGGAGATGATGTGCAGGCCCCCGGCCACGAACATGGCGAGCACGACGGGGACCAGCCAGCGGTACGAGCGGCGTCGCAGACGGCTGGGACGGCAGAGCGCCAGCACGGCGCACGCGGCGCACAGTGCCCCCGAGAGCGCCAGGTCACGGGCCGTTATCGGGGTGCCGAGACCGTAGTAGCCCAGGCCCGCCTTGCCCTCGTCGCCGAAGAGAGTGCGGCCGTGGGACGTGGCGCCGGCCCAGATCATGGCTGCCGCGGCCGGCAGCGCGATCCACGCCCTGCCACGCAGCAGAGCGATCAAGCAGCCCAGCGGGAGCAGCCCGTAGGGCAGCAGCCGTATCCGCGTGGGGCCTTCGGCCCACGGGTACCAGCCGGAGAAGCGGAAGGCGATGGCGTGCTGTCCGGGGTCGATGTGCAGTGCCCAGTGCCACACATCCTGCAAGTACGGAACCAGCGCCAGCGCGGCGAGGACCAGCGCGGCCAGATGGATGCCGTCCAGCCACCACGGCCGGGCCGTGTCGTCGACGACGGCACGGGCGCGGGCCTGCACCCCGGCGCGCACCAAGGCGGCAACTTCCCGCGGTGGGGGCCAGGAGCGGCCGGGATACGCCTCGGCCAGGCAGGCCAGCACCTCCTCGCCCTGCCGGGAACGGTAGGGCTCGGGATAGGCCGCAAGCAGCAGACGATTCATGCCGGGGCCGCTCCGGCATCCCGCGAGCGTCCGATGACGACGGCCGCCGCCTGCTGCATGCGCAACGCCTCCCGGCGGAGCGCCTCGGTGCCGTCCTCGGTGAGCCGGTAGTAGCGCCGCGCCCGCCCGTCCACGATCTCCTCATGGCCGACGGCCACCAGCCCGGCCCGCTCCATCCGCTCCAGCGCGCCGTAGAGAGTGCCGACAGCGATCCGGAGCCGCCCGTCGGTGGCCTGCTCAGCAGCCTTGATGATGCCGTACCCGTGCAACGGACCGTCCATGAGCGCAGCCAGGATGAAGTACTGCGGTTCCGTCAAGGGCGGATTCTGTCTGGTCATGCATCGAGCATATATCGAGCAACGAAATATATCTGCCAGCTTAGGATGCTCACCGGTGGCACCTCCACGCCCCACGGCGAGATCTCGGGGCAGCCCGGCGCACCGCACCGAACGAGGAAGGACAAGGGGGCGAAGGACAAGGGACCGTACCCGGGCCACTCGGGCCACTCGGGTCACCCGGCCCCCGGCCGGAAGCGCCGGAGTCCCGCCGAGAACGGCCACGGCCTCCTCGTCGGCTTCGGCCGGGCGCAGGCGTACGCACGGGCGCAGGAGCGCTGCCCATCGCTCGACACGTTCGGCGCCTACGCGAGGCCACCGTTGCTCATGAGCAGCTGACCGTTGATCCACTCACCCTCACGGGAGCACAGGAAGTCCACGAGGTGTGCGGTGTCCTGTGGAGTGCCCAGCCGGCCGAGCGGGGTGCTGCGGCGGCAGTGTTCCCGGACGTCCTCGCTCATCCAACCGGTGTCCACCGGGCCCGGATTGATCACGTTGGCGGTGACACCGAGGTGGGCGAGTTCGTGGGCGGCGGCCAGGGTGATGCGGTCCATGGCTCCCTTGCTGGCCCCGTAGGGCAGGTTGCCGACGGTGTGGTCGCTGGTGAGGCTGACGATCCGGCCGGTTCCCCGTTCCGCGGCGAAGCGGCGTCCGAACTCGCGTATGAGCAGCCAGGTGGCACGTGCGTTGACGGCGAAGTGCCGGTCGAAACTCTCGACCGTGGTGTCCAGCAGCCCCGAGTCGACGGACTCGCAGTGACTCATGATCAGGGCGGTGACACTGCCCCTCTGCTGTTCGACCCTGTCGAAGACGCGGGCCGGGGTGTCCGGGTCCGCGAGATCCGCCTCGATCGCCGTGGTCGCCGCGCCCTGTTCGGCGAGGGTCCGGCTGATCACTTCGCTCGCGCCGGGCTCGCTGCCCCAGCTCATGCGGTCGTCGTAGGCGGTCCAGTAGGTGAAGGCGATGTCCCACCCCGATGCGGCCAGCCGGCGGGCGATGCCCGCGCCGATACCGACGGTGCGCCCCACCCCGGTGATCAGGGCGAGGGGACGATCGGCCACTGACTCCGCTCCGTGTGCGGACCGGTCATGATCGCTGTTCGTCGTCACGGGCCGGAATGGTTCACGAACGACACCGCGGCGTCAATCGCCTTTCTCCGGCTCCTTCGCCTGTCCCTGCCGGGGACCGGGTGGCGGTGCATGCGGACTCCTGGGCGGCCATGACCTCATCACCATGTTCGAAGGCCCATGCTCCGAGAGTCCCGATGGGTGTCAGCAACGTCCGCCCCAGGGTGGTGAGTTGGTACACGACTCGGGGTGGCGCCGCAGGGCTCGACCGCCGGTCCACCAGCCCGTTGGACCGCAGGCGCCGAGTGTCTCGGTGAGGACCTTGGAGCTGATCCCGCCGATCTGTTCGCGTAGTTCGACCGGGCGTCTGGGGCCATCGCGCAGGGCCCGACACCGCGACATGAGCCATGCGCGGCGCCGAGATCCACGCCGCTGTCCGCGCTGCCGCCGCGCTGCTCTCCCCCGGCTCTCCGTCCGCGCCACGGTGCGGGGCCCCCGCCGCGCCCTGCCGGGCGGCGGATAGCGTACGGGCATGGTGATCACGGGGAAGCGGCGGGTCCTGTACCGGCAGGGCAGCGGATTCTGGCGGATGACGTCGAAGTGGGTTCTGGTCTTCGGTGCCCTGTATCTGCTGGACGGCGCACTGTTCCGGTCGTGGGGCGATGCTCTGGTCTGGCCGATGATCGGGATCCTGCTGTGGGTGCCGTTCGGGATCGGCCTCGTCTGGTACCCGAGGAAGGACCAACGCGTCGCGCTGACGACCCGTGAACTGCGGGTACGGCGCAGGCGACTGCCGTTGGAGAACGTGAACCTGCTGCACGTGGCGCGCCTGTGGCTGGAGGGGCGGTCGACGGCGGACGACCAACCGGTGCTGGAATGGCCACGGTTCGACCGGGTGGTGTGGGTGCCGTTGCGGGACGGTCGAGCCTTCGGCGTGGAGTTCCGCGACGCCGCCGCCTTCGCCAAGGTGTTCGGCGCCTTCGCGGTCGAGGCGTGCGGCGGGCCCGACATCGTCCGCGCGAGGGCCACGACGGAGACATACCCGGATCCGGTCCCGGTACGGCCCCACCCAGCAGACGACTCAGGCTCCTGGCCGGACCTCCTGGACATCTTCAACTGACAGCCGAGACGCCGACGTCGATCAGGGAGAAGGAGGTAAGGGCCGCAGCACAGCGTCGGGGACGCCGGAACCCGCACAGCCTGGCCTCGCAGGTAGACCTCCTCGAACCCCTGCGGGTCGTCCATCGGTCTGCTCACGCGCCCTCCCCACACCGTGGCTTCACCACGTCTGCCTACGGTTTGTGGGTGACCCAGAGCAGTTCCGCCGGCCAGCGGTGTGCCCAGTCGGGTGGGTCGGTCTCGTTGTAGCCGTTGGGTGTGCCGGGTTCGGGTCGCGGCTCGATGAGGTCGTCGATGATCAGACCCGCGCCGCGCAGGACCCTGACCCAGTCGCCGTAGGTGAGCTGATAGCTGGTCGCGCCGTCCCCTTCGGCGATGGTGTCCAGCCCGAAGTAGTCCTGCTGGAGCGTCGTGGTCACGCGGCTGACGGCTTCGTCGTAGCAGGCTTCGAACCATGGGCTGGCGACGTTGAACACCAGGCGCCCGCCTCGGCACAGGACGCGTGCGGCCTGCGGGACGGCCAGGTGCGGGGGTGCCCAGCTGAGCCCACCGAAGTCGCAGAACACCAGGTCGAAACTGTCGGCGGCGAAGGGGAGTTGTTCGGCGGCGCCCTGCACCAGCGGGTAGCGGGTCCCTCCCATCGCGCGGGCCGCTGCGGCGAGTTGGGCCTCGGACAGGTCGATCCCGACCACGGTGGCGCCCTCGGCGGCGAGCGCCCGGGACCACTGGCCGCCGCCGCAGCCGAGTTCGAGGACGCGCTTGCCGGTGACGTCGCCCAGGGCGCGCAGGTGCGCGTCGGGGATGGAGTACATGCCCCACAGCCGGGGTGCGGAGCCGATGCGCGGGTCGTGGTCGTGCTGATAGGCGCTGCTGATCTTGTTCCAGAGCCGCCGGTTGGCGGGGATGCTGTCCACGTGCCGACTCCAGCACTGCCTGTCGGGGACGGTCAACACGATATGAGCCCTGGCGGCCGGCCCTCGCCCCGGTCCGGACCCGGCCCCGGCCTCGGGTCCGGCACCGGCTCGGCCCATGATCCGCCGGATGAGCCCCAAGTGCGCACGGTCCGCGTCACCGACCTCTACTTCCGCGCCTCCCGGCCTCCCGGCCTCCCGGCCTCCCGGCGCCCCGGCCTCGCGGCCTCTGGATGCCGAGATGCGGCGGCAACTGTGGTGCAGAGTCAGAGACTTCAAGCCATGCGAGAGCGGTTCGGGTGGGCCCGAAGCTGCGGCGAGGTGAGTTCCAGGGCAGGGTTGTCGCGTCCGGCAGTCATGTGGTCGAGCCAGCGCTCGTACCAGTCGAGGAAGTCGGTGGCGGAGGAGACATTGGGCCCCCAGTGGCCCTCACTGTTGCCCGTGAGGACCCGGCCGGTGAGGGGGCCGGTCAGCGCGATGAGGCATACGTCCGTGCAGCCCATCTCGATGATGTGGAGGAACAGGTCGCGGTCGCGTGTCCCAGGCCCTGCGGCGGCGAAGCCGTGCTCCAGCTCGAACGCGGCGACGCGTGCCTCCGCCGACCTCGGGCCGAGGCGGAAGGCGTGTCGCTCTTCTCCGAAGGAGTGGCTGCGCAGCGGTTGGAACGGGAGCGCGGCCAGTTTGCGCCGCAGGCGCGGTACGCGGGGGTCCATGGGACATCTTCTCTCGTCCTCGTCACCCCAAGGGTGGCCGTGGCGAACCGGCCGGACCAGAGGGCCTCGCCGTAGGTGGAGCGACGCGTTCGGGCGATCGTGTCGGCGTCACATCGCGATGGGTCCGAGGTCGGCCGCGGTCTGGGCCAGTGCGCGGATGGTGGGGGTGTCGGCGGAGGTGCGCCAGGTGAGTGCCCATTCGAGGGTGGGGGCGTCGTGGAGAGGCAGGAAGACGATGCCGGGGGGCTTGTTGTAGCGCGCGGCGATGTCGCCGAGTGGGTGGACGCAGCGTCCGGCGGCGACCAGGGAGAGGATCTCGTGGAACGTCCGCGCGGCGGGTCCGCGGGGAATGCGGTGGCCGAGCGGGGTGCGGGTGGGGACCATGGAGGCGACCCAGTACTCGGGGGCTTCGGGACCGAGGTCGACGACGTGGTTGTCGGCGAGGTCCTCCAGGGACGCGCTGCCGCGTTCGACGAGCGGATGGTCGGCGGCCACGGCCAGGACGCGGCCTCCGGTGAGTACGGTGGGCCCGACGGTGAGGTCGGGTTCGGCGACCGGCAGCCACAGCACATGCGCGTCGTGCTCTCCGCTGCGCAGCGCGGAGAAGGCGTCGGCGCCGTTGATCTCGCCGAACTGTATGTCGCAGCCGGGATGACGGGCGCGGAACTCGTCGACGAGGGGGCGCAGTTCATGTCCGGCATGGCCGAAGACGCCCAACCGCAGGCTGCGGCCCGCGCTTTGGCCTGCCTCCTGGGCGCGGGCGAGTCCTGCGTGGAGGAGGTCGAGGGCCTGCTGGAGATCCTCGCGGAGACGCCGGCCGACCGGCGTCAGGGCCACACGCCGGCTGGTGCGGTCGAACAGCCTGACCCCGAGGCGGCGTTCCTGGCTGCCGATGGACTGGCTGACGCGGGCCTGGGACACATGGAGCCGCTCGGCTGTGCGGCCGAAGTGCAGTTCTTCGGCCAGCGTCAGGAAGATCTCTATGTCGCGCAGCTCCATACATAACCCCCGCCTTATGGATAGCCCCACGGACTCTACATTGTTCCGCCGCTGACCTGCGTCGATGCTGGACACATCACCCAGCGGGCAGGCAGTGGACGCCTGCCCCACGCATCGATGAGGCAGGGACGTGCGATGAGCGATATGCGGGCCGTCGTCGATCGTTTCGAGATCGGGCAGCTGTGCGCCGAGGTCACCGACGCCGTGATGATGCGCGACTTCGACCGCGTGGCCTCGCTGTTCACGCCCGATGGTGTCATGCGATGGCCGCACATCGACAGGGAGTTCGTCGGCCGCGAGGCGATCCGCGCGGGGATCGAATGGGGGCAGGGGCTGTGGGAGTTCTTCGTGCAGAACGTTCACCCCGGCGTCGTCCGGCTCGACGGCGACCTCGCGACCGGGCGGGTCCACGTCCAGGAGTTCGGACGGCTGCGCGACGGCAGCTCGCACCTGAACTACGCCCTGTATCACGACAGTTACAAGCGCACCGCCGACGGCTGGAGGTTCAGCGAACGCGTCTACGAGGTCAGGTACGCCGACTCCACCCCGCTCACCGGCTCACCGGTTCACCGCCCTCGCCCCGCGCCTCCGCCCGTGCCGCGCGCCTCCGCCCTCCAGATCGACCCGCCCCACCATCAAGAGAAGGAGTGAGTGTCATGTACATGATTACTGGAGCCCAAGGTGTCGTAGGGCGCGCGGTGATGAAGCAGCTGCTGCGGGAGAGCGCACCCGTCACCGCGGTCACGCGTGGCTCCGGGCCGGCCGCGTTGCCGGAAGGCGTACGGGCCGTCCGGGGCGACCTGTTCCGCCCCCAGTGGATCGAGGCTGCGCTGGAGGGAGTGGAGGCTCTGCAGATCAGCCCGCGCGCCACCGGCCCGGGACTCGGCGAACTCCTGCGACTCGCCGCCGGGCGAGGCGTACGGCGTGTCGTGCTGCTGTCGGCCACCACCGTGGAGCACCCGGCGGGGGAAGCCCGGTTCGCCGCGCAGTTCCAGCACGCCGAGGACCTCGTCCGCGGCTCCGGCCTGGACTGGACGGTCCTGCGCCTGGCCGACTTCGCTGCCAACGCGCTGGCCTGGGCGCCGCAGATCAGGTCCGGTGACGTGGTGCGCGGCGCCTACGGCCGAGCCACCACCTCCCCCATCCACGAAGCCGACATCGCGGCGGTCGCCGCACGCGGCCTCCGCGGCAGCCTTCCCCCGGGGTCGACCCACACGCTGACCGGCCCGCAGCCACTGGACCAGGTGGCGAAGGTGCACCTCATCGGCGCCGCCCTCGGCAGGACGCTGACCTTCCAGGAGCTCCCGCCGGAGCACGTCCGCAAGGGCATGCTCGCGCAGGGGCTGCCCGAGGAGGTGCCCGACCGCCTGCTCGGCTCACTGGCCGACTACGCCCACCGTCCGGGGCCCACCACGAGCACCGTGGAAGACCTGCTGGGCCGCCCCGCCCGCTCCTTCGCCGACTGGGCCCACGACAACGCCGCCGCCTTCGACGGCTGACCACGGCCGCCGTCCTCCACGGCCGGAGCGGGGGGGCTACTGCGCCCCGGTCGGCCCGGTGAGCCGACCCGGTGAGCGGGGACGACCCCCGGTCACCGGGTCCGAGGTGGAGCTACTCCAGGTGGTGGTGGCAAGTGGTGGGCGCTCCCGCCCGAAAGCAGGCTGGCGTACGCGCCCTGCCCGGCCGTGTGGCGGGGCGCAGTCACGCCAACCGTCCCCCGCCCGGAATGGCCAGGGATGTCAGAGAGACGAGATCACATGGCCGAACACGACATCGGCCCCCCTGCCCTCCTCGCCCGGAGCCGGGATCGGGACCGGGGCCGGGGCCGGGGCCGGGGCCGGGGCCGGGGCCGGGGCCGGGACGCCCACACGGGGCCGGGCTCGCCACCTCCATCCACCTCATCCACGCGATGCACGCCGCGCCTGCCGACGACGGCCACCGCCCGGCCCGGTCTCATGGGCCGGGCGGTGGCGGTCGTCGCCGAGAGTGGGACGGCCGCGCGTGGGATCGCTCGCCGTGGCCTACGGGCTCCGGCGCGCCGATCGTTCGCCGTACCACCTGCTTCCGGCCGGCCCGCCGGGCCAGTACGGGTTCGGCATGCCGTCGTCGTTCATGTGCGCCCGCCGCCAGATCTCCTTCCAGCTGTACGGGGTGTCCGGCACGAGCCGGTGCGGCCGTCCGCACGGACACGGCGCCGGAGCCCACGCGCACCGGCCGCACAGCTCGACCCGCCCGTGCCCCGTCGAGTGCGGCTCCGGCGGTCCCTCGTCACCGCACGCCGGACAGCCGGGCAGCTCCACGCCGTCCAGCAGCGCGTTCTGCCGCCGGACGTACTCGGGCAGTCGCAGCGACGGGTGACGGAACGGGGCGTCGTACCAGGCACGCTCCGACCCGTCCCACCAGCTCCGCAACCACCACGGGCGCGGGTCCGGCACGGCCCGCCGTCCGCCCCGCTTCTCCGCCCGGCGCTGCGCCGCGTACCGCTCCGCCCGCGCGAGCCACAGCACCCGCGCCTCGTGCAGCTCCTCCACCGCCCGCACCAGCGCGTCCGGATCGGCCTCCAGCCGCCGGGGAACAGCGGCGCTGAGCGTGAGGTGGTGGTACGTCGCCCGCAGACCGTAGGGCGCGAAGACGGTGAGGCAGGTGCGCAGCGCGCTGTGCCGCCGCTGGAGCGGGAGCCGACCGTCATGCACCCGCGCCCGCTGCGTCAGAAAGCTGGTCACGCTCCGCGCTCCAGGTCCGGGCCGAGGTCCAGGTCCGAGTGCGGGCCCGAGTCCAGGTCCGCGTGCAGGTCCAAGGACCGGGCCAGGGCCGCGGTGACGGCGGCGGCGTGGGTCGGCAGGTGTTCCTCGGCCCAGTCTCCGGCGAGGCCGAGAAAGTCCCGCAGGTCCTGCTGAGCACCGGTGACGAGCGCGCGGACGTCGTCCACCGGCAGCTCGATCACCGGACTGTCGTCCTTCGCATCGGCGTCGAACGTCAACCGGACGGTGTCGCCGACTCGTTCGGCGGCCGAGGACGGATCGTGGCCGAAGCCGGAGAAGCCGCTGCCGTCGAGCACCTCCAGCCAGTCCCGCCAGGTCTCCAGGCCGCAGCAACAGCCCGGCTCGACATGGACGGTGCCGGTGGCCCCGTCGGTGACCCGGAAGCCGCCTGCGGCGTGGAGGTCGGGCATGGTCAGCAGGCCGTGCAGGAACACGCCGAGCGGGTCGGTGGGGCACGGGCCGTGCTCCTCCTCCGGCTCGAAGTCGTTGCAGTCCGCGATCCGCATCACCGCCGTGCCGACCTGCGCCGGAGTCATCCTCCCGTCCAGCACGAGGTAGTCGTAGGACTCGTACTCGCTCACCGGCCAGAGCGCGAAGCCGTCGCGGGCGACGATCTCCAGAACGGGCTGCATCACCATCACACGGGGATGATGCCGGACCCGTCGCCACACCGCCACGGACTTTGCCCGCGGGCTCCGCCCGCGCCCCCGGCGCATCTCGATTTGCCGGACCGGCAACAACAGTGGCCGTTCCGGGAGGCGGTGGGCGACCGTGGGGTCATGATCGACGACACCGCAGGAGGACCCACCGTGTTCGACTTCCCCTCGCCTGTCGGCGCATACGCCGGCGACCCCGCGGTGCGGGCGGAGTGGGACGGCCGTTACGCCGACCGGCAGCAGCTCTGGAGCGGCCTGCCCAACGGCGCACTCGTGGCCGAGACCGCCTCGCTCACCCCCGGACGCGTCCTCGACGTGGGCTGCGGTGAGGGCGCGGACGCGCTCTGGCTCGCACGCCGCGGCTGGGACGTCACCGCGCTCGAGGTCTCGGGCGTGGCCCTGCGCCGCGCGGCCGGACACGCACACGACGCCGGCCTCACCATCCACTGGGTGCACGCCGAACTCACCCGGGCCTCGCTCCCGCCGGCCTCCTTCGACCTGGTCTCCGCGCAGTACCCGGCCCTGCTGCGCACCCCCGACGCCGCCGCCGAACGCGCCCTGCTCGCCGCCGTCGCGCCCGGCGGCGTGCTGCTGCTCGTCCACCACGCCGGCATGCAGGACCAACAGGCGAACGAGAGCGGCTTCGACCCGGCCGACTATGTCTGGCCCTCGATGGTCACCGAACTCCTCGACGACGACTGGGAGGTGGAGGTCGACGAGCAGCGGCCCCGCGTCGCACCGGAGGGCGGCGCGGGCGCGCACCACACCGACGACCTCGTACTCCGCGTACGCCGCCTCCGCTGAGCCGGGCGTACGACGCACTGCGCGCCGACGCATACACGTGGGGCTCACTCGTCGAGGTACCGATGCCTGACGTCGGCCGGCGTGATGAAGAGCCGGCCGTCGCGCACCTGCCATTCGGTGGGCCCGTCGACCTCGTGACCGACCAGGAACAGGCCCTGGACGAGGTCTCCGTCGGCGTCGGAGGCGGGGATGCGGGCGATCGCTCGGATCTGCTCGCTGAACCAGTCCAGGGCCGACGCACGGATGTCGGCGCCGTAGAAGACGTAGTGGGTCCAGTTCACGTGCCGGCGCGGTGAACTCCACCCGTGGGTGTAGTGGTTGTCGTCGTGTCCGGCGATGATCTCCTGGACGGCGACGAGTTGGGTCTCGTCGCACTCCAGCCACCCTCTGATCGACACGTAGATGCCCATGGGCCCGCCCCGTCTCTTTCGTCCACGGCTCCGATGTGACAGCCATCGGCCGACCGCCGTGTGCAACTGGTTCCGGCGCATCCATGAGCTGATCGCCGACGCGTCGCTGGACGACTCCGGACGTCTGTCCGAAGAAGAAGCGGGTCACGTCGGCGACCAGGGTGTCTCGTTGCGCTGGATCATGGTGCACATGATCGAGGAGTACGCGCGTCACAACGGTCACGCCGATCTGCTCCGCGAGCGCATCGACGGCGTGACCGGCGCGTGAGAGGGGACGGTCAGGAGGACTGCGCGGTCTGGTAGAGGTTCTGCGCGTCGGCACCGAAGTACGGCCCGTACATCCGGTTGGGCAGGAAGTTGTACTTGAAGCTGTTCACCGACGACAGCAGGCCGGTGCCCGTGGACTCGTTGAACTGGGTGAACCAGGGGCCTCCGCTGGAGCCGCCGGTCATGTTGCAGTTCATGCCGTGGTCGTTGGAGAGCAGGAAGTCACGGTTGGTGGTGCCGCTGCAGTAGATGAACTTCTCCCCGTCGTACGGGGCCGCGGCGGGGAAGCCGAAGGCGTACATGGCCTGGTTGTAGCCGGTGTTGAAGGCCAGCCCCTGCCCGCCGACGACGTCCGTCAGCAGCTTCCCGTCCAGCGGGGCGACGACGGCCGCGCCGATGTCGTAGTTGATGTCCTCGCTCGCGGTCCACTGCGGGGTGGAGAGCGTCTTGGTGGCGCTCCACCTGCCGTACGGGGCCTGCCCGTCGTGGTATCCGGGCACGAAGACCCAGTTGGTGTGCCAGGAGCCCTCCAGCTTCACACAGTGCCCGGCGGTGATGACGGTGCTCTTGTTGGCGCTGGTGACGGCGTTGCCGGAGCACGAGGCCGTACGTCCCTGGTAGGTGAAGAACACCCGTCCGGCCGTGGAGAGCACGGCTCCGCCGCCGGTCCAGGCTCCGCCGCCGTTGGGGAAGGCCAGCACCCCGACGTCCTTCTGCGCGCCCGGCAGGGTCGGGGCGACGGTCTTCTCCTTGCCCTGGGCGAGGGCGGGGGCCTTCACCTGGGTCCGGGCCACGGTCGGCAGGTCCAGCGGGGTGGCCTCACGCATCCGTTCCGCGGTCCAGAACGCGGCGGGGTCGGCCGCGGCCGGGGCCGCCCCGGCGGGCGAGGCGAACACACCGGTGCCGAGCAACGCGGCGGCGCCGAGCAGGGCGGCGAGGACGGGGCGGGACCTGCGCGGGGAGCGGGACGAGCCGGACGGGCGGAACGAGCGGCGTATGTCTCTCACACGTACTCCTTGTGCGGTGGGGGACGAGGACGGACTCGCGCAACGCAGAGTGCCACCCCACCCGCAACTTGGACAGGTGCACGACAGACGCCCGGCAGGTACACGCCACGATGGGCGCAAAATCAACCCCGGAACGGCCCGGACCACGGTTCGTTGACCATCCCTTGAACATCTCCGGCCTCCCCCGCGTACCTCTCGCTGCGTGCCGTGCCAGCCGCAACAGGTGTCCACTCCTACCGACCTGGAGGAACAACTCTCTACCCGACCGGGAGAACACATGCATGCGAACCGACACGCGGTACCCACCCGGACGTCGCGACGGACCGTCACGGTCATCGCGGCCGTCTGCGCCGTGATAGCCGCGGCCGTCATCGCGATCAGGGCGGGCAGCGAGGAAGCCTCGGCCAACCCCACGACGGCGGGCCAGATCCAGCACACCGGCGGCCATGTCGCCGGCGGCGGCGCCGGACAGACGGCGACGGGCCAGAACGCCAACCTCACCGTGACCGACGTGGACCGCGAGTTCCTCGCGAAGGTACGTCAGGCCGGCCTCTGGGAGATCCCGGCCGGCCGGCTCGCCCAGACCCACGCCTCCAACGAGGCCGTCAAGCGGGCCGGGGACCATCTGATCGACGGACACAGCAAGCTGGACCAACTCGTGCGCGAGGACGCCGAGATCCTCGGTGTGGAGATCCCCGACGAGGCCACCGAGGAACAGCAGCAGTGGGTCCGGGATCTGGAGAACTCGCAGGGCGAGGAGTTCGACAAGCTCTTCGCCAACGTCCTCCGCGCCTCGCACGGCAAGATCTTCGCCACCATCGGCGAGGTCCGGGCAGCCACCCAGAACGACCTCATCCGCCGCCACGCCCGCCAGGCCAACCAGACCGTCCTGGACCACATGGAGGTCCTGGAGGACACGGGCCTCGTCGACGCCTCCACCTTCCAGGAGGTCGAGGAGGACGTGGCCCCCAAGTAGGGGACGCCACGGCCGACCGTACGGGTGCCAGGCCAGCTGCCCACCCGGCTCAGCTCCACCCTGCTCGGCCTCGCCGGCGCGCGCCGCGCCCACCGCACCGCCTCCTCGCCGCCCCCGAAGGGCCCCTCCCCCAACGAGGCATCCGGAAAAGGCGGTTCGGACGGGCCCGGCGACTGGCGACCATCTTTGCACTGTGCAATGATCGAGGTGGGGGAGCCGAGCCGACGGTCGGCCGCTACCTGGCGCCCAGGAGTGACACCGGCACGGTTACGCGGCGGCAGCACGCCGACCGTCGGCAGGGCCCTCCCCCGGCGAAGCCGAAGGGCTGTCCGGGCCACCGACTTATATTGGCCCGGGGAACGTCGGCACACGCAGGGGGGATCGAGGGCTGTTGCGACGATCAGGTGGAACATGTCGAGCGGTCGTGGCCGCCCTGCTCTGCGCCGTCGCCGTGCTGGTCGTCGGCGGGTGCGGAACTCTGGTGGCCGGTCAGGGCAACGGGAGTTCACCGTCGTCGTCGGCCGACGAGCCGATCCCGTGGACCACCATGCAGCCGTCCGCGGTCACCGGCGTACGTATCAGTGCGGACGGCCGCACGCTGTCCCTCGCCGCGCAGGTGCCCAGCGGGCCCGACGCGTGTGTGCGCAAGCTCAAGGCGGTCCTCACCGACCCGATGACGGACCTGGCGCGGATACAGGTCACGTTCACCTCGCCGTCCGGGGACAGGGCTTCCGGGTGCACCGAGGAGAAGACATCCACGGCGACGGTGAAGCTGCCCGAGCCACTGGGCGACCGGGACGTGATCGTCGACAACTACACGCGCTTCACCGCCGACGGCGCCGAGCCGCCCGCGCTGCGGCTGTGCGGGAAGCTGGGCTGCACACCACCGGCCACGGGTTGCACGGCCGCCTCCTACGAGCAGGCGTTGATGGCGGTCAACGCGCCCGCGCACACGTTCCGGGACACGGAGAAGTGCGACGGCGAGTGGCTGGTCCTGGACATCTCCTGGCGCACGGGACCGGCCTGCGGCGACGACACGAAGGACGCCGCCTGCTCGGCCCGGCTGGGCGACCGCTGGTTCTTCCGGGCGCGGAAATCGGGCTGGGAGCCGATCAGCAGGACGTCGGCGGGGGGCTGCCGGGACGTGCAGCGCGAGGAGCCCGACTTCCCGTCCTCGCTGTGCGTGTCGCTGGAACCGCTGGCGCCGTCCCTGCACCCCCGCCATACGGACTGAAGCAGTCGGGTCGCACCACCGGCCGACGCCGGTGACCAGCGGGTTCAAGCTCCTAAGGTTTCGGCACGGTCGGCCGCGCAGGGTGGTGACCACCTCGTCGAGCAAGTCCGTGACGGGCGAAGTGCCACGCCCCGCTCCCCACCCGACGCGCCGCCGAGAACGGGCCTTCCGTGTCCGGCTCGGGCGTACGACGTCCCCGGAGGCCTTGCTTCACGCCGACCGTTTTCCCCGCGGAAGCAAGAGGGGGAAGGACCGCTTCGACCTCCCCAGGTGTGGCGGCCCTTCCCCGGCGGACACCCGCCTACCCGGAGTCTCGCCCTTCATGCCCGGCCTGCCTGCACAGATGCGAGGCGCTCACTCGGTGCCGGGGAACTCCCCCGCGAACGCGCCGGCCATCCGCAGCCACGGTTCCGCCTCGTCCCGGCGGCCCTGGCGCTGCAGGGTGCGTCCGAGCATCAGATGGGCGTAGTGCTCGACCGGGTCGCGCTCGACGATCAACCTCAACTGGTCCTCCGCGCGCCGCAGTTGCGCGGAGTGGTAGTAGGCGCGGGCCAGCAGCAGCCGGGGGCCGGTCTGCTCCGGGGCCTCCTCGACGACGTCGACGAGCAGCTTCGCGGCACCGATGTAGTCCCGCGCGCCGAACAGCAGTTGGGCGCGCTCCCAGCGCTCGGCGACGGTCTCCTCGTGCGGCACTCCGGCGCCGTTGTCGAACAGGTGCAGCGCACTGGCCCAACGGTCGGGCGCCACCCCGTCGGTGGCCGGGTACAGCTGGAAGTCCTCGGTCATGGTTCCCTTCCTCCTTCTCCCGGACCGTCTCCCGAGGGCCCGGAACGCGACGCGGTGATGCTCGAACGGCACGACAGGCGCCGCGTGTTCACCGGCGAAAGCGCCGGGAGCTCCCGTGCAGCACGCTCCCGCACCTGGTTATTCCGCCCGCCCCGTCCCCCCTCGGGTAGCTCGTCCGGCGTACGGAGGTCGTCGAAGACGGACCAGCCCCCGCTTCGCCATGCGGGCGCTCGGCGTGGCGTACGCCGAAGGGCGCCGGCCGAACCAGCTCACCGCCCAGGCCCCGGCCGGTGGCGGCGCGGGGGGTTGCCGCGTGGCGCGATGACGGCGTTCGGCAGGGCGGGGGCCGCAAGACGGTGTCCGGCATGCCCTTCGACCTCGCCGAAGCGGTCGGAGCCCGCCTGCCACTCCTCCCGGGCCCGGACGATGTCCTCGTGGCTGCGGCCGATGAAGTTCCACCACATGACGATCTCCTCCTCGAAGGGAGGGCCGCCGAGCAGGATGGTGCGCGCGGGGGCGTCCGACTCGTTCACCACGGTCAGGGTGTCCGCGCCGCAGGGGACGTAACCGAGTTCCGCAGGTCGCAGGACGGTGTCGACCAGCCGTACGTCGCCGCTGTCCACGAGAAGCCCGTGCTCGAAGGCGGGGTCCACCGCGAGGGTGACCGTCGCGTGCGGTTCGAGGACGATCTCGGCGCCGAGCAGCGGCGTGAAGGTCCGCGCCGGCGATGTGTGGCCGGCGAGTGAGCCGAGGAAGACCTTGACCTCGGCCCCGTCGACCCGCACGGGGGCGGGCATGTGGTGCTGGAAGTCGCGAGCGGCGTTCCGGTGCTGCTCGGGCAACGCCACCCACAGCTGGACGCCGTGGATGACCGTGGTGTCCGGGGTGGAGACCTCCGAGTGGGCGATGCCGTGTCCGCCGGTCATGAGGTTCAGCTCGCCGGGCCGGACCAGGACGTGCGTCCCGAGGGTGTCGCGGTGTTCGATCTCGCCGCTGAACAGCCAGCTCACCGTCTGCAGCCCGGTGTGCGGATGCGGGGGTACGTCCATGCCCGTCACGCCGGCGTCGACGGGACCGTAGTGATCGGCGAAGCACCAGGCTCCGATCAGTGTGCGGGCGCGCTGCGGCAGGGTTCGGCGCACGCGCAGGGCGCGGGGCCCGCCCAGGGGCACGTCTCGCGCCGACAGCACCTCGACCCGGGGCTCGCCTGTCGAGGCGTCCTGGTCGACGGCCGCTCCGCATGCCAGTGCCGCGGGTACCGCTTCCACGTTGCTCACCGGGGCCCCTCTCCCATGCTGTAGTTGTTACATCAACTATCATGCCACGAGAGCGGTCCGGTGACCACCGCGCGCAGACGGCGCGCGGCCCCGGCCCACCCCAGGGGAGGCACGCAGTGAGTGAGCACATCGAGGGATCCGCGCCGCGCAGGATCTTCGTCGACAAGCAGAGCCCCCAGGCCTACCGGGCCCTGGTGAAGGCCGCGGAGGCGGTGAGCGTGACAGCCACGGAGGCGGGGCTCGACCGCGCGACCGTGGAGCTGATCAACCTCCGCGTGTCGCAGCTGAACGGCTGCGCCTACTGCCTCGACCTGCACACCCGAAGGGCGCTGCGCGCGGGCGAGTCGGCACAGCGACTGGGGGTTCTGACGGCCTGGCGGGAGACCGCCCTGTTCACGCCCGAGGAGCGCGCGGCACTGGCCCTGGCGGAGGCGACCACCGATCCGACCTCCTCCGCCGCCCAGGACGCGGCGTACGAAGCCGCCCGCCGCGTTCTCGCCGAGGACCAGATCTCGGCGGTGATATGGGTGGCGATCACCATCGGCGCGTTCAATCGCGTCTCCATCATGAGCAGGCACCCCGTCGAGGCGCCGCACCGAACCTCCGCGGAGATCCGATGAGGGCGTTGTCGCCGGTGGCGGGGTCGGCGTAGTCGCCGGCCTCGGCGTGGGGTCCTCGGCTCAGGTCGGGTCTTCGTCCAGCTTGCCGATCACGCGCTCGGAGATCTCGGCCAGGACCCGCAGCTCGGCCGGCGTGACATGGTCCATGAACAGCTCACGCACCGCCTCGACATGACGCGGGGCGGCCGCCTCGATGGCCGCCCGGCCGACATCAGTGATCACCACATACGCCCCGCGCCCGTCCTCGGCGCATTCCTCGCGCACCACCATGCCCCGCCCGGCCATCCGGGCGATGTGGTGGGACATCCGGCTCTTCTCCCACTCCAGTGCCCGCGCCAGGTCCTGATACCGCTGCCGCCCCTCCGGCGAGTCCGTCAGATGGACGAGCACCGCGAAGTCGGCGGCCGACACGTTGGACTCCGACTGCAGCATGCGCCCCAGGCGGCCGCCGAGCCGCTCATGCAACCGCACGAAACCGCGCCACGCGCGCTGCTCCTCAGGCGTCAGCCATCGCACTGTCTCTCCCATGAAGAAAGTGTAGACGTAGTTGACAGTTCACCGAATGCCTGCACGGCCGCGCCCGCCCGCACCGTGAAACGCCGTCACCCCGGCCGGCCGGGCGGCCTACCGGGATGACGGGTGGGGCGAGTGGAGCCATCGGGCGGACGAGGGGCGCCCGGTCAGCTCAGGGGGATGGCGGCGGCGTTCTCGGCCAGCCAGTCGTCGAAGCTCTTCAGGCCGGGGTGGATCTCCCGGATCCCGTCCAGGTCACGGGCCCCGGTGAACTCCTGGTCGAAGTCGCCGTAGTACTGGAACATGTTGCCGATCTCGTCACCCCCCGGAACACCGAGGGAGCGGAAGACGTCGTAGGGCACGGCCTGGAAGCGCACCGGCTCACCGATCGCGGCGCCGATCTTCTCCGCGTACTGGGCGCCGGTCAGGTGGTCGCCCGCCAGCCCGACGGTGTGCCCGATGAAACGATCGCCGCCCTTGAAGAGGGCGAGCGCGGTGTGGCCGATGTCGTTCACGTCGAGGCCGGCCAGCAGCTTGCCGTCCTCGAAGGGCAGGGTCAGCGTCAGCACGCCGTCCTCGTCCCGCTTGGGGCCCAGCATCGACAGGAAGCCCTGGAAGAAGAACGTGGTGTTCAGGAAGGTGGTCGGCACCCCGGCCCGGCGGAACAGCTCGTTGGCCTCGCCCTTGGCGTCGAAGTGCGGCACGTTGTACTTCCCCTGGAGCACGGGCATGCGCTCGTCCTCCAGCGGCAGCAGCTCGCGGGTGTCCTCCAGCGTCGACCACACCACGTGCCGCAGCCCCGCGGCCTTGGCCGCCCGGACCAGCACCTCGACCTCCTCGGTCTCCTTGGCGGCCGAGCCGTGCGCCCAGAAGTTGGTGACCAGGAAGGCGCCGTACGCACCTTCGAACGCCTCGTGCACGGACGGCTCGTCGTAGAAGTCCGCCCGTACGACCTCCGCGCCGAGTTCGAGCAGCTCCTTGGCGGCGGGCGAGTCCGGGTTGCGGGTCAGCGCGCGCACGGTGAAGCCCGACTCGGGATCGGCCAGGATCGCCCGTGCGACACCGCCGCCCTGCGCTCCCGTGGCTCCGGCGACCGCGATGACCTTCTTGTCACTCATGCCAGCTACCCCTGTCAAGGAGAGAGATTAGGTTGACGCATCAACCACATCAGAGTTCGGTTGATACGTCAACCGTCTGGGGCGAGCAATGGCCGGGAGTCGCCCCCGCAGAAATAGATGACGTATCATCCTGTTTCCTCTATGTGCGGTCCTGTCGATCCGAGGAGCTCGCGATGCAGTTCGGCGTTTTCAGCGCTGGTGACACATCACCCGGCCCGCTCACCGGTCAGCCCCACAGCGAGACCGAGCGGATCGACAACGTCAGCAAGGTCGCGCGGCGGGCCGACGAGGTGGGGCTCGGCGTGTTCGCCCTGGGGGAGGGTCACAACCCGCCCTTCGTGCCCTCCTCTCCCCCGGCCCCCACCGACGGAAGCGCGCTCCCGCAAGGGGGTGAGCGGAGCGATGCGCGCTGACGAGAGGCGGGTGACGGGCTGGCCGACGCCCACTGCCGGTGGGCGGGCGACGGTCGTGGTCATCGGCGGGGGGCAGTCCGGTCTTTCGGCCGGCTACCACCTCAAGCGGCGCGGCTTCACCAGCGCCCTGACCGACCCGGACGGTGCCCGGACCTTCGTGATGCTCGACGCCGAACCGGCGGCCGGCGGGGCGTGGCGGCACCGCTGGGTGTCGCTGCGGATGAACACCGTCAACGGCATCTTCGACCTGCCCGACTTCCCGCAGCCGCCGGTGGACCCCGAAGAACCCAGCCGTACGGCCGTGCCCCGCTACTTCGCCGCCTTCGAGCAGGCGACCGACCTTCCGATCCTGCGACCGGTGACCGTCGCAGCGGTACGGCCGCTGGACGACCGCCCAGACGGTGACCTGGCCGTGGAATCGAGCGCGGGGACCTGGATCACGCGGGCGGTCATCAACGCCACCGGCACCTGGACCAACCCCGTCCGCCCCCTCTGTCCGGGGCAGGAGACCTTCGCCGGACTCCAGCTCCACACCCACGACTACGTGTCGGCCGACCGGTTCGCGGGACGCAGGGTCGCCGTCGTCGGCGGGGGCATCTCGGCGCTGCAACAGTTGGAGGAGATCTCCCGCGTGGCCACCACCTACTGGTACACGCGGCGCGAACCCGTCTTCCTGGAGGGCGGGTTCCATCCCGAGGTCGAGGGCCGCAGGATCATCGCCAGGGTCGCGGACGACGTGGCGGCGGGCAGGCCCACCGGCAGCGTCGTCTCGTACACCGGCCTGGGCTGGACCCCGTACGCGGTGGCGGCGAAGGAGCGCGGGGTCCTGGTGCGGCGTCCCGTGTTCACCTCCATCGAACCGGGCGGTGTGCGTGAGGCGGACGGCTCCTTCACGACCGTCGACGTGATCCTGTGGGCCACGGGCTTCAAGGCCGCGCTGGCGCACCTGGACCCGCTGCGGCTGCGCAACGCACTCGGCGGGATCACCATGCGGGGCACCCAGGTGGCGGGCGAACCGCGTGTACATCTGGTCGGCTTCGGCCCGTCCCAGTCCACCGTGGGCTCCAACCGCGCGGGGCGTCAGGCCGTCAACAGCCTGCTCCGGCAGTGGGAGGGCCCGCGCGGAGGGCCGGACCGGCTCGTGTCGGTGGCGGACTGAGGGGCGTGTTCGGCGCGGCTCCGGTGGGCGCGCGTCCGGTGCGCCTCCGGTGGGAAGGCGACTCCGCCGTCGCGCCCCGTGGTCAGGACGGCTGGATCTCGTCGAAGAGGGCCAGGGCCTGGGTGGGATCCGGGCTCACGAGACGCTCCAGGCCCGCTGTCGTGATCTTCGCCCATGTCTCGGCCCGGGCCCACATCCGTTCCTCGAAGGCGAGGACGGCCTGGTCCAGATCTCCGGGGCCGGAAACGGCGGCGACGGCCTCGGCGAGTTCGGCGCCTTCCAGCATCGCGAGGTTCGCGCCCGCCCCCAGCGGAGGCATCAGATGGGCGGCGTCACCCAGGAGCGTCACCCCGGGGACGTGGGTCCAGGTGTGGGCGACGGGCAGGGTGTGGAGGGGGCGGTGGACGAAAGCGCTGCCGTGGCGCAGGAGGTCGCGGACGGGAGCGGCCCAGCCGTCGAACAGAGCGAGCAGGCTCGCTCGTACGGCCTCGGTGTCGGCCGGATCCGCATCCGTGTGTCGGTCCAGCGGTGCGCGGAACTGGGCGTACACCTTGACGTGGCCGCCGCTGTTGCGCTGGGCGACGAGGGCCCGGTTCACGCCGTACACGCCCATGGAACCGTCGCCGATCAGCCGGGCGAGGTCGGGGTGGCGGGTGTCGACGTCGTCCAGGGAGGTCTCCACCGAGGTGACGCCGGTGTAGTGCGGCACCACCGACGAGACGGCCGGGCGGACCCGGGACCAGGCGCCGTCCGCGCCGACCACGAGATCGAACGTCTCCTGGCGGCCGTCCTCGAAATGGACCACCGCGCCGGTCCCGCGCCCCGGCACCACGCGTGTCACGGCTCGTCCCCACCGGACTTCGAGAGGGCCGAGCAGCAGGTCACGGAGTTGCCCGCGGTCGATCTCGGGGTTGGCGCGCTCGTCCGCGCGGGGTCGCCAGTCGCGCAGCACGTTCCCCGCCGGGTCCAGGATGCGCAGGGCCTGCCCCTCGGGACGGGACAGCGCCTGGAAGTCCGGCAGCAACCCGGCCTTGTCCAGGGCGAGTTGGCCCAGGCCCGCGTGCAGGTCCAGGGTGCCGCCCGGCGGGCGGGCGTCGGGGGTCGGGTCGCGTTCGAAGAGGGCGACGGAGTGGTGGTGGCGGTGCAGGACGCGGGCGAAGGTCAGTCCGGCCGGGCCGCTTCCGATCACGGCGATGCGATGTCTCATATCGATACACTGTATTTTCTCGATACGCCGCATGGCAACAGTACGATGTGGCCATGACTGTCTGGGACCGACCGGAGCCGCCGACCCGCCCCGTGCCGCTCGACCGGGAGCGGATCGTCGCCGCCGCCCTGGCACTGGCCGACGAGGGCGGGCTGGAGGCGGTGTCGTTGCGCAAGGTCGCCGCCCGGCTGAACGCCGGCCCGATGCGGCTGTACGGATACATCTCCACCAAGGAGGAGCTGTTCGACCTCATGGTGGACGAGGTCCACGCCGAGATCCTGCCCGAGGAGCGGCCCGATGACTGGCGGGAGGCGCTGAGCGTCCTCGCGCACCGCACCAGGGGCACCGCTCTTCGTCACGAGTGGCTGGCCGACCTGCTCGGCGGCCGCCCGACCCTGGGGCCGAACGCCCTCGCCGTCACCGAGGCCACGCTGGCCCCCCTGGTCCGTCTCGCCGACATCGACACCGTCATGCGGGCGGTGGAGACGGTCAGCGCCTACGTCACCGGCGCCATCAGGCGCGAGATCGCGAATCTGCGGGCCGAGCGCGCCACGGGCCTGTCCGAGCGCGAGTGGCAGCGCGCCTCGGGCCCGCATGTGACGAGCATGCTGGCCACGGGCCGCTTCCCGGCGCTGGCCAAGGCCGTGTACGACGGCACGGACGTGGACGCCGAGACGTCCTTCACGACCGGCCTGGACTGGGTCCTCGACGCCGTGTCCGCCCACCTCCCCCGCCCATAGGGGTGACGCGGTATCGAGCCGCGGAGCGGCCGTTGTGCACCGGCCACGACGCGACGCGGACCACCGCCGGGTTCGGCGGTGGTCCGCGTCGCGTCGAAGGGGCCCTGGGCCGCTAGAAGTTGCCGCGCTTCTCCTGCTCGCGCTCGATCGCCTCGAAGAGGGCCTGGAAGTTGCCCTTGCCGAAGCCGAGGGAGCCGTGGCGTTCGATGAACTCGAAGAAGACGGTGGGCCGGTCGCCGATCGGCTTGGTGAAGATCTGCAGCAGGTAACCGTCCTCGTCGCGGTCGACGAGGATGCCGCGCTCGGCCAGTTCCTCGATGGGCACGCGGACGTGGCCGATGCGGGCGCGCAGTGCCGGGTCGGTGTAGTAGCTCTCCGGCGTGGCGAGGAACTCGACGCCCTTGGCCCGCAGCACGTCGACGGTCCTGATGATGTCGTTGGTGGCGAGGGCGAGGTGCTGGGCGCCGGGGCCGCGGTAGAAGTCGAGGTACTCGTCGATCTGGGAGCGCTTCTTCGCGATCGCCGGCTCGTTGAGGGGGAACTTCACCCGGTGGTTGCCGCTGGCGACGACCTTGCTCATGAGCGCCGAGTACTCGGTGGCGATGTCGTCGCCGATGAACTCGGCCATGTTGGTGAAGCCCATGACGCGGTTGTAGAAGTCGACCCACTCGTCCATGTGCCCGAGTTCGACGTTGCCCACGACATGGTCGAGTGCCTGGAAGACGCGCTTGGGCTCGTTGTCGGGCTTCACGTAGCCCGAGGTGCGGGCCACGTATCCGGGCAGGTAGGGGCCGGTGTAGCGGGAGCGGTCCACCAGGGTGTGGCGGGTCTCGCCGTACGTGGCGATGGCCGCCGTACGGACGGTGCCGTGCTCGTCGGTGCTGTCGTGCGGTTCCTCCAGCACGGTCGCGCCCTGCGCGCGGGCGTGCTCGACGCACTTGTCGACGTCGGGCACCTCCAGGGCGATGTCGATCACGCCGTCGCCGTGGCGGCGGTGGTGGTCCAGCAGGGGGCTGTCCGGGTCGACGCCGCCCTTGAGCACGAAGCGGATGGCGCCGGAGCGGAGCACGAAGGCGTGGTGGTCGCGGTTGCCGGTCTCGGGACCGGAGTAGGCGACCAGCTCCATCCCGAAGACCACCTGGAAGAACGACGAGGCCTGCGTCGCGTTGCCCACCGACCAGACCACGGCGTCCCACCCGGTCACCGGGAAGGGGTCGCCCTGTGCGTCGTACTCCACGAGGCCGACCAGCTGCCTGAGCTGCTGCAGGTCGAGCTCCGCCAGACGTTCCTGGCTCGTGAGGGTCTCTTCCACACTCATGCGTCGTCCCTTTCGGCGTGCCTGTCTCCAACGTGTGGCGGTCAGGAGACACCGGGCGCCCGCACCTGCACAAGAGTTGCCTTCCGAGCTGTTCAAGCTGCTCAGTTTGCACTCCGCTTCGAGGCCTCGTATATACAATCTGCCCAGTCGAGCGTGGGTGCTGGTCATGGTTGCCGGATCAGCCGACGGACACGACGGACGGCCGATCTGCCGCACTGCGAGACCGCCCGGGAGTCGGCGCGGTCAGGCCCTGCCGAGGGACGCCAGTCGCGCGGCCGCGTCCCGCACCCGAGCCGCGACGGCGTCGATGTCGAAGTCGTGCATGGCCACGACGCCGACCGAGGCGCCCACCGCGCCGGGCACCTCGAAGCCCACCGCGATCCCGGTGGCGCCCTGTTGCAGCTGCCCCGAGGTGATGCTGTAGCCCGCCTCCCTGGCGCGCACGACCTCCTCCGGCTCGTCCGGCCAGGGCGGCTGCAACACGAGGATGGCGATGCCGTTCGCCCCGCGCTCCAGCGGATGCCGGACCCCGATGCGGTAGCCCACCTGAACGGGGCCGTGCTGGACGGTCGGCTGGGCGCCGGCCACGGGGACGCACTCCCGTGCGCCGTGCGCCACCGTCAGGAAGGCGGAGGTGCCGGTGCCGTCGGCGAGTTCCTGCAGGACGGGCTGGGCGGCCAGGACCAGCTGATGCTGGAACCGCCCCGCCAGCGTCGCGGCCCCGGCGCCGAGCCGCACCCGCTTGCCCTGCCGGGAGACCAGCGCGTGCTCCTCCAGCGTCCGCACGATCCGGTACGCGATGGCCCGGTCGATCTCCAGCCGCGCCGCCAGGTCCGCCACCGTCAGACCGTCGGCCGTCAGCGAGATCAGGTCCAGGGCCCGGAGCCCACGGTCCAGGCCTTGCAGGGTGGCCATCGACGCCTCCTGATCCCGCGGCCGCACCCGGCCCTCACGGAAACCGACAGATCTTCTTCCGGCGCCACGTTAGGGCACGTCACACGGACGAGTGGCGTCGGCCGTCCTTGACTGAGCTGTCACCGGGGACCTAACTTCGCCCTTGTTGCCACCATCGCACAAAAGTGTGCGCTGAGCGCACATTTTTTTCGCGCACGGCTCCACGCCTCCGAGTCATGAGGAGAGAGACTTGCCGTACTACCACCGGGCGGGCGAGGTTCCGCCGAAACGTCACACCCAGCACCGGGACCCGGACGGCAACCTCTACTACGAGGAGCTGATGGGCGAGGAGGGCTTCTCCTCGGACTCCTCGCTGCTCTACCACCGGCACATCCCGTCAGCGGTGCGGGAGTTCCGGGTGTGGGACCTCGGCGACCAGTCCCTGGTCCCCAATCACCCCCTGGTGCCCCGCCACCTCTCCACGCACAAGCTCTTCCCGGACGGCGGGTCCGGCATCGACGCGGTGACCGGCCGCAGGCTGCTGCTGGGCAACGAGGACGTACGGCTGGCGTACGTCGTGGCGGACACGGCCAGTCCCTACTACCGCAACGCCATCGGCGACGAGTGCCTCTACGTCGAGGACGGCCGGGCCCGGGTGGAGACGGTCTTCGGAGACCTGGAGGCCGGCGACGGGGACTATGTGATCGTCCCGCGGGCGACCACGTACCGGATCGTCCCGGACGGCGCCGTACGGATCTACGCGATCGAGGCCAACTCGCACCTGGGGCCGCCGCGGCGCTATCTGTCCCGGCACGGCCAGCTGTTGGAGCACGCGCCCTACTGCGAGCGCGACCTCCGCCTCCCGGACGGGCCGAGGCCGGTCGAGGGCGAGGACGTCGAGGTGTTCATCAAGCACCGGGGGCCGGGCGGTGTCGTGGGGACCGTCCACACACTGCCGAACCACCCCTTCGACGTCGTCGGCTGGGACGGCTGTCTCTACCCGTACGTGTTCAACATCCGTGACTTCGAGCCCCTCACCGGCCGGGTCCACCAGCCGCCGCCGGTCCACCAGGTCTTCGAGGGCCACAACGTCGTGGTCTGCAACTTCGTGCCGCGCAAGGTGGACTACCACCCGCTGTCGGTCCCGGTGCCGTACTACCACTCCAACGTCGACTCCGACGAGGTGATGTTCTACTGCGGCGGGGACTACGAGGCCCGCAAGGGCTCCGGCATCGGGCAGGGCTCGATCTCCCTGCACCCCGGCGGCCACCCCCACGGTCCCCAGCCGGGCGCCATGGAACGGTCGATCGGGGCGGAGTTCTTCGACGAACTCGCGGTCATGGTCGACACCTTCCGCCCGCTGCAACTCGGTGAGGCCGCCCGCGCGACGGACGACGGGACGTACGTCCACTCCTGGGAGCAGAACCGATGAGCGGCCCACGCCCTCCGGAGATCCCCCCGGTGCTCGCCGGTCTGTTCGACGACGCGGCGGTCTTCCCGCCCGGCAGCCTGCCCCTCGAGGAGGCCGTCGCCGCCCATGTGGCGCACACCCGTGGCGCCCATGCCGCGCTGGTCGGGGCGTTCGTCCTCGCCGCCCGGGACCTCGACCGGCTCGCCGACGCGATCGCGGACCTCGCCGAAGGGTCCTTCGACCTCTCGGTGACCGTGCCGCTGCCGGGTGCCTGGGACGCTCTCGCCGCCGCGCGGCGGATCCCGGCCGTGCGACTGGCCGGGCTGGAGGTCTCCGTCCCCGACACGGTCGCCGCGGACGCGGTCGTACCCGCCCTGGCCGACGCGATCGACGACCCGACCGCCCTCACCGTCTACGTCGAAGTGCCGCGCGACGCCCGGCGCGAGCCGCTGCTCGCCGCGCTCGCCGGGACCCCCTACCTGGCCAAGTTCCGCACCGGAGGCGTACACGCCGACCTCTACCCCGACGAGCGTGAACTCGCGGCGGCCGTCCTGGCCGCGACACGGTCCGGGGTGGCGTTCAAGGCGACCGCGGGCCTGCACCACGCGCTCCGCAACACCGATCCGGAGACCGGATTCGAACAGCACGGGTTCCTCAACCTGCTCGTGGCCACCGACGCAGCCCTCCAGGGCGCCGAGGAGGCGACGGTGGCCGAGCTGCTGGCCGACCGCGACGGTGACCGGATCGCCGAGCGGGTGCGCGCCCTCTCGCCCCGGGTCCGTGAGCTGTTCCGCTCCTTCGGCACCTGCTCCGTCGCCGAACCCGTACGCGAAGCGGCCGGGTGGGGACTGCTGCCCGCCGCGACGACCACCGACCTGACCGAGGTGTCCCCATGACCCGCTCCATCCGGCCGGCCGTCCCGGCCGACTCCCTGTTCGGCCTGACCAATCTGCCCTACGGCGTCTATTCGGTGCCCGGCCGTGAGCCACGCGTGGCGACCCGCTACGGGGACCACGTCGTCGATCTCGCCGTGCTGCTGGACGACGACGTCTTCGCCCGGCCGAGCCTGAACGCCTTCATGGCACAGGGCCATACCCGCTGGGCCGAGGTCCGGGCCGAGATCACCGAGCGTCTGCGGGGCGAGGTGCCCGCCAAGGCCGTCCACGACCTGGGCGCGGTCACCCTGCACCTGCCGTTCGAGGTCGCCGACTACGTCGACTTCTACGCCTCCGAGCACCACGCCTCGAACCTGGGCCGGCTCTTCCGGCCCGACAACCCCGACCCGCTGATGCCCAACTGGAAACATCTGCCGGTCGGTTACCACGGGCGGGCGGCCTCCGTCGTCGTCTCGGGCACCGACATCATCCGGCCCTCCGGACAGCGCAAGGGCCCCCAGGACTCCGTACCGGTCTTCGGGCCCTCGACCCGCCTCGACATCGAGGCCGAACTCGGCTTCGTCGTCGGCACCGGCAACGCCATGGGCGACTCCATCGGCGCCGAGGACGCGGAGCGGCACATCTTCGGGGTGGTGCTCTTCAACGACTGGTCCGCGCGCGACATCCAGGCATGGGAGTA
The DNA here is from genome assembly GCF_055575575.1 of Streptomyces sp. NPDC034049. Lineage (NCBI taxonomy): Bacteria > Bacillati > Actinomycetota > Actinomycetes > Kitasatosporales > Streptomycetaceae > Streptomyces > Streptomyces sp. NPDC034049. The sequence continues at coordinate 145,572 of NZ_JBVISJ010000014.1, forward strand.
CGTCCCGCTCGGCCCCAACCTGGGCAAGTCGTTCGCCTCGACGGTCTCCCCGTGGGTGGTGCCGCTGCTCGCCCTGGACGCCGCCCGGGTGCCGGTCCCACCGCAGGAGCCGGCCGTGCTGCCGTATCTGCGGATGGCACGGCCGTGGGGGCTCGACATCGACCTCACGGTCGCCTGGAACGGTCAGGTGGTCTCCCGGCCGCCGTACTCCGCGATGTACTGGTCCCCCGCCCAGATGCTGGCGCACCAGACCGTCAACGGCGCACCGTCGCGCACCGGTGACCTGTTCGCGTCCGGCACCGTCTCCGGTCCGGAGAAGGAGCAGCGGGGTGCCTTCATCGAACTGACCTGGGGCGGCAAGGAGCCCCTCACGGTGAACGGCCGGCCCCGCACGTTCCTGGAGGACGGGGACGAGGTCGTCCTCACCGCCACGGCCCCGGGCGCCGACGGGACCCGGATCGGTTTCGGCGAGGCCCGCGGCCGGATCACCGGCGGCAAGCGGGAGGCACGATGAGCAAGACGGTGGCCTCGGCCGCGGAGGCGGTCGCCGACATCACCGCGGGCAGCTCGCTCGCCGTCGGCGGGTTCGGGCTCTCCGGGATCCCGGACCGCCTGATCACGGCGCTGGCCGAGCAGGGGGCCGACGGCCTGGAGGTCTTCTCCAACAACTGCGGTGCGGACGGCATCGGCCTCGGTCTCCTCCTCGGCCTCGGGCGGATCCGCCGGGTCACGGCGTCCTACGTGGGGGAGAACAAGGAGTTCGCCCGCCAGTACCTCTCCGGGGAACTGGAGGTGGAACTCACCCCGCAGGGCACCCTGGCCGAGCGGCTGCGCGCGGGCGGCTCCGGCATCCCCGCGTTCTACACCCCCGCGGGCGTGGGCACCCCGGTAGCGCACGGCGGACTGCCCTGGAGGTACGGCCGGACCGGGGAGGTCCTGGTCGCCTCCCCTGCCAAGGAGGTCCGCGAGTTCCGTGGCCGCCGGTACGTGCTGGAGGAGGGCATCGTCGCCGACTTCGCGCTCGTCCACGCCCGGCTCGGCGACACCGACGGGAACCTCGTCTTCAACAAGGCGACGATGAACTTCAACCCGCTCGCCGCGATGGCGGGGCGGATCTGCGTCGCCCAGGTCGAGGAACTGGTGGAGCCCGGTGAGATCGACCCCGCCGAGGTGCACCTGCCCGGCGTCTACGTCCAGCGGATCGTCCACACCGGCCCGCAGACCAAGCACATCGAGAAGCGGACCGTCAGGGAGAGTGCGGCATGAGCGAGGCCACGAGCGAGCGGCGGACCGGCTGGTCCCGGTCCCGGATGGCCGAGCGCGCGGCGCGGGAACTGCGGGACGGTGAGTACGTCAACCTCGGCATCGGCCTGCCGACGCTCATCCCGAACTTCCTCCCGGACGGCGTCCGGGTCACGCTGCACAGCGAGAACGGCATCCTCGGCACGGGCCCCTACCCGGTCGACGCCGAGGTCGACGCCGACCTGATCAACGCCGGCAAAGAGACCGTCACCGTCGGCCCCGGGGCGTCGTTCTTCGACTCGGCCCGCAGCTTCGGCATGATCCGCGGCGGCCACATCGACACCGCCGTGCTCGGGGGCATGCAGGTCTCCGCCGCGGGCGACCTGGCCAACTGGATGGTGCCGGGGAAGATGGTCAAGGGGATGGGCGGCGCGATGGACCTGGTCCACGGTGCCAAGCGGGTGATCGTCCTCATGGAGCACGTCGCCAAGGACGGCTCCCACAAGATCGTCGAGGAGTGCACCCTGCCGCTCACCGGGCAGGGCGTGGTGCAGCGGATCATCACCGACCTCGCGGTGCTGGACATCACCGACGAGGGGTGCCGACTCGTGGAACTGGCGCCCGGTGTCACCCTCGACGAGGTACGCGGGAAGACGGGTGCTCCCGTCCGGGGCTGACCCTCGGGGGTGCCCTGCGTGTTTCGTGGCGGTGCCGTCTGCGGTGCGCGACCATACGGACGCCGAGTTCACCTTCATCGGCATGGTGCGCGGAAAACACCGAGACAGAAAGTAGGACGACGTGTCCGGCAGCGAAAGCGAAAACCCGGCAATCGCCTCCCCCACCCCCACGCCGACCCGGCCCAGGACGAACCGGGACTGGTGGCCGAATCAGCTGGACCTTCAAATTCTCCACCAGCACTCGTCCCGCTCGAATCCCATGGACGAGGACTTCGACTACGCGCGCGAGTTCGCGACCCTCGACGTGGACGCGCTGAAGCAGGACGTCTTCGAGGTGATGACGGCCTCGCAGGACTGGTGGCCCGCCGACTACGGCCACTACGGGCCCCTGTTCATCCGGATGAGCTGGCACGCGGCGGGCACCTACCGGATCGCCGACGGCCGGGGCGGGGGCGGCAGCGGCGCGCAGCGCTTCGCCCCCCTCAACAGCTGGCCGGACAACGCGAGCCTCGACAAGGCGCGTCGTCTGCTGTGGCCGGTGAAGCAGAAGTACGGACAGAAGATCTCCTGGGCCGATCTTCTGGTTTTCGCCGGTAACTGTGCCATGGAGTCCATGGGATTCAGGACGTTCGGATTCGGATTCGGGCGCGAGGACATCTGGGAACCCGAGGAGATCATCTGGGGGCCCGAGGACATCTGGCTCGGGGACGAGCGTTACAGCGGCGACAGGGAACTCTCCGCTCCTTTCGGTGCCGTGCAGATGGGACTGATCTACGTCAATCCGGAGGGCCCGAACGGCAATCCGGATCCGCTGGCCGCCGCGCGGGACATTCGCGAGACGTTCGGGCGCATGGCGATGAACGACGAGGAGACCGTCGCGCTCATCGTCGGCGGCCACACGTTCGGCAAGTGCCACGGCGCCGTCGACCCCGAGCACATCGGCCCCGAACCCGAGGCGGCGCCCGTCGAGCAGCAGGGTCTCGGCTGGCGGAACCGCTACGGCAGCGGCAAGGGCTCCGACACGCTCACCAGTGGACTCGAGGGCGCCTGGACCTCCGCGCCGACCCGGTGGGACAACGGCTACCTGGACAACCTGTTCGGCTACGAATGGGAGCTGACGACGAGCCCCGCCGGTGCCAAGCAGTGGACCCCCACGGATCCCTCGGCCAGGGGCACGGTGCCCGACGCCCACGATCCGTCGAGGAGCCACGCTCCCATGATGCTGACGACGGACCTCGCGCTGAAGGTGGATCCGGTCTACGGCCCGATCTCGAAGAGCTTCCACGAGAACCCGGACAGGCTCGCGGACGCCTTCGCCAGGGCCTGGTACAAGCTGTTGCACCGTGACATGGGGCCCGTCGCCCGCTACCTCGGCCCGTGGGTCCCCGAGCCGCAGCTGTGGCAGGACCCCGTCCCCCAGGTCGATCACCGGCTCGTCGGGGACGCGGACGTCGCCGCGCTGAAGCGCACGATCATCGACTCGGGGCTGTCCGTCTCCCAGCTGGTCACCACCGCCTGGGCGGCCGCGGCGAGCTTCCGCGGCACCGACAAGCGGGGCGGGGCCAACGGCGCCCGGATCCGGCTCGCGCCGCAGCGGGACTGGGAGGTCAACCAACTGCCCGAGGTGGCGGAGGTGTTGCGGGGCCTGGAACGGATCCGGGACGACTTCGCCCGCTCTCGGGCCGACGGCACCCGGATCTCGCTGGCCGACCTGATCGTCCTCGGCGGGTGCGCGGCCGTCGAGCAGGCCGCACGCGACGCCGGTCACGACATCACCGTCCCGTTCGCACCCGGGCGCACGGACGCCACGCAGGAACAGACCGACGTGGAGTCGTTCGCCGTGCTGGAACCCAGGGCCGACGGGTTCCGGAACTACCTCCGGGCGGGCGAGAAGCTGTCGCCGGAGACCCTGCTGCTGGACCGCGCCAGCCTTCTGACGCTGACGGCTCCCGAGATGACCGTGCTGGTCGGTGGCATGCGCGCGCTGAACACAGGCTTCGGGCGCTCCCCGCACGGCCTCTTCACCCACCGGCCGGAGACCCTGACCACCGATTTCTTCGTCAACCTGCTGGACATGGGCACGGAGTGGCAGGCGTCCACGTCCGACGAGAACGTGTTCGAGGGCCGGGACAGCGCCACCGGCGAACTCAAGTGGACCGCCACCGCGGTCGACCTGGTCTTCGGCTCGCACTCCCAGCTCCGAGCGCTGTCGGAGGTCTACGCGGCGAAGGACGCGGGGCCCAAGTTCGTGCGTGACTTCGTGGCCGCGTGGGACAAGGTGATGAACCTCGACCGGTTCGACCTGGCCTGACGGTCCCGGAGACCGGGGGGCGGTGGGGCCCGGACCAGCCGCGGCGCCCCCACCCCCACGGCCCTGTCGGTCAGTTCTCCTGGAGCACGGAGAGGACGTTCCCGGCGGGGTCGGTGAACCACGCGATCGCCGCGGGGCCGCCCTCACCGACCCGCACGATGCCCTTCTCGTCGTGCTCGAACTCGGGGTAGCGCTCCAGGTCCACGCCGCGCCGGCGCAGTTCGTCGACGGCGGAGTCGATGTCGTCGACGGGGAAGTTGAGCAGCGTGAAGGTCGCGGGGGTGTGCGTCTCCTTCGGGTAGACGAAGACACGCGCGCCGCTGCCGAGCGTGAGGATCAGCATCCGCATGTCGCCCTGCCCCGACTCCTCCACCCTCAGCCCCAGGGTCTCGCCGTAGAACCGGCGGGCCTCGCCGAGGTCGTCGACCGCGAAGCCACTGAACGCCTGTGTCTCTCCGAACATGCCGGGTGTCTCCTTCACGCGTGTGCCGTCCCGAGAACGTCAGGGCACACCACGCCCACCACGGCCGGCGGCGCGCCACGCGGTCGACGTCCGGATGGTCGCGCGCCCTTCACCCGCACGACGCGACGGCGACGGCGTCCCCCGCGAGCCTGCGCGCGCAAGGCCACCGGTCCCTCCTTACGCAACACGAGTGAATCAGCCGACTTCACCACTCGGTGCCGTCGTGAGTTTCGTACGGTCTGTGTCGGGATCCGGCCGGCTGTGGGGAGGGTGGATGATCGTGTCCCTCGGACCGTCCGTCGGCTGCTTGGTGCTGACCCTCTCCCTGCTGCTCCGTGCCCGGGGCACACGCGGGCGCGTGCGGACCCGTCTGCTCCTGGTGGCGGGTTCCGCGACCGCCGGAGCCGTCTATCGTGCCTCACTCGTCGCCCTGTCGGCCCAACCGCAACCGGCGCCGGATCCACCGGGGTTGACGGGATGGGCGGTGGTCGCCGGGGTGACGATCACGGTCGGGCTGGGGACGGCCGGTCTGGTCGTCGCGGCGGATGCCGGTACGGGATGGCAGGCGTGGCTGCGGCGCGTCCTCGACGGGGCCGTCATGGCCGGCGCCGTGTTCATGGCCGGCTGGGTGCTGCTGGGCAGGTCCGGTGACGGCTGGCGGCCGGAGACGGGCATGCTCGGCGTCCTGTGGACCTCGGAGGTCGTGTTCCTCGGTTTCCTGCTGGCCCTGCGACGTCTCGTACGGGGCGACCAGCAGGCCACCCTGTGGGTCTCGATCGTCGGGGTGTTCCTGATGTTGATCGGCGACACCCTGCGCCTGCTGCGGGTCGGACCACCGGGCGAGGAGGCGATGTCCTTCCAGGTGGCCGACCTCTGCGGCGCCGCAGGACTGCTGATCGTCGCCGTCGGTCCCTGGGTGCCCGGCGGGGCCAGCGTGCTGGGTGCCGGCCGGCCGATCCTGCGCTCGGGGATGGAGGGAGCCGCGGCGTTCATCCCCCTGACCGTGTGCACGGTGTCGGCGCTGGGGTACGCGCTGGCGCCGCTGGCCGACGACCCGGTACCGCTGCTGGTCGGCGGCCTCGCACTGCTCGGCCTGTGGGCCCGGCAGATCTGCCTGCCGAGCAGAACCACGGGCAGGGACGACTGAGCGGTGCGGTGGTGCCGGTCGGTGTCCCGGACGACCCACCGTCCGGGACACCGGCCGCGCTCCGCGGTTCAGCGCGTCGTGCCGGCCATCTCCGGGACGGGTGTGTCGAGGGCGTCGAGGCCGCGCAGGATGTCCTCCACCCGCTGCTTGGCGTCACCGAAGAGCATCTGGGTGTTCTCGCGGAAGAACAGCGGGTTCTGCACGCCCGCGTAGCCGACGGCCATGGACCGCTTGAAGACCACCACATGGGCGGCCTCCCACACGTGCAGCACGGGCATGCCGGCGATGGGACTGGCCGGGTTGTCGATGGCGGCCGGGTTGACGGTGTCGTTGGCGCCGATGACGAGGACGACCGAGGTGGCGGGGAAGTCGTCGTTGATCTCGTCCATCTCCAGCACGATGTCGTACGGCACATTGGCCTCGGCGAGCAGCACGTTCATGTGCCCGGGCAGCCGGCCGGCCACGGGGTGGATGCCGAAGCGCACCTCGACGCCCCGCTCGCGCAGTTTGCGGGCCAACTCGGCCACCGGGTACTGGGCCTGGGCGACCGCCATGCCGTAGCCGGGCGCGATGATCACCGAGGAGGCGTCGCGCAGCAGTTCCGCGGTCTCCTCGGCGTTGATCTCCCGGTGCTCGCCCTGCTCTCCGTCGTCGGCCGCCGCCGGGGTGCCGAAGCCGCCGGCGATCACCGAGAGGAAGGAGCGGTTCATGGCCTTGCACATGATGTACGAGAGGTAGGCACCGGAGGAGCCCACGAGCGCGCCGGTGACGATGAGCAGGTTGTTGGCGAGGAGGAAACCGGAGGCGGCCGCGGCCCAGCCGGAGTAGCTGTTGAGCATGGAGACCACGACGGGCATGTCACCGCCGCCGATGGAGGCGACCAGGTGCGCGCCCAGAGCCAGCGCGATCACGGTGACCGCGATGAGCAGGCCCATGCCGGGACGGGCCACGAAGGCGACGGTGAGCACGACGAAGGCGACCAGGGCGCTCACGTTGAGGACGTGCTTGCCGGGCAGGGTGAGCGGGCGGGAGTCGATGCGGGCCGAGAGCTTCAGGTACGCGACGACGGAGCCGGTGAAGGTGACAGCGCCGATGAACACGCCGATGAACACCTCGGCGTGGTGGATGCCGAGCAGGGAACCGGTGAGTTCGGCGTCGACGTCGAGGTAGCCGTTCCAGCCGACGAACGCGGCGGCGAGGCCGACGAGGCTGTGCATGATGGCGATCAGCTCGGGCATCCCGGTCATCTCGACGACCCGGGCGCGCCACAGTCCGATGCCTCCGCCGACGGCCATGGCGACGGCGATCAGCACGAGACCGGTGGCGGTGATGGTCCGGGAGGCGAGCCCGACGGTGGCGGCCAGGGCGATGACCATGCCGGTGATGCCCCAGACGACCCCGGAACGGGACGTCCGGTGCCGGGAGAGCCCCGCGAGGCTGAGGATGAACAGCAGCGCGGCGACGACGTAGGCGGCTTCTGCGGCCGTGACGGTGGTCATCCCTGATCAGCCCTTCGAGAACATGCCGAGCATGCGGCGGGTGACGGCGAATCCGCCGAAGATGTTGATACTGGCCAGCAGGATCGCGGCGAACGACAGCACGGTGACGGCGGTGTTCCCCTGCCCGATCTGCAGCAGCGCGCCGACGACCACGATCCCGGAGATGGCGTTGGTGACCGACATCAACGGGGTGTGCAGCGCGTGGTGCACCTGGCCGATGACGTAGAAGCCGATGACGATGGCCAGCACGAACACCGTGAAGTGGCCGATGAGTTCGCTCGGTGAGAAGGCGGTCACCAGGAACAGGGCGAGCGCTCCGGCGCCGACGAGGGCGTACGCCGACCAGGCGGGGCGTGCGGGCTTCGCCGGTGTCTCCGAAAGCGCGGCCACAGGTTCCGGGGCCCCTGCCGGGGCGGTCGCGGCGGACACCTGGACCGGTGGCGGGGGCCAGGTCCTCTCGCCCTCGCGGACCACGGTCATCGCGCGCTGCACCACGTCGTCGAAGTCCAGGACGAGACGGCCGTCCTTGCCGGGGGTGAGCAGCTTCATCAGGTTGACGAGGTTGGTGCCGTAGAGCTGTGAGGCCTGGGCGGGGAGCCGGCCGGGCAGGTCGGTGTAGCCGATGATCGTCACGTCGTTGTCGGTGACGACGGCCTTGCCGGCGACCGTGCCCTCGACGTTGCCGCCCTGGGCGGCCGCCATGTCGACGATGACGCTGCCGGGCTTCATGCGCGCGACGTCGGCGGCGGTGATGAGCCTCGGTGCCGGCCGGCCCGGGACGAGCGCGGTGGTGATGATGATGTCGACGTCGGCCGCCTGCTCGGCGTACAGCCGCTCGGCGAGCCGGTTGTAGTCGTCCGAGGTGGCCTTGGCGTAGCCGTCGGTGCCGACCTCCTGCGCGGCGGAGACCGTGAGGAACTCGCCGCCCAGGGAGCGGACCTGTTCGGCGACCTCGGGCCGGGGGTCGGTGGCGCGGACCACGGCGCCGAGGCTGCGGGCCGCGCCGATCGCCGCGAGTCCGGCGACGCCGGCGCCGGCCACCAGGACCTTGGCGGGCGGCACCTTGCCGGCGGCGGTCACCTGGCCGGTGAAGAAGCGTCCGAAGGCGTGCGCGGCCTCGACGACGGCCCGGTATCCGGCGATGTTCGCCATCGAGCTGAGGACGTCCAGCGACTGGGCGCGGGAGATGCGCGGCACGGCGTCCATGGCGAGCACGGTGAGGGGCCGCCGGGCCAGTTCCTCGACCAGTTCGGGGTGGAGAGCCGGGCCGATCAGCGCGATCAGCGTCGCCCCGTCGCGCAACCTGCCGATCTCCTCGCCGGAGGGGCCGTTCACCTTGAGCACGATCTCCGCCGCCCACGGGTCGCCGAGCCGGGCGCCGGCCTCCTCGTAGGCCGCGTCGGAGAAGCGGGACGACGCCCCCGCTCCCGGTTCGACCACCACGTCGTACCCGAGCGCGACGAGTCTGCCCACGGTGACCGGTGTTGCCGCCACCCTGGTCTCGCCCGCGGTGGACTCGGCCGGGACGCCGATGCTCTGGGGTTCGGGTTCCGCTTGGACCATCCTCTGTCTCTCTTCCCGTGGACGTCGTGGTGCCGGGCCTCGCTGACCCACTTGTTGACCCATGCCCCGTGGGTGCGCGGTGGATACGGGGCCCACGGGTCCAATCGCGGCCGGGCAGCGGGACAGCCGGGCAACCGGGCAACCGGGATCACCGGGATCACCGTCCCCGTCGGTGATCCCGGGACTGAGCATGGGCGTCCGGGACAGCCAGCGGAACGACCTGCTGGAGGGCCGTTCGCCGCGCCACCGAGATCGGCACCCGGCCCTGCCGGGACAATCCCGTGTGGCGGGCGGCGGACGGATCGCTCACCGAGTGGTGAGTCAGTCGTGGGGGACGACCGCGACGGGGCACCGTACGTGATGGATCGCCGCGTGGGCCACGTGGTCCAGATGGTGTGTCATGCCGTGCCGGTGCACACGCCGCCCGACGACCAGCAGCGCGGCATCCTCGGCGGCGTGCACGACGGCCTTGGCGGGGCTCGCGAGGCGGATGCTGTCCTCCACCTCCACCTGCGGGTACTTCTCGCGCCAGGGCCGCAGCGCCCTGCTCAGCCCCTCCCGCGCCTCCCCCGTCAGCTCCTCGCCGACGCCGTGGTCGACGCCCCAGGGCATGCGCGCGTGGAACGGCACACTGCGCCCGTGGACGGCGAGGAGGGGGAGGTCCCGGGCCGCGGCGCTGTGGAACGCGAAGTCGAGCAGGTCGTCGCTGGACCCGTGCAGGTCCATCGCCACGACGACCCTGGCCGCCGGGGTGGGGGCCGGCTGCCCCGTGGTCGGCTCCGCGCGGACCAGGGTCACGGGCCGTCGGGCCCGCGCCACGACCGCCATGCTGACGTCACCCAGGAAGTAGCTCTCGGCGGACCCCAGCCGGCGTGAACCCAGCACCAGCATCTCGGAGTCCGAGGCGGCCCGGAGCAGGGCCTCCTGGGCGTCGTCGGCGATCAGGCTGCCGACGACGGAGAGCCCCGGATGACGTGTGCTCAGCTCCGCCTGCGCGGTGTGGACGAGGCGTTTCGCCCAGTAGTTCTGGTCGATCTCGGAAGGGGCGCGGGGCGGCTCCGGCGCCAGCATCGGCCACGCGTGCAGCAGCCGCAGGGTGAGCCTGCGCTTCTCGGCCTCCTCGGCGGCCCAGCGGGCCGCGGCGAGGCTCTCGGGTGAGCCGTCCAGGCCCACCGTGACGACTTGTTCCATGGCGGCGCCCTCCGTCTCGTACGAAGCTGGACACGCCGGCGGACGACGGCGAACGCATCCCTTGGACCACCCGGCCCGGACCTGGTCGACATGCCGAGCGGGTACTGCGTTCCCTCCTTCGAGGAGTACCCCAAACCCCCCGGTCTCGCATGTGGACCAAGGACGAGCACTCGCAGAACGCGGGTCCGGCGGCGGAGCCGACCTCGCCAGGACCTCGCCGGGACCTCGCCAGGACCTCGCCGGGGCCGAAGCGCGCCACGTCGGGGACATTCGGCCCCTGCGTCGGAGAGGGTTGGCGCCCCCGGCCGGGTGCGCGTCGCGCGGAGAGGGTGACCCCGGCGTGTACGACGGTCCCTGTGCGGTCCTGGTTCGACCTCCCGCGGCAAGCCGGTCGTCCCCCCGTGCTGGTCCCAGCCTGGGACGTCGGCGGGTTCGGGCGATAAGCGCGGGGACGACGGTGTATCGCCCGTCGATGAGAACCGTCCAGGTGCGGACGGCGGACCGCCACCGGATCACCGCCCGGCTGGCGGAGGACCTCGATCGTGACAACAGCGCAGCGAGGCAGCTCGCCCGGCTGGACCGCGAGGGGCGTCCCGCCTCGCCGCCGATGAACCGGCTCAACGCGAGGGCGAGCGAGTGGCTGGCGAGCGGCATGGCGGCCCTCGGCGTGGCCCGCGGCTGCTGGCGGTCCGGTCGGGCACGCGCCGGCTGCTGGACCGGGGACGGTACGCGCGGGGGGAGGCCGACTGGGACCGGGTCGGGCCGCCGTGGTCGGGACGCTTCCGCCGGTGACACGCGCGCGTGTCGGGGTCGCGGGCGGACGCGCCGTATCCGGACTCCGCGTCCAAACTGGTGGAGTACGACGCCCGCCCGGTGCCGAAGCCGTCGTCCACGCCCTGCCGAGTGGAGGAGCACGATGCCGCACACGTCGGAATGGAAGATCCGTCTGCGTCTCATCGAGGACCACGAGGGAACGACCGAGGCCCAACTCGTACTGGACACCGGCACGACGAGGCTCGTCGGCCGTGGCTCCGCGCACTGTCATCCCGCGGACACCGACGTCCCCGAGATCGGTGACGAGCTGGCGGCGGGCCGCGCCTTGAACAACCTGGCACGGCAGCTGATGGGGGCCGCCGAGCGGGACATCGAGGGCATGGGTGCCGCGCGACCGACCAAGCCCCCGCCCGTCGGCTGGCCTGTGTAGGCCCGCTTCGCGACATCGGGAAAGGACCGAGAACCATGGCATCGGAAACAGCCCCGCCGAGTGTGGGTCCGGTCCAGCCGGTCCGGCTGACCGCGACCTGCGACCCACAGCTGTCCCGCTGGCTGTGGCTGGTGAAGTGGCTGCTCGCGCTCCCCCACTACGTCGTCCTGGTCTTCCTCTGGGTGGCGTTCGTGCTGGTGGGAGTCGTGGCCTTCTTCGCCATCCTGTTCACCGGCCGCTACCCACGCCCCCTGTTCGACTTCAGCACCGGAGTCCTGCGCTGGAGCTGGCGCGTGGCCTTCTACACGTACGGCGCCCTCGGCACCGACCGCTACCCGCCCTTCACCCTCGCCGAGGTGGCGGACTACCCGGCGCACCTGGACGTGGCGTACCCCGAGCAGCTGTCCCGGGGGCTGGTCCTCGTGAAGTGGTGGCTCCTGGCCATCCCCCACTACCTGGTGCTGGGCATCATCGGCGGCGGTGTCCACGTCGCCTGGACCTCGGGAGGGCTCATCGCGCTCCTGACGTTCTTCGCCGGGGTGGCCCTGCTCTTCACCGGTGTCTATCCGCGCGGCATCTTCGATCTGGTGGTCGGTCTGGACCGGTGGGTGCTGCGGGTCGCCGCGTACACCTCGCTGCTCACGGACGTCTACCCGCCCTTCCGGCTCGACCAGGGCGGCAGGGAGCCTGGGACGCGGCCATGACCGCGGAGAGGATCGAGGTCCGGCCGCGCGTTCAGCGTTTCCTCGCCTCCTGCGGCGTCCCCGGAAGTTCCTTCGCGATCCGGCGTGCCCATGCCTCGATCGCGGGAAAGTCACGGAAGTCGCCGCCCTTGCCGGACTCCACGAGCCGGCGGGCGATGAAGCCCTTGGCGCCTTCCTCCAGGCAGCCGCCGAAGGTGATGTGCTCCCGGGCGTCGAAGCGGATCACGGCCTTGCGCACGCCGGGCACGGGCGGGATGTCCCGCTCGGAGGCGGAGGCGTCGAGGGGACCGCTGCTGAACAACCACAGCGGGCGCTGCGGGAGCTCGCGGCGGTGCCGGCGAAGGAACCGGCGGGCGTTCTTCTGCCAGCGCCCGGCGTAGAGCCCGCCGCCGACCACGACGGCGTCGTACGGCAGCAGGCTGACGACGGATTCGGCGGGGCGGGCCTCGGCCGTCAGCCCCTCCTCGGTCAGTGTCTCGGCGACGGTCTCGGCTATCCGGGCGGTGGATCCGTTGGTCGTCCCATAGGCGACCAGGACGTGGAGGGTCATGGCGGTACGCCTCCTTTCACGGCGGCGGGCTCCGCGCGCGTCGCACATCACATGCGCGTCGTCCGGTCGCCAGGCGAGTTCGTCCACTACGAGCATCCGGCGGATCGGCGGGTGAAGCCATGGGCCGTCCGGGGCGGGCAGGGGGCCGGTCGGCCCCGGGTGGAGGGGGCCGGCGGTCCTCGGTCAGTCCGGCAGGGTGAGCGTGCGCGACTCCCCCGGTGCGACGGAGACGGTGCGGTCGGCCAGCGCCACGGTGATGGGGGCACGGTCGGAGTCGGGCACGGTGATGTGCAGTTGTCCGGACCGCAGCCGCAGCCGCACGCCCCAGTGGCCCCGGTAGCGCATCGAGAACCCGTACGCGGACAGCTCCGGGACCGGTACGGGGTCGAGCCGCAGCGTGTCGCCGCGCGTCTCCAGTCCGGTCAGCCCGCGCTGTACGAGGTCGAGGGTGCCCGCCATGGCGCCCAGGTGGATGCCCTCGCCGGTGGTGCCGCCCTGCAGATCGGCGATGTCCCCGACGAGCGCTTCCTGGACGAAGTTCCATGCCTCGGCGCGCCGTGCCCTGGCGAGCACCCACCCGTGCACGAGGGCGCTGAGCGTGGAGCCGTGGGACGTGCGGCTCAGGTAGTGGTCCACGGTGCGCCGCCAGGTCTCGTCGTCCAGCCGGTACCCGAGCCGGTCGAAGAGGGCGCGCAGTTCGGCGGGTGAGAAGAGATGGCCGAGCATCAGCGCGTCGGCCTGCTTGGAGGCCTTGTAGCGGTTGACGGTGTCGCCCTCGGCCTCCAGGATCCGGTCCAGCCGCCGGATGTCGCCGTACTGCGCCGTGTACGCCGCCCAGTCGAGTTCGGCGAGTTCGCCGTACCCCTCGAACTGGCTGATGACGCCGTCGTGGAACGGCACGTGCAGGGAGCGGGAGACGTCCTCCCAGCGTTCGCGTTCGCCGTCGTCGAAGCCGGTGCGGTCGGCGAGTTCGCGGCGGCGCGGCCGCGGGAGCGTCTCCATCAGTTCACCGGCGCGGGCGAGGACCCAGGCCGCGGTGACGTTGGTGTAGGCGTTGTCGTCGAGACCGGGCCGGTCGGCGCCCGGGTAGGCCTCGTGGTACTCGTCGGGCCCCACGACACCCCGGACACGGTAGCGGCGCAGGTCTTCGTCCCAGGTGGCCGCGTCGGCCCAGAAGCGGGCGATCTGCAGCAGCATCTCGGCGCCCTTGGTGTGCAGGAACTCGGTGTCGCCGCTGGCCTCGTAGTACCGCCACACGTTGTAGGCGACGGCCGACCCCACGTGGTGCTGGAGGTGCGAGTGGTCGGGCAGCCAGCGCCCCGAGCGCGGGTTGAGGTGGAACCGCTGGGTCTCCTCACGGCCGTCGCTCGCGCTCTGCCAGGGGTACATCGCCCCGGTCCGCCCGATGTCCCCGGCCGCGGCCACGGCCCGTCCGAGGCGCCGGTGGCGGTAGGTCAGCAGCGCGCGGGAGACCTCGGGGAAGTGCAGGTTCAGATAGGGCAGGACGAACAGCTCGTCCCAGAAGACGTGTCCGCGGTAGGCCTCGCCGTGCAACCCGCGCGCGGGGACGCCGACGTCGAGGTCGGCGGTGTGCGGGGAGAGCGTCTGCAGCACGTGGAACAGGTGCAGCCGGAGGATGCGGCCCGCCTCCCCCGGCACCTCCAGGTCCGCCCGGCGCCACAGCAGGTCCCACGCGGTGCGGTGGGACTCCAGCAGCTCCTCGAAGCCGGCTGCGCGGCCGACCCGGTCGACGGCCGCGCGGAGCGGGTCGTCGATCGCCGGGTCGCGGGAGGTGAACAGGGCGACGGTCTTGTCCACCGTGACGGTCCGGCCGGGCACGAGGGCCAGGCGGAAGCGCTGGACCGCGCGCCGCCCCTGGTGGCGGGCCTCGGACGTCTCGCCGGTCGCGCCGACCGTGCGTGCCGCCATGCCGATACGGATGTCCGAGGCGCTGGTGCGGCAGCGCAGCCAGACGGTGTCGGCGTCCGCCGAGTCGGTGTGGACGTGCACGAGGTGCCGGGTCGCCAGATCCCGGTAGCGCGCCACCCCCGTGTTGCGCACCCGGCCGTCCAGGGCGGCCTCCACCTCCAGTTCGCCCGAGAAGTCCTCGGCGGTGAACTCCGTGCGCAGTGCCGCGAGATGGGGATCGGCCATGTGCACCAGCCGCTGCTGTCGCACCCTGAGGCGGCGGCCCGTGCGGTCCTCGTACGTGGAGCGGCGCTCCAGGACGCCCGTCCCCGGGTCCAGGTCCAGGTGGTGGTCGAGCAGCCGGTGGCGGTCCGGGGTCAGCCACTCCTCGCCGGCGGGGCGGAAGCGCAGCGGCAGCCAGTTGGGCAGGTTGACCATGTCCTCGTTCTCGACACGGTGGCCCGCCACCCGCGAGGTGAGCCGGTTGTAGCAGCCGGCCGCGTAGGTGCCCGGGTGGTGCACGGCGTCGGCGCCGCACTCGGGCAGTGCGCCGCGGGTCGCGAAGTAGCCGTTGCCGAGGGTGCACAGCGCCTCGCGCAGGCCCTCCTGTTCGGGGTCGTAGCCCTGGTACTCCCAGATCCAGTCGCGCATCCGGTCCTCCGGCACGTCGGGCTCCACGGGGCCGCCGCCTCGGCGGCGGGACGCGCGATGGCCGTGGGCCGCGCGGCGACCGGGGGCGTCCCGTCGTCGTGTCGAGCCTAGGGCCGCCGAGCCCGGTGCGCCGCGGGCACGGCGGCGGACGGGGGACCCGGAGCAGGGGCCGCAGGTCCCCGAGCGGGGCCGACCGGCCCATGGAGGCGCGCCCGGCGCGGGCGGAGAGTGGGTGCGAAGGCAACAACCGGAAGCGCACGAGAGTCCTCAGGAGGCGAGAGCCATGCGGCACCGGACGGTGAGCGACATCATGTCCACGTCGGTCGTCCGGGTGCACCCCGACACCGGGTTCAAGGAGATCGCCAAGCTGCTCGCCGAGTACGACATCACGGCCGTACCGGTGGTGGACGACGACGGCCGTCCCGTGGGCGTCGTCTCCGAGGCGGACCTGCTGCGCAAGGAGGCCGCGCAGCTGGATCCGGCCGGTCTGCTGCCGGTGCTGCACCCGAAACCCGCGGCCCGCGCGAAGGCGGAGGCCGCGACGGCCGCCGGGCTGATGACCAGCCCGGCCGTGACCGCCCGGCCGCAGTGGACCGTCGTGGAGGCCGCACAGGTCATGGAGCGGTACCGGGTCAAGCGGCTGCCGGTCGTCGACGAGGCCGGCCGACTGGTCGGGCTGATCAGCCGGGCCGATCTGCTGCGTGTGTTCCTGCGCGGCGATCGCGCCATCCGCGAGGAGATCAACGGGGACGTCCTGCTGCGCACGCTGGGCATCGCGTCCGACGCGATCCTCGTACGGGTGGTCGACGGACGGGTCACGCTCCGGGGCACCGTCGAGCGCAAGTCCCTGGTCCCGATCGTGGTGCGGCTGTGCGCCGGCGTCGACGGAGTGGTCGACGTCTCCGCCGAGCTGAACCATCGGATCGACGACACCGACTCGTCGCCCGAGCCGGAACCGGGCGGGTCGCGCCGCTCCCAGCTGGCGAGCTGAACGCTGCGCCGTGGCCATCGCCCGGGGCATTCCATGGAGGGCCCCGAGCCGAAACCCGTCGGCACACCCACCCGCTCGCGGCACCCCACCCACCCGCAACACGCCCACCGACCCGCGCGGAAGATCACCATGCCGATCATCAATCACCACTCAGCCGCCGAGCCCCGGCGCTCGGTCGACCTCGACAGCGACGAGGCGCTGCGGCTGCTCGGCAGTGTGTCCTTCGGGCGGATCGTCTTCACCCGGCACGCCCTGCCGACCGTCCGCCCCGTCAACCATGTGCTGGACGACGGCGACATCGTCATCCGCACCCATGAGGGCACGGCGCTGACCGCGCGGGCCCAGGAGGCGGACGACCCGGGCGTCGTGGTGGCGTACGAGGCCGACGCCATCGACCCGGAGACCCATCTCGGCTGGAGCGTCGTCGTCACGGGCTACGCCCGCCCGGTCACCGATCCCGAGGAACTGGCCCGCTACCGGGCGCTGTTGCAGTCCTGGGTGAGCGGGACCATGGACCACGCGGTCCGCATCCGCCCGGACCTGATCACCGGCATCCGCCTCACGGCGGTCGAGGCCGACGCCTGACACCGGACGTCTGACACCGGCGGGGACGGCACCGCCGACGACCGGACGGACGGCCCCGGCGGACGCGTCCGGCGGCGTCAGTGGCTTCGCGTCCGGTACCGGCTGCGGAACTCGGCCAGCAGTTCGTCGGTCACCTCGGCCCCCGCGCTCACCGCGGCGTGGACGTCGCGGAAGTAGTTCTCGTACCCGGCGGGGGTGTACAGGCACAGGGCGCGGACGGGGGCCGGGCCGGCGTTGCGGAAGCCGTGCGGTGTGCCGCGGGTCGCGGCCAGCAGATGACCGGGGCCCACGGTGATCTCGCCGTCGCCGGTGTGCAGTGTCAGCTCGCCCTCGAGGACGTAGAAGTACTCGTCGTGCCCGTCGTGCACGTGTGGTCGCGCGCCCACGGTGCCCGCCGCGAGGCTGAACTCCTCGAAGGCGAAGCGCCCTTCCGTGTGTTCACCGGTGAGCCGGAAGAAGTGGGTCACCCCGGCCACGTCCAGACACTCACCCTCCTCCGGAAGGCGCAGCAACGGCTGCGGGGTGGCGGCTGCCTGATGATCTGTCATGGGGACATCCTGACCCGGGAACCGTCCGGCGCGGCTCCCGGGGTGGCATCTGCCGATGAACGGTGGTCCGTGAGCTTCGGGCCTGGTCCGGCTCGGCGGCCCGGTGCTCCGGCAGTCCGGCGGTCCGGCGGTCCGGCGTGTCCAGTGGGGGCCGGTCACACGATGTCGAGTACGTCCCGGACGGGGCGGCGCGGGGTGGTCGGGCCGTGCGGGCCGTAGCCGAGGCGTAGCACCATCTGGACGTGGCCCCGGCCGGAGACCGGGTCGCGGGCGAGCGGGCGCAGGTCGGCGTTCTCCAGGGGGTGGGAGGTCAGCGAGCTCGCCAGTCCGGCCGTCGTGGCCTCCAGCAGGACGTGTTCCAGGGCCTGCCCGGCGCGCAGCCAGTCGAGGGCAGTGTCACCGCGGGTGTAGAGCAGGGCCAGGTGGGGGCTGGTCTCGAAGGCGGTGGTGCCGCGGTCGGCCACCAGCCGTCGGCCCGCGAAGTCCCGGCGCGGTGCCCGGCCCTCCCGTCGGCGCGGGCCGAAGGCGTACTCGGGAACGCCGTCGACGGCGATGTCGGCCTCCGGGCCGAGCCGGGTCCAGCGCTCCAGGTCCTCCCTGCCCCCGGCATCCAGGGTGTCGCGGCTCTCGGCGTCCCGGACCAGCTCCAGAACGGTGTCCAGGTGCCAGGCGCCGGGAAACGAGAGCTCGCCCTCCTCCTCGGCGGCGGCCGCGCGCAGCCGCGACCGTACGTCCTCGGGGACGTCGCGGTCGTCGAAGGGATACCGGCTGGTGTGCCGCCGGTGGAGGGCGGGATACAGCCGTGCCAGGTCTCGCTGGTGCGGGGTCGGCCCCCCGTGGTCCTCCGCAGGGGCGGCCGCCTCGTGGGCGGCGGTCACATGAACGGCGGTCAGGTGGACTGCGGCCAGCACCTGCGGGTCGCCCGGGTCCGGCAGCAAACGGACCCGCGGGGACAGCCCGGCGTGTGCGGCGGCGACGCGCAGGTTGAACAACGCCGCCCCGCAGCCGATGTGCAGCGCCCGGTGGTCGGGGTCGGTGCGGCGCATGGCCCGGCCGAGGTCCGCGCGCAGCAGCAGGACCCGCTCCTCGGTCAGGAAGCGGAAGCGCCAGGGCTGCGCGTTGTGCATCGACGGTGCGGCCGTGGCGTCGGCGACGAGATCGGTCACCGTCCTCGTGTCCAGCTCTCGCGTGATCATCGCAACCTCCCGGCAAGGTGTCCGGTCTCCGGTGTCGACCCCATGCGTGACGTCCGGTCTCCGGTGTGGGCCTTATGAGAAGTCTGACGGCGGTGTCGTCGTCACCGCGAGGGCCGTCCGGCCCCGGCCTGGGCCGAAGGCCCCTGGCGCGGTCGCCGACTCCGCGATGCAATGGACATGGAGGGGAGAAGCAGGCACCCGGCCCCGCCTCGTCGCGGTGGGCGCACGAGGAGGTGGCGTATGGACTTCGACGACCGCGAGGAGGCAGGACGTCTCCTGGCCCGGCGCCTGGAGCATCTGCACGACGAGGACCTCGTGGTCCTGGGACTGCCTCGGGGCGGCGTTCCGGTCGCGTACGAGGTGGCCGGGAGACTGTCGGCACCGCTGGACGTGCTCGTGGTGCGCAAGCTCGGAGTGCCGTGGCAGCCGGAGCTGGCCTTCGGCGCCATCGGTGAGCACGGTGTCCGCGTCCTCAACCGGAACGTGATCGACAGCAACGGGATACGGGACGAGGAAGTGGCCGACGTCGAGCGCGCCGAGCGGGCGGAGCTGGAGCGGCGTGTGGCCCGGTATCGCGCCGGGCGTGGCCCCGTGCCCGTCACGGGTCGCGTCGCGCTGGTCGTGGACGACGGGCTGGCCACGGGCGCCACCGCCGAGGCGGCCTGCCGGGTGGTGCGGGGCCGGGGTGCGGGGAGGGTGGTTCTCGCCGTCCCGGTGGGATCGGTGGAGGCGGTCGTACGGCTGCGCGGAGTGGCCGACGAAATCGTCTGCGTCGAGGCGAGGGAGGACCTGGGCTCGGTGGGTGCCTGGTACCGCGACTTCACGCAGACGCCGGACGCGGAGGTGATCGGTCTCCTCACGCGTGCGGCATCCGCCGGGCCGAGGGGCCGTGGGGCCACCGCGACGGGGCAGGAGCGTGGCGGGAGACCCGCCCTGGACCAGGGAAGACGCGACGCGGTACGGAAGTGATCATGATGGAAGCCAAGCAGTGGACCGTCGAGATCCACATCAGCGAACAGGACGACGAGACGCGCGCGCGTGCCGTGCTGAACACCGACGAGGCCGCGTACCTCACGGGCCGGGGCCTGGCCCGGCGCAACCCGATCGACCGCCCCGTCCCGGAGATCGGCGACGAGCTCGCCGTGAGCCGCGCCCTGGAGGACCTGGCCATCCGTCTCCATGACGTCGCCTCCGACGACATCGTCGACCTCACGGGCCCGGTCCAGGCCTGACATCTCTCCGTGGACGAGGAGTCGGGGGCGCGGTCTGCACCTGGGCGGGTCACGGGTGGGTGGTCAGCGGATCGAGGAACGTCAGTACGGAGGCGTCCTCCTCGATCAGCGGGGTGAGGGCGGCGTTGAACGGGGCGCCGTAGGGGGCCTTCAGGTGTGCCTGGAAGGCGTTCTCGTCCCGGTAGACCTCGAAGATCCAGTAGGCGCGCGGGGCGGCCGCCTTGGTGTAGACGTCGAAGGTGAGGTTGCCTTCTTCGGCGCGCACCTTCAGGGCGTAGTCCTGGATCAGGCGGGCGACCTCGTCCTCCGCGCCCTCTCGGGCTGTGAACTCGGCGAGCAGGGTCTTCGTCATGGTTGTGTGTCCTTGTCCGTGGGTGGGCCGGGCGGGCCGTACGGGCCGCCGGGTTCGGGAGCGGGCCGCCGGGTCGGGGGGCGGAGTGCGGGAGTCGGGTGGCGTACGGCCGTCAGGCGTCGGCGGTGGTCGCGTGCGCCGCCATCTGCTCCTGCCAGGGCGGGTTGGGGCCGGCGACCGAGCAGGTCAGGGCGGCGACCCGGGCGGCGAAGCGGCAGGCCTCGGCCACGTCGTCGAGGGCGAGAGCGTCCAGCCGACCGCCGAGGAGGTCGCGTTCGGCGAGGTGGTGCAGCAGTCCGGCGGTGAAGGAATCGCCGGCGCCCACCGTGTCGACGACCTGGGTCGGCACCCCGGGCACCCGCACCCGTTCGCCGTCGAGGGAGGCGAGGGCGCCGTCGGCGCCGAGCGTGATCACGACCAGCCGTACCCCCGCGGCGTGCCAGAGGTCGCACGCCCGCTCCGGCGCGGTGCCCGGCAGCAGCAGTTCCAGGTCGTCCTCGCTCAGCCGCAGGATGTCGGCGAGGCGGCACCAGCGGGCGAGCCGTTCCCGGTAGACGTCGGGGTGGACCAGCAGCGGCCGGACGTTGGGGTCGATGCTGACGGTGGCCCGGGGCGAGGCCCGGGCCAGGAAGTCCTCCACCGCGGTGGCGCCCGGTGCGCGGACCAGTGCCAGTGAGCCGGTGTGTACACAGGCCGCCTCCGCCAGGTCCACCCGCCTCAGTTCCTCGGGGGTCCACTGCCAGTCGGCCGTGTTCTGGGCGTGGAAGGAGAACGTGGCCTGCCCCCGCGCGTCCAGCTCCGCCACGGCCAGCGTGCTGGGTTCGGCGGCGGCGACGGCGGACGACAGGTCCACGCCGGACGCCTCCAGATGGGACCGGAAGAGACGTCCGAACAGGTCGCCGGAGAGGCGGGCGAGGAAGCGTGCCGGGGTGCCGAGGCGGGCCAGGGCCACCGCGGTGTTCGCCGGGCCGCCACCTGGCAGGACGCGCAGCGCGAGCTCGTTCGCGGCGGCCGGGGGTTCGGCGAACGCGTCCGCTACGCACTCTCCGAGGACGGTGATCTGGCGCGGGCTCATGGGCTGCTCTTCTCTCCGGCGCGGACCGGGACAGCGGGCGCTTCGTGACACGGCCACCGGCCGGGCGGCGGGGCGGCGGTCGTGGACGTTGCCGATTTGTGACGGGTGCAAGGCATTGACGTTGCGGCGAGAGGGAGTCCATCATCCTCGCCATGCAGTGTCAACGATGACATAAGTCAGCGATGACACATCGGGGCGGCATGCTCCGAACTCCCGGGCCCCGTGCCGCTCGTCATCCCACAGGAGTGTTCATGTCTCGCACCACTCGCCTGTCCTCCGCCGTCCTCAGAGCGGCCGCCGCGACCGGCGTCGCCGCCCTCGCCCTGACGGCCTGCGGTCCCGGTTCCGGCGCCGACGCGGGCTCGGGTTCGTCCAGCGCCGGTTCGGGCGACGTCAAGGTCGGTCTGATCACCAAGACCGACACCAACCCGTTCTTCGTGAAGATGAAGGAGGGCGCGGAGAAGACCGCGAAGGCCGAGGGCGTCGAGCTGATGACCGCGGCCGGCAAGTTCGACGGGGACAACGCCGGTCAGGTCACCGCCATCGAGAACATGGTGGCCGCCGGGGTGAAGGGCATCCTGATCACCCCCAGCGACTCCAAGGCGATCGTGCCGGCGATCGAGAAGGCGAAGGCCAAGGGGGTCCTGGTCATCGCCCTGGACACCCCGACCGAGCCGGAGAGCGCCGTCGACGCCCTCTTCGCCACCGACAACGTCAAGGCCGGCGAGCTGATCGGCGAGTACGCCAAGGCCGCGATGAAGGGCAAGGAGGCGAAGATAGCCGCCCTCGACCTCGCGCCCGGCGTCTCCGTCGGCGTGCAGCGGCACGAGGGCTTCCTGAAGGGCTTCGGCGCCACCGAGAAGGACGTCCTGTGCGCCCAGGACACCGGCGGCGACCAGTCCAAGGGGCAGACGGCGATGGAGAACTGCCTCCAGAAGGAGCCGGACATCAACGTCGTCTACACCATCAACGAGCCGGCCGCCCTCGGCGCGTACACCGCGCTGAAGGCCAAGGGCCGGGAGAAGGACGTCCTGATCGTCTCCGTCGACGGCGGCTGCACCGGCACCCGGGCCGTCAAGGACGGAAAGATCGCGGCGACCTCGCAGCAGTACCCGCTGAAGATGGCCGCCGAGGGCGTCAAGGCCGTGGTGACCTATGCCAAGGACGGCAAGAAGGTGTCCGGCTACACCGACACCGGGGTCACGCTGATCTCCGACAAGGCACAGGACGGGGTCGCGTCGAAGGACACCGCCTACGGCCTGGAGAACTGCTGGGGCTGAGCCGCCCCTCAGGGCCTGTCGTTCGGATCACTCCTGGGCCGCGGGGCTTGGCACGCACATCTGCGGTCACCAGGCGCCGCGGCCCGAAGCCGGCATGATCCGAACGACAGGCCCCGAGGACCGTACGAGACTGCCACCTCCCTGAGCGGGGCGGTCGGCCCGCCACCTCCCCGACCGGCGGGGGCGGCCGCCCCCCTTGTCCTGGCGACAAGGAACTCTGTCTTCCGACAAGGACTTCGCATGACAGCCACGTCCACGCCCCCGAGCACATCCTCGCCGTACGCGGAGCTGAAAGCGCCGACGACGGCCCGCAGGCTGCTCACGGCGCCGACCACCGGCCCGCTGGCCGCGCTCCTCCTCGCCTGCGCCTTCTTCTCCCTCTCGACCGACCAGTTCCTCACCGGCGGCAACTTCTCCCTGATCATCCAGCAGGTCATGGTCGTCGGCACCCTGGCCATCGGGCAGACCCTGATCATCCTCACCGCCGGCATCGACCTGTCGTGCGGTGCCGTGATGGCGTTCGGCAGCATCGTGATCGCCAGGATGGCGGCCGAGGGCAGCCTGCCGCCGCTGGCCGCCATCGCCCTGGGCCTGGTCGTCTGCGGCGGATTCGGCCTGCTCAACGGGGTGTTGGTGCAGAAGATCCCGCTGCCGCCGTTCATCGTCACCCTCGGCATGCTGAACGTGGCGTTCGCGCTGACCCACATCTACTCCGAGGAGCAGACGGTCACCAACCTGCCGGGTCCGCTGACGGCGCTCGGCGAGACCTTCCCGCTCGGGTACACCGACGTGACCTACGGCTCGCTGGTCACCATCGCCCTGTTCCTCCTGCTCGCCTACGCGCTGAGCAGCACCGGCTGGGGCCGGCACGTCTACGCCCTCGGCAACAGCCCGGAGGCGGCCCGGCTGAACGGTATCCGTACCTCCCGGCTGACCATCGGCGTCTACACCGTGGCGGGACTGCTGTACGGCATCGCCGCCCTGCTGCTCATCTCCCGTACCGGCGTGGGCGATCCGCAGGCCGGACAGACCGACAACCTCGACAGCATCACCGCCGTGGTCCTCGGCGGCACCAGCCTCTTCGGCGGACGCGGTTCGGTCCTGGGCACCTTCATCGGTGTCCTGATCGTCGGTGTCTTCCGCAACGGCCTCCAGCTGATGGGTGTCGCCTCGATCTACCAGACCCTGATCACCGGTGTGCTGGTGATCCTCGCGGTGACCGTCGACCAGATCTCCCGGAAGAAGGCCCGATGACCGCCACGTCGACCCCCGTTCTGCAGGCCCGCGGTCTGGTCAAGCGGTACGGCCATGTCACCGCCATCGACGGCGCCGACTTCGACCTGATGCCGGGCGAGGTACTGGCCGTCATCGGTGACAACGGCGCCGGCAAGACCAGCCTGATCAAGGCCCTCACCGGCGCGGTGACTCCGGACGCGGGCGAGATCCGGCTGAACGGCGAGCCCATCGTCTTCTCCGGCCCGCAGAGCGCCCGCGCCCACGGCATCGAGACGGTGTACCAGGACCTCGCCGTGGCCGCGTCCATGGACATCGCCTCGAACATGTTCCTCGGCCGCGAGCTGCGCCGGCCCGGTGTGCTGGGCAGTGCCTTCCGCATGCTGGACAAGAAGCGCATGCGTCAGGAGGCGGCCGAGCACATGGCCGACCTGAAGATCGGGCTGCGCTCGCTCACCCAGTCCGTCGAGACCCTCTCCGGCGGCCAGCGGCAGGCCGTCGCGGTGGCCCGCGCCGTCGCCTGGGCCCGCAGTGTCGTCGTGATGGACGAACCGACCGCCGCCCTCGGCGTCAAGGAGTCCGGTCAGGTCCTCGACCTCATCCGCAGGGTCCGCGACAAGGGCATGCCGGTCGTCCTGATCAGCCACAACATGCCCCATGTCTTCGAGATCGCCGACCGGATCCACGTCCACCGCCTCGGGCGGCGCGCCGCGGTGATCAAGCCGTCCGACTACTCCATGGCGGAGGTCGTCGCCATCATGACCGGCGCGCTCACCGTGGATGCGGCCGGCGCTACTGTCGTAGCGGATTCGGAGGCCGCGAAGGCCGCCGGAGTACAGGCCACCTGACAGTACGACACCGCTCTCGCAGTTCCGGCCGAAGGCCGCGGCCGGGACCGAGAGCCCACAGGAGACGGTTTCCTCCATGGCAGCGAACCGCCGCCCCACCCTGGCCGACGTCGCCCGAGAAGTCGGCGTCAGCGCCAAGACGGTCTCACGGGTCCTCAACGAGGACGGACCCGTCTCGGCGCAGACCAGGGAACAAGTCCTCGCCGCAGTGGCCGAGTTGGGTTTCCAGCCGAACCTCATGGCACGCAACATGCGGGTCGGCGGTCCGGACACCACCGTCGGACTGGTCGTCCCCGACCTCGGCAACCCGTTCTTCGGAGCGGTCGCCCGGGGCATCGAGGACAGCGTCCGCGAACGCGGGCTCACGCTGCTCATGGGGTCGTCCGCGGACGACCCCGACCGTGAACGCGCCCTGACGGCCAAGTTCCTGGCCCGGCGCGTCAGCATCCTGATCGTCGTGCCGTCGGTCGGCGCCGACCACTCCCATCTGCGGGCGCAGCGGACGGCGGGGCTGCCCGTGGTCTTCCTCGACCGCCCGGGAGTCGGCCTGACCACGGACAGCATCGTCAGCTCCAACCGGGCGGGGGCCCAGGACGGTGTGGCCCACCTGATCTCCCACGGGCACCGGCGCATCGGGTTCGTCGGCGACCTGCCCGCCAAGCTGTACACCCGCCGCGAGCGTCTGGCCGGATACCGCGCGGCCCTGCGGGAGGCCGGCCTCCCCCACGACCCCGCGCTGGTCGCCGACGCACACGACCAGCGGGGTGCCGAGGCCGCGACCGCCCAGCTCCTCGCACTGCCCGACCCGCCGACCGCCCTGTTCGCCGGGAACAACATCATGGCGCTCGGGACAGTGGCCGAACTCGCCCGCGGCAAGCGCAAGGAGGTGGCGGTCGTCGCCTTCGACGACGTGGCGCTCGCCGAGGCGCTGGAACCCGCCCTGACCGTCGTGGCGCAGAACCCGGAGGAGATCGGCCGGACCGCCGCGATCACCGCCCTGGCGCGGCTCGACGGCGACCGCTCCCGCGCGCGCACGCTCACCGTCTCCACCCGGCTGATCGTCCGGGGTTCGGGGGAGCAACCGATTCCCACCCCGTAGCGGGCTCCCCGCCGACCCGCCGAGGGTTCCTCCGCCACCGGCCGTGCCCGCCGAGGCTTCCCGCGCTACCGGTCGTGTGCCGACGGCACCCGCCACACCAGGGTCGTGCCGCCGCCGGGCGGGCTGCTCGTCTCCAGTTCGCCGCCCAGTCGCCGGGCGCGTTCGGCCATGTTGCGCAGTCCGCTGCGGCGGCCCTCGGCGGGAATGCCCACCCCGTCGTCGGAGACCGTGAGCCGCACCTCCCCCGCGGCGGCCTCCACCACCACGTCGGCCCGGGACGCGCGGGCGTGCCGGGCGACGTTGGTCAGGGCCTCGGAGAGCACGGCCACCGCATGGTCGGCGACCTCCTTGGGCACCTCGGTGTCGAGCAGTCCTTCCAGTCGCAGGCTGGGGGCGAAGCCCAGGACCGGTGCCGCCTCGCCGACCACGCGCACCACGCGGGCCCGCAGACCGACACCGGCGGTGCCCTCGCGTGAGCGCAGGCCGAAGATGGTCGACCTGATGATCTTGATGGTCTCGTCCAGGTCGTCCACCGCCCGCAGGACCCGCTCGGACGCCTCCGCGTGCTCGATGAAGCGGCCCGCGCTCTGCAGGGTCATCCCGGTGGCGAACAGCCGCTGGATGGCCAGGTCGTGCAGGTCCCGGGCGATGCGGTCGCGGTCCTCCAGCAGCGCGATCTGCTCGGCGTCCCGGCGGCGTTCGGCCAGCTCCATGACGACCGCGGCCTGCGCGGCGAAGCCCTGGAGGCGCTCGATCTCGGGCTCGGTGAACACCAGGTGGCCCACCGCGCGCGCCAGCAGCAGGATGCCGCGCATGCTCTCCCCCGAGCCGATGGGAACGGCCACCGCGGGGCCGAGACCGGTGACGCTCCGGGCACCCGTACCGCCCGTACTGCCTGTACCGCCCGTACCGCCGGTCCCGCCCGTACCGCCGGTCCCGTCGGGTCCGGCGCGGGAGACGTCCTGGCTGGTGACGGGGGCGGCTCCGGTGAAGGCCCGGCCGATCAGGTTGCCCTCCAGGGGCAGTACCAGCCCGCGGTGGGCCGCCGCCTCCTCGCCGATGGCGAGCTCGACCGTGAGGGACTCGGTGCCCTCCATCGGCACCGCGACGACCGCGAGGGCCGCGTTCATGATCTCCCGGGCCCGTTCGGCGATGACCCGGAGGACCTCGCCGGGCTCGCCGCCGGACATCAGGCTGTGGGTGATCTCGGCGTTGGCCCGCAGCCACCGCTCCCGCAACCGCGACTCCTCGTAGAGCCGCGCGTTGTCGATCGCCACACCCGCCGCCACCGCCAACGTCGACAGCACCGACTCGTCCTCCTCGTCGAACTGCGCCCCACCCCGCTTCTCCGTCAGATACAGATTCCCGAACACCTGCTCACGCACCCGGATCGGGACACCCAGGAACGTGTGCATCGGCGGATGGTTCGGCGGGAAACCGTACGAGGCGGGGTGCTCGGAGAGTTTCACCAGGCGCAGCGGCTCCGGGTGGCTGATCAGCTCGCCCAGGATGCCGTGGCCCTCCGGGAAGGGGCCGATCCTTGCGATCTGTTCCTCGCTCACCCCGACCGTGTGGAACGCCGAGAGCCGCTTGCCGTCCGGGCCGATCACCCCGAGTGCCGCGTACTCGGCATCCACCAGCACCGCGGCCGCCTCCACGATCCCCCGCAACGCCTGCTCCAGCTCCAGCTCCCGCCCGACCGACAGCACCGCCTCCAGCAGACTGTGCACCCGATCCCGCGTCCCGCGCGCCGCGTCCAGCCGCGCCTGCAACTCCTCCAGCAACTCGTCCAGCCTCAGCTGCGGCAGCCGTACCCGGGCCTCGCGGCCCCTCTCGAAGCTTGCCACCGGTGATCCTCCAGACTGCCCACGGCCTCGGGCAGCCGCCGCTGCCACGGGTCACGGTAACGGGCCGTCAGGGAGAAGGTGCCCGACCTGCGAGGTTGCCGGTGACTAGGGGGTCTCCCGGCGCATTCGGTCCTGGGCCTGGGTGGCGATGACGGCGGCCTGGACGCGCCGTTCCACTCCGAGCTTGGCGAGTAGCCGGGAGATGTGGTTCTTCACCGTCTTCTCGGCCAGGAAGAGCCGCCCGCCGATCTGGCGGTTGGTCAAACCCTCGCCGATCAGGGCCAGGATCTCCCGCTCGCGCTCGGTCAGGCCCGGCAGGGCCTCGGGCGCCTGCTCCTCCTGCGGGCCCTGCCGCAGGCGCGCCATCAGCCGGGCGGTGGCGCTGGGGTCGAGCAGGGACTGCCCGGCGGCCACCGTGCGCACGGCCGACACCAGGTCCGAGCCCCGGATCTGCTTCAGGACGTATCCGGAGGCTCCCGCCATGATCGAGTCCAGGAGTGCCTCCTCGTCGTCGAAGCTGGTCAGCATCAGGCAGGCGAGGTCCGGCATGCGCGACCGCAGCTCCCGGCACACGGTGATCCCGTCGCCGTCGGGCAGGCGGACGTCGAGCACCGCGACCTGCGGGCGCAGGGCGGGCACACGCACCAGGGCCTGCTCCACGGTGCCGGCCTCGCCGATCACCGAGATGTCCGGCTCGTCGTCCAGCAGGTCGCGCACTCCGCGGCGTACGACCTCGTGGTCGTCCAGCAGGAAGACCCGGATCGGGCTGTCCGGGCCCGGCTGCTCGCTGACCGGCATCGCTTCACTCCTCGGTTCCGCACTCCGCGCCGTCCTGTCCGCCACGGACGGTGTCGGCCTCCCTCCGCCGATCCTCGTCGTGTCCGGGCCGGACGGCCAGGGCCGGTCGGCCCTGTTTCCAGCCGGCCGTGTCAGGCGGCCGGGACGGCGACGACATCGTGCTGGGGCTCGCCGAGCACGACCTTGAGCGCGCCGGTGTCGGCCGCGCGGGAGAACACGTCGTAGGCCTCCTCCATGTCGTCCAGCGGGAAGGTGTGCGTGACCAGGGACGAGGTGGGCAGTCGGCCGGCGGCCGCCATCCGCAGCAGGGTGGGTGTGGAGTGGGTGTCCACCAGGCCCGTGGTGATGGTCACGTTCTTGATCCACAGGTCCTCCAGGTGCAGCGTCGCCGGTTTGCCGTGGACGCCGACGTTGGCCACGTGCCCGCCGGGGCGCACCATGCGGGTGCAGAGCTCGAAGCTCTCCGGTGCGCCGACGGCCTCGATCACGACGTCCGCGCCGAGCCCGTCGGTGAGGTCGGCGACCAGTTGCTCCGGAGCCTCCCGGGCGTCGGCCACGGCGTCCGCCCCCAGTCGCCTGGCCGCCTCCAGGCGGGCCGGGGCGCGGTCCACGGCGACGATCCGCTCGGGCGAGAACAGCCGGGCGGTGGCGATCGCCGCGAGGCCGATGGGGCCGGCGCCCACGACGGCGACGGTGTCGCCGGGGCGGACGTGCCCGTTGACCACGCCCACCTCGTAGGAGGTGGGGAAGATGTCCGCCAGCAGCACGGCGTCCTTGGCGTCCAGGGTGCTGGGGAGGGGGTGGACGGACAGGTCGGCGTACGGGACACGGACGTACTCGGCCTGGGTGCCGTCGATCAGGTGGCCGAGGATCCAGCCGCCGCCGTCCACGCACTGGCCGTACGTGCCCTCCCGGCAGTAGCGGCAGCGGCCGCAGGCGGTGATGCACGAGACCAGCACGCGGTCGCCGGGCCGCACGGTCCGTACGTCGCTGCCGACCTCGACGATCTCGCCGACGGCCTCGTGGCCCAGGACCGTGCCGGGGCGGACCTCGGGCACGTCGCCCTTGAGGATGTGCAGGTCCGTCCCGCAGATCGTGACGGTGTCGACACGGACGATCGCGTCGGTGGGGTCCTTGATCCCCGGGTCGGGCACGTCCTGCCAGGACGACTGTCCGGGGCCGTGGAAGACCAAGCCCTTCATGACGATCCCTGCCTCTCTGTGTCTCCCCCGGGTCGGGCGGACCGGTGGCTCACCCACGGTCCGGTACGTCCGGACGCCGGTGCGGTGCCGGTTTTGACCCGCAGTTCCAGCTTGGCCCTCCCGGCCGGACCTCGCACGGGCCGGGAGGCGGCGGGCCGTCCCGCGCCGGTGGCACGCGGCCGGACGACTGGCTCAGGCCCGGTGCCAGTCGGCGATCTCCGGCAGATCGGTGCCGTGTTCGCGGATCCAGGCGTGGTGGCGGGTCCGGGCGTCGGCCATCTGCTGGCGTACGGCGGCGGCGCCGACGGCGAGCCCGGGGACGCGGTCGATGACGTCCATGACGAGGCGGTAGCGGTCGAGGTCGTTGCGGACGACCATGTCGAACGGTGTGGTCGTCGTCCCGGACTCCTTGTAGCCGCGTACGTGGGTGTTCGCGTGGCCCGCGCGGCGGTAGGCGAGACGGTGGATGAGCCACGGGTAGCCGTGGTACGCGAAGATCACCGGTTTGTCGGTGGTGAACAGGCCGTCGTACTCGGAGTCGGTCATGCCGTGCGGGTGCTCCTCGCGCGGCATGAGCCGGGTCATGTCGACGACGTTGACCACGCGGACGGCGAGCTGGGGCAGATGGCGGCGCAGCAGCTGGGCGGCGGCCAGGATCTCCTGGGTGGGCACGTCTCCGGCGCAGGCGAGGACGACGTCCGGTTCGCCACCGTTCTCGCTGCCCGCCCACTCCCAGATTCCGGCGCCGCGCGCGCAGTGGGCGCGGGCCTGGTCGATGGAGAGCCAGTCGAAGCAGGGCTGTTTGCCGGCCACGATCACGTTGACGTGGTCGCGGCTGCGCAGGGCGTGGTCGGCGACGCAGAGGAGGGTGTTGGCGTCCGGGGGCAGGTAGACGCGGACGACCTCGGGGCTCTTGTTGAGGACGTGGTCGACGAAGCCGGGGTCCTGGTGGGAGAAGCCGTTGTGGTCCTGGCGCCAGACGTGTGAGGTGAGCAGGTAGTTGAGGGAGGCGATGGGCGCGCGCCAGGGCAACTCCCGTGATGTCCTGAGCCACTTGATGTGCTGGTTGACCATGGAGTCGACGATGTGCACGAACGCCTCGTAGCAGGAGAACAGTCCGTGCCGGCCGGTGAGGAGATAGCCCTCCAGCCAGCCCTGGCAGAGGTGTTCGGAGAGGACCTCCAGGACCCGGCCGTGCCGGTCGAGGTGTTCGTCGACGGGCAGGCGCTCGGCCTGCCAGGCCTTGCCGCTGGCGTCGAACACGGCCTGGAGACGGTTGGAGGCGGTCTCGTCCGGGCCGACGACCCGGAAGTCCCGGCGCCGACGGGTGTCCTCCATGACCTGTGCCAGGAGATCGCCGAGGACCCGGGTCGGTTCGTGGAGCGTCGTGCCCGGCTTCTCGACCGGGACGGCGAAGTCGTCGAGGGAGCGGATGGGGAGGTCGCGGAGGAGGAGTCCGCCGTTGGCGTGCGGGGTGGCGCCGAGGCGCCGGGCGCCGGAGGGGACGCAGGCGAGGACGTCGGCGACGGGCCGGCCGTCCGGGCCGAACAGCTCTCCCGGCTTGTACGAGCGCAGCCAGGCCTCCAGTTGGCGCAGGTGCTCGGGGTTCTCCCGCACCTCGGCGAGCGGGACCTGGTGGGCGCGCCAGGTGCCCTCGACGGGCCGGCCGTCGACCTCGGCGGGGCCGGTCCAGCCCTTGGGGGTGCGCAGCACGATCATCGGCCAGTGCACGCGTTCGGCGACGCCGTCCTCGCGTGCCCTGCGCTGCGCCAGGGCGATGCGGTCCAGGGCCTCGTCGAAGGCGTGGGCCAGCGCGCGGTGCACGGTGGCGGGGTCGTCGCCGGTGACGTGGAGCGGGGTGTGGCCGTAGCCGCGCAGCAGGGCGTCGAGTTCGGCCTGCGGGAGGCGGGAGAGGACCGTCGGGTTGGCGATCTTGTAGCCGTTGAGGTGGAGGATCGGCAGGACGGCGCCGTCGTGGACCGGGTCGAGGAACTTGTCGGAGTGCCAGGAGGCGGCCAGTGGGCCGGTCTCCGCCTCGCCGTCGCCGATGACGCAGGTGACCAGCAGGTCGGGGTTGTCGAAGGCGGCGCCGTAGGCGTGGGCGAGGGAGTAGCCGAGTTCGCCGCCCTCGTGGATCGAGCCCGGGACCTCCGGTGCCACATGGCTGGGTACGCCGCCGGGGAAGGAGAACTGCCGGAAGAGCCGTTCCATGCCGTGCGCGTCACGTGTGACGTCCGGGTAGGTCTCGCTGTAGCTGCCGTCCAGCCAGGAGCCGGCCAGCACGGACGGCCCGCCGTGCCCGGGCCCCCACACGCACAGGGCGTCCAGGTCTCGGGCTGTGATCACCCGGTTGAGGTGGGTGTAGACGAGGTTCAGGCCCGGGGAGGTGCCCCAGTGCCCGAGCAGCCGCGGCTTGATGTGCTCCGGGAGCAGCGGCTCGGTGAGCAGAGGGTTCGCCATCAGGTAGATCTGCCCGGCCGCGAGGTAGTTGGCGGCTCGCCAGTGGGCGTCCAGGGTGCGCAGCTCGTCGTCGGAAAGTACGGTGACGTTCTGGTGTTCGACCTGGGTCATGGGTGACTCCGGAACTCATCGACGGGGGTCGTCGGGCGGTGGAGGACGGCATGGCCGGCAAGAAGGCGACGAAGGTGTCGCGCGCGGCGTACGAGAAGGAACTGCTGCGGTTGCAGACGGAGTTGGTGAAACTCCAGGAGTGGGTGCGGGCCGAGGGCGCCCGGCTGGTGGTGATCTTCGAGGGGCGGGACGCGGCGGGCAAGGGCGGCACGATCAAGCGGGTCGCCGAGCACCTCAACCCCCGTGTCGCCCGGATCGCGGCGCTCCCCAAGCCGACGGAGCGTGAGCGGACCCAGTGGTACTTCCAACGGTACGTCGAGCAGTTGCCGGCGGCCGGGGAGATCGTGCTGTTCGACCGGTCCTGGTACAACCGGGCCGGTGTCGAGCACGTCATGGGCTTCTGCACCAAGGAGGAGTACCAGCTGTTCCTGCGCCAATGCCCGCTTTTCGAGCGCATGTTGATCGAGGACGGGATCCTGCTGCGCAAGTACTGGTTCTCGGTGAGCGACGCCGAGCAGCAGGAGCGCTTCCGGCGCCGGCTGGAGGACCCGCTGCGGCGCTGGAAGCTGTCGCCGATGGACCTGGAGTCGCTTGCCCGCTGGGAGGCGTACTCGCGCGCCAAGGACGAGATGATGGTGCACACCGACATCACCGAGGCGCCGTGGTACGTCGTGGAGAGCGACGACAAGCGCCGGGCCCGGCTGAACATGATCGCCCATCTGCTGGCGTCGGTGCCGTACCACGAGGTGCCGCCCGCGGTGCTGGAACTGCCGGAGCGCCCGCCGTCGACCGGCTACGAGCGTCCGCCGCGCGATCTGCGGACCTACGTCCCCGATCACGCGGCGGACCTCTGAGCGGCGGCGGGTCACCGGGCTCACTCCGGCTCGGGCACGATCACGACCGGGCAGGCGGAGAGGTGCAGCACGCCGTGCGTCACCCGGCTCAGCTGGAGTCCGAAGTGCCGCTGCCGGCGCCGGGCTCCCACGACGAGGAGGTCGGCGTGGTGGGACGCGTCCGCGAGCACGGCGCGGGCGTGGCCCTCGGCGGTACGGCGGCGCAGCCGGACATCGTCGGGGGCCTTCTCCAGCGCCGCCTCCAGACCCGCCACGGCCCGTTCCTCGTACGGCCGTGCCGCCTCGCCGGTCGGCTGGGGGCGCCCCTGGACGGAGTCTGGGGGCGCGTGGTCGGGGTTCCCGTGCGCGGGGCACCGCCAGGCCCGTACCGCCTCGACCTCGGCGCCGCGCCGCCGGGCCTCCTCGAAGGCGAAGCGCACCGCCGCCGAGGAGGTCGGCCGCTCGCCGACGCCGACGACGATCCGGCCGTGCGTGGCGGGCACGGCCCGGTTGTCGTGGCTGCCTCGTACGACGACCATCGGGCAGTGCGCGTGCGCGGCCACCGTCAGGCTCACCGAGCCCAGGAGCGCCTCGGTGAGGCTGCTGCGGCCGCGGGTGCCCGTCACCAGCAGGGAGGCGGTGCGGCTCTCCCGCAGCAGGGTGTACTCGGGTTCCTCCGGCACCACCTCGGTGGTGATCTTCACCTCCGGACGGCGCAGGCCTGCCCGCCGGGCGGCGCTCTCCACGATCACCTCGGCCCGTACGCCCTCGGGTACGCCGTCGTCCCGTACGCCCTCGGCGAGGTGGGCGCCCTCGTACCGTTCCCACAGCGAGGCGTACACCAGCCGCAGCGGCGCCCCGCGCAGCGCGGCCTCGTCGGCGGCCCAGTCCACGGCCCGAAGGCTCGGTTCGGAGCCGTCCACGCCGACGACGACTGTCAGGTCCCTGCTCATGCCGCTCACCGTCCCGCGCCGAGGTCGAACACGATCCGGGCCTTGACCTGGCCGCGCAGCACCTCGTCGATGGAGTCGTTGACGGAGGCCAGCGGGCGGGTCTCGCAGATGACCCTGGTCCGACCGGCCGCGTGCAGTCGGAACACCTCGGCGAGGTCCTGCCGGGTGCCCACGATCGAGCCGATCACACTCGTGCCGTTCAGGACGGTGTCGAAGATCGGGACCTGGACGGTGCCGTGGGCGGGCAGGGCGACCATGACGAGCTTGCCGCCGCGCCTGAGTCCCGCGTTGACGGCGGCGAAGGCCGCGTCGTTCACGGCGAGGGCGATGGCCGCGTGGGCGCCGCCGTGCCGCCTGAGCACCTCGCCGACGTCCTCCTTGCGGGCGTCGATGACGAGGTCGGCACCGAGTTCGGCGGCCAGTTCGAGCTTCTCGTCGGTGACGTCGATCGCGGCGACGGTCGCCCCCGCGATCCTGGCGTACTGCACGGCGAGGTGACCGAGACCGCCGATCCCGGAGATCGCGACCAGCTGCGAGGGCCGTACGCCGGCGACCTTGAGCGCCTTGTACGTGGTGACGCCGGCGCAGGTGAGCGGGGCCGCGTCGACGGCGGTGACACCGTCCGGCACGGGCTGGGCGAAGTCGGCCCACGCCAGCATCTTCTCGGCGTACCCGCCGTCGCAGCCGTAGCCGGTGTTGATCTGCTGCTCGCACAGCGTCTCCCAGCCGGACAGGCAGTGCTCGCACCGCCCGCAGGCCCGGCCCAGCCAGGGCACGGCGACACGCCGGCCGATGCTGAGGTGGGTGACCCCGTCGCCGAGCTTCTCGACCAGGCCGACGCCTTCGTGACCGGGGACGAACGGCGGGTTCGGCTTGACAGGCCAGTCGCCGTGGGCGGCGTGGATGTCGGTGTGGCACAGTCCGGACGCCTCGACACGGACGCGGACCTGGCCGGGGCCGGGTTCGGGGTCGGGGCGGTCCTCGATGACCAGGGGTGCGCCGAAGGCTCGGACGACCGCTGCCTTCATGGGTTCGACTCCTCGGGTGGTGGCGTCAGTGGTGCGGGACGACGGCGACGGGGGCGGCGCTGTGGTGCAGCACGGCGTGGGTGACCGGGCCGATGTGGGCACCGAACGCGTTGCGGCGGATCCGCCGGCCCACGACGACCAGGGAGGCCTCACGGGACGCGTCGGCGAGGTGGATGCCAGGGGTGCCGTAGTGCGACTCCTCGGTGACCTCGACGTCCGGATGCTTCTCGCGCCATGGGCGCAGGACCTCGGTCAGGGCGATGGTCTCGCGGCGGGCGAGGGCTGCGTGGAGTTCGAGGTCGACGGAGAGGCCGTAGGCGTAGTAGGGCGGTGGGTTCCAGCCGTGCACGACCCGCAGAGAGGTGCTGCGGCGGGCGGCGGCCGCGAAGGCGAACTCGATCAGTTCCTCGTCGGGGCTCTCGATGTCGAGGCCGAGGACGACGGGCCGGAACGGCGTCGCCGCGGACGGGATGCCGACCGGGTCCATCTCGTGCTCGTCGGCGGCCAGTTCCTCGGCGCGGACCAGGACGGTCGGCCGGTCGGCGTGCGCCACGACCGCCAGCCCGACCGAGCCGACCAGGAAACCGCCGATGCCGCTCAGCCCGCGCGAGCCCAGGACCAGCAGCTCGGCGTCCCTCGCCTCGTCGACCAGCACCTCGAAGGGGCGGCCCGAGGTGTGCTCGGTGACGACCTCCAGCCCCGGGTGGCGCAGGCGAAGGCCCTCGGCGGCCTCGCGGGGGACGCGCTCGGTCCAGTGCTGCCGGGTCTCCGTGCCGAGCAGCGGTGCCTGTGCCATGGGGGCCGGGACGGGCTCCCAGACCTGCACCAGCTTCAGCGGCACGCCGAGCAGTTGCGCCTCACGGGCCGCCCACTCGGCCGCCGAACGGCTCTCACGGGAGCCGTCGAGGCCGACGGTGACGGTGCGGTTCATGATCTCCACCTTTGAGGTCGGGTACCGATCGGAGGGTTCGAGCGGGGGTTTCGCGGTTCGCATCGAGCTTCCTGCGCGGGCCGGTTCACCGGCAGGGGCCGCAGGTCCCTGGGGAGGGCCGACCGGCCCTGCCCGGCGCGGCGACACCACCACCGGAGGCCGCTCGTGAGCCTGCTGCCGGCGACGATGCCCGCCGTCGTCCGCACCCGTGTCCGCGCCACCGTGCCGCCCTCCCCCTCGCCACCGTGCTGCCCTCCCTGCGGCACGGCGAACGCCTCTTCGCCGCCTGGCCGTTCACCCGGCTCGTGCATGTGGGGAGCGCACCGGTCGGCCACCTCGTCCACCTGGCGGCGAATGCTGTCGGTTGCGGCCACTATGCTCCCGCCCATGAACGAGGACGACAGAGGCCCCGAAAGACGAGTCGTCGACGGGCGCTTCGAGTTGGAGACCCGTCTCGGCGGGGGCGGGATGGGGACCGTCTGGCGGGCCAGGGACCTGGTGCTGCACAGGCTCGTGGCCGTCAAGGAGGTCCGCCCGCCCGACCGGGACCTCGCCGAGTACGACCCCGAGGGCGCGCGGACCCTGCGGGAGCGGGTACTGCGCGAGGCCAGGGCGCTGGCCCGCATCGACCATCCGAACGTCGTCACCATCCACCACATCGTCGACGGCGGCGAGGGCACCTACCCGTGGATCGTGATGGAACTGGTCAGCGGCGGCTCGCTGGCCGACCGGCTGGCCGGGGGCCCGATGCCGCCGGCCGAGGCCGCACGGATCGGCCGGCAGGTGCTGGGCGCGCTGACCGCCGCGCACGACGCCGGCATCCAGCACCGGGACGTCAAGCCGGCCAACGTCCTGCTGCGTCCCGACGGACGTCCCGTCCTCACCGACTTCGGCATCGCGGCGATCCGCGAGACGAGCGGCCTCACCGCCACCGGCTCCGTCATCGGGACCCCGGACTTCATGGCACCGGAACGCATATCGGGGCAGGAGGGCGGGTCCGCCTCCGACCTGTGGTCGCTGGCGATGATGCTGTACGCCGCCGTGGAGGGCCACCACCCGCTGCGCCGGGGCTCCACCCTGGCCACGCTCGCCGCGGTCCTCAACGACGACGTGGCGCCTCCCCGGCGCGCCGGTGCCCTGGGCGACGTCCTGATGAGCGTGCTCGTGCGGGACCCGGCGGCACGACCGTCGGCCGCCGAACTGGACCGGCGACTCGCCGAGGTCGAGTCGGCGCCGGCGGGCCCGGCCGTGTGGGACGAGCCCACGTCGTACCCGCTGACCCCGCCGACGCCCGCCACCGGGGTCGGGACCGGCTCCCCGGGTACGACGCGGGTCACCTCGGCGGGCTTCGGTCCGCCGCCCGCGCAGACACCGCCGGTGCATCCGCCGGTGCATCCGCCGCTGGGCCGGACGCCCCCCGGCCACTCACCGCTGGGCCAGCCGCCGCTGGTCCAGTCGCCGCTGGTCCAGTCGCCGCTGGTCCAGTCGCTGCCGGGGAAGGTGTCGTACCAGCCGGTGACCGCGCCCGTGAACGGGGCACCGCGGCGCGGGCCGCGTCTCGCCGCCCTGCTGAGCGTGTCGGGGGTGTCGCTGGCCGGTGTCCTGGTCCTGCTGTGGTGGCTGCTGCCCCTGGACGACACCGGTGACGCGAACGCGACCGTCCCGCCGACCACGTCGACCTCGGCGTCGCAGTCCCGGTCGAAGTCGACGGCCACCGCCACGCCGACCGACGACGCCTCACCGACCGACGCCCCGGAGACAGAGCAGCCGGACGACACCGTCACCGGCGGCATGCTGACCCCGGACGGCATCCGCACGGCGATCAAGGCGTTCGAGAAGGAGACCGGCCGCGACCGGTACGGGGACTTCTCGGTCTACCCGGACTACGTGTCGGCCCAGCTCATGGTCGACGGCAGCGACACCAAGTACGACACCTACACCTACCGCCCGGGACGGGGCGTGGAGAAGGGCATCATCAAGGGCACCCTCGCCGGCGGCGAACAGCCCGTCAGCCTCGACGACTTCGACTGGGACAAGGTCCCCGCACTCCTGAAGCAGGCGGAGAAGAAGCTCAACGTCCCCGATCCGGTGAACCGTTACCTGCTGGTGCGACAGCCCAACGACATCTTCGACACTCCGGCCGGTATGGCCGTCTACCTGAGCGACGAGTACAACCAGTCCGGGTATCTGGAGGCCGACCCGAACGGCAAGGTGACCCGCGTGTACCCCGCGGCGGACTGACCCGACACCCGGGGGTGCCGCGAGCGGCGTTTCACCCCGCCCGCACGCCCCCCGGGTACCGTGGCCGACGATACGGCTCCGGCCGGTCGTTCGGTTCGGGCCGTGCGGTTCGTGCGTGTCAGCCGCCCAGGGCCGTGAGCACCACCGACCTGGCCTCGTCCTGGACACGGCGCAGGTGGTCCGGGCCGAGGAAGGACTCGCCGTAGATCTTGTAGACGTCCTCCGTGCCCGAAGGTCGGGCGGCGAACCAGGCGTTGGCCGTGGCGACCTTGATGCCGCCGAGGGCGGCGCCGTTGCCGGGGGCTTCGGTGAGGACCGAGGTCACCGGCTCACCGGCGAGGGTGTCGGCGGTGACCTGGCTCGGGGACAGCTTGGCGAGCAGCGCCTTCTCCTCGCGGGACGCCGGGGCGTCGACGCGCGCGTAGGCGGGGGCGCCGAACCGTTCGGTGAGCAGGGCGTAGTGCTGCGAGGGGGTCTTGCCGGTGACGGCCGTGATCTCCGAGGCGAGCAGCGCCAGGATGATGCCGTCCTTGTCGGTGGTCCACACCGACCCGTCGCGGCGCAGGAAGGACGCGCCGGCCGACTCCTCGCCGCCGAAGCCGAGGCTGCCGTCGGACAGGCCGTCCACGAACCACTTGAAGCCGACCGGGACTTCGACCAGCTCGCGGCCGACGTCGGCGGCGACCCGGTCGATCATGCTGGACGACACCAGGGTCTTGCCGATCCCGGCGCCCGCCGGCCACTGCTCGCGGTGCGAGAAGAGGTACGAGATCGCCACGGCCAGATAGTGGTTGGGGTTCATCAGGCCCCCGTCCGGCGTGACGATCCCGTGCCGGTCGGCGTCGGCGTCGTTGCCGGTGGCGATGTCGAACCGGTCGCGCCTCTCGATGAGGGAGGCCATGGCGTACGGGGAGGAGCAGTCCATGCGGATCTTGCCGTCCCAGTCCAGCGTCATGAAGCGCCAGGTGGGGTCGGTGAGCGGGTTCACCACCGTGAGGTCGAGCCGGTGCTGCTCGGCGATGCGGCCCCAGTAGGCGACCGAGGCGCCGCCGAGCGGGTCGGCGCCGATGCGTACACCGGCGGCCCGGATCGCGTCCAGGTCCAGGACGCTCGGCAGGTCCGCCACGTAGGCCCCGAGGAAGTCGTGGCGGCCGGTGCCGGGGGCGGCCAGGGCACGGGCGTACGGGATGCGCCGTACGTCCTTCAGGCCGCCCGCGATGATGTCGTTGGCCCGGTCCTGGATCCAGGAGGTCGCTTCGGAACCGGCCGGTCCGCCGCTCGGCGGGTTGTACTTGAAGCCGCCGTCGGCGGGCGGGTTGTGCGAGGGGGTGACCACCACACCGTCCGCGAGACCGGACGTACGGCCGCGGTTGTGGGTGAGGATGGCGAGCGAGACCGCCGGAGTGGGTGTGTAGCCGTCGGCCTGGTCGATGAGGACGGTCACGTCGTTGGCGGCGAAGACCTCCAGTGCCGTGATCCGCGCGGGCTCGGACAGGGCGTGGGTGTCGGCGCCGAGGAAGAGGGGGCCGTCGGTGCCCTGGGCGGCGCGGTATTCGCAGATGGCCTGGCTGGTGGCGGCGATGTGGTCCTCGTTGAACGCCGCCGCGAGGGAGGAGCCGCGGTGTCCCGAGGTCCCGAACGCCACCCGCTGCCCGGGCTCGGCCGGGTCGGGATGGAGCGCGTAGTACGCCGTGACCAGACGGGCCACGTCGATGAGGTCCTCGGGCCCGGCGACCTGTCCCGCTCGCGCGTTCTGCATTTCCCCGCTCCTCCGCAAAGGTCGACCGTTGAGTACGGAGCTCATTCTCCCCTGCCGGGCCCGTCGGGACGCACGCGCACCTGGCACCCGTTGTGGCCGTGCGCGGCGGGTGCGACGATACGGGTCGGTGAGCGAAGGGACGTCGACGTGAGTCACGAGGACCAACGGCCGCCCGCCGCCGTGCTGTTCGACGCGCTGGGCCCCGCCTACGAGAAGGCGTTCGCCCATGCTCCCGCCCATCTGTCCGCCCTCCGGTGGCTGATCGAGCGGCTTCCGCCGGCCGCGCGGACGCTGGACGTGGGCAGCGGCACCGGCCGGCCGACGGCGGCCGCGCTGGTCGAGGCGGGCCACTCCGTGGTGGGCGTCGACGTCTCGCCCGTCATGGTCGACATCGCCGCCCGGCAGGTCCCCGGGGCCGAGTTCCGCCGCGGCGACATCCGCGAACTGCCTCTGGAAGCCGACACGTTCGACGGCGTGTGCGTGTTCTTCTCGCTGTTGCAGATGACCCGTGCCGAGCAGTCGGCGCTGACGCGGCGCCTCGCCCGCGCCCTCCGGCCGGGCGGGCATCTGGTGCTGGCCACCGTGCCCGCGGACGTGGAGGACGTCGAGGTGGTCTTCATGGGCCGGCCGGTCCGCGCGACCAGCTTCGCC
The DNA here is from genome assembly GCF_055575575.1 of Streptomyces sp. NPDC034049. Classification (NCBI taxonomy): domain Bacteria; kingdom Bacillati; phylum Actinomycetota; class Actinomycetes; order Kitasatosporales; family Streptomycetaceae; genus Streptomyces; species Streptomyces sp. NPDC034049. The sequence goes on from NZ_JBVISJ010000014.1 coordinate 185,935, forward strand.
GAGGAGGGCGTCGTCGCCATGGCGGAGGCGGCGGGGCTGACGGTCCTGTCCCGCCACGACGCCGTCTTCGCCCCGGACCATCCGGACGCCGGTCCCGAGCCCCATCTCTTCCTGTACTGCCGACGCGACGGGACCGGCGACTGATGACCGGCGCCTGAGGCGCGGCCCCCACCGCGCCGACGCTCTCGGCCGCGCCGACGCTCACGGCCGCGCCGACGCTCACGGTCGCGTCGACGCGGAGAGCGGGACGAGCGTGGTCACCGCGTTGTGCAGTCCGGAAGGCCGCAGCAGTTCCTCCGGGGTACGGCGGCCCCACCCCGGGCCGCACAGCAGACGGGACTGTGTCTGCGCGCGCCCCGGATCCCCCAGCGGGTCGCCGCGACGCGCTGGGCCGGCGGCAGGGCGGCGGTGGGCCGCGACTGCGCCCACAGCGCGACGGCAGCCGGGGCGACCCGTCGTACGGCTCCGTCCAGTGCCTCGGCCGGGACCGCCCCACCGAGCATCAGCACCGGGACGTGCCGCTCCGCCGGCGCGGCGGCGAGCGCCTCCAGCGGCAGCGTGTGGTGTCCGTCGGGCAGACAGGCCGGCAGGGCGGGCGCGGCCTTCCCCCGGCGGCGGCGCCGAGAGGTACACGTGCCGCAGCGTGGTGGAGATGTGCCAGGACAACAGGTGCTCGACCTCCACGTACCGGTCGCCGCAGGACTCCCACTTGCGGCCGACCGCGCGTAGCGTGGGCGCCATCACCTCCTCCCACGCGACCACGAGCCCGTGGGCGCGCACCACGGCCCGGAGTCGTTCCTGGACGGCCGGGGCGGCTAGTGCGGGGGCGTCGACGTCACCGGGCGACCAGCGGCGCCGGCGGCCTTCGGCCCGTACGGCGGGCCCCAGGCCGTAGCGGCGGTCCCAGGAGCGCTGCGTCGTCGGCGACACACCCAGCCTGCGCGCGAGGAAGCCCGTGGTCACCCCGTGCCGGGGCAGGTCCGCGCCCGGCTCCGCCGACGGCCCGCCGCCCGGCTCCGGTGCGAGCGGGGCGGCGGGGCGGCTCAGGACGGAGGCGGCGGAGGTGGCAGAGGTGGCAGAGCCGGGCGCGGGCAGGTCCGACATGGTTCCTACCTCCTTCCACTCCCTCTTCCGCTCCTTCTTCCACTCCCTGTGTGCGCCCCGCCCGGTCAGCCGGGGAAGCGGCCCGTGGAGCGCAGGTGCCGGCGCCGCTCCGCGTAGGCGAGGTCGTCGCGCCACAGGCGGCCCGCGGCGGCCCGTACGAGGGGCCGCAGCAGCGGTGCCGCCTTGCGGGCCAGGGCGAACCCGGGCCGGTCCGAGGCGGCCACGACGGCCTCCACCACGGCCGTCCGGGGCCTGCCCCGGTCGTCGGGGGCGAGCGGTGTCGCATGGGTCTCCACCACCGAGCCCACCCCCTCGCCCTCGGTGATGCGCATGAGGACCGTGCGCGGCTCGGGCGCCGTGAACACCGCCCGCACCGGCACGACGAGTCGCCCGCCGAGCCGGAAGGACACGTCGACCGTGAACCCGTCCTCCTCCCCGGCGGGCGCGTCGACGACCGTCAGATCGACGAAGGAGTACGGGTGGAACCAGGCGCCGTGCCACGGGTCGAGCCGGTTGGCGACCACGTCCTCCGGCTCGCAGACGCCGACCCCGACGTAGACCGCCGTCAGCGAGGCCGCGCGGGCGGGCCGGGTCGGCACCACCGGCGCTTCGAGCGGTGACTCCCCGCCCACGTCGTCCAGTCGCACCCACACCAGCACGCCGTCGTCGTGGGCGGGCAGCGGCTCCCAGCCGGCGAACGGGCCGCCGTCCAGGGCGAGTCCGTGCCAGTGGCACAGCAGGGTGCCGCAGCGCACTGGGCTGTCCTTCAGGGGCGCGCCCAGATGGGGGCAGATGCCGGGCCCGGCGACGAGGCGGCCGTCCGCGGCTCGCCATACGACGACCTCGTGGCCGGCGATCGTCCGGGCCAGCGGGCGGTCGTCCCGGATGTCCCGGGTCGCACCGACGACGTACCAGTTGCCCGAGGGGCGGGCCTGCGCGCGCTTGAGGGCTTCGGCGATCACGGCCGGGCGGGCCTCGCGCCAGGTGGGCCGCTGCCGTTCCCAGGGCACCGGGTCGCGGCGCAGGGACAGGGGATACCGTCGGCGGCGGTCGGGACGTCGGGGGCTCACGCGACCTCCTCGTGGAGCGGTTTCGGCAGGACGGTGACGGCGGGCGGCTCGTGTCCGGCGGCGGGCGTCACGTCCGGCGCCGGCTGTTCCGTCCGCCGTGCCCCGGCGCGCGCCGCCGTCCGCCGTGTCCCGGCGTGCGCCGCCGTACGGGTGGCCGCCCGTGCCGCCGCCAGACGGACGAGCCCGTCGACGGCCACCACGGCGCGCCGGCGCCGGGGGACCACGGACCGGTGGTGCAGCACGGCGTACCCGTCGCGGGCGACGGCGTCCAGGATGCCGCCGTACAGCACGAACGCGGTGCGGACGCAGGGGCGGGAGACGGGGTCGAGCAGGGCGAGGCCGGGGGCGGCCGCGCGGTAGACGCCCCGGGTGAGGTCCTCGAAGGCCCGCAGCGCCTCGGTGATCCGCGGGTCGTGCCGGCCGGTGCGGCGGCTCCACGACAGCAGCTCCCGGTCCACTCCGTGCGCGCCGAGCAGGTCGGCGGGCAGGTAGAGGCGGCCCCGGTCGAGGTCCTCGCCGACGTCGCGCAGGAAGTTGGTCAGCTGGAAGGCCACGCCGAGGGCGGCGGCGTGCGGGGCGGCCTCCTCGCGCGGGACGACCGTCCCGAGGATCGGCAGCATCTGGAGCCCGATCACGGCGGCGGAGCCGTGCATGTAGGCGCGCAGGTCGGCGTAGGTCGGGTAGTCGGTGACCTCCAGGTCGCTGCGCATGGAGGCCATGAAGTCGCCGAAGTGCCGGTGGTCGATGGCGTAGCGCCGGGCGGTGTCGGCGAGCGCGAGGACGACCGGCTCGACGGCGTCACCCCCGTCTCCGCTTCGGGCGTCGCCGTCGCGCAGGCCGCGCTCCAGGCGTTCGTGGAGGAGTGCGAGGTCCGCCGCGCGGCGGTGCGGCGGCGCGTCGGTGTCCAGGGAGTCGACGATGTCGTCGGCCCAGCGGGCGAACCCGTAGAGCGCGTGCACGGCGGGGCGGCGTTCCACGGGCAGCAGCCGGGTGGCGAGGAAGTAGGTCCTGCCGTGCCGGGCGTTGAGGCGGCGGCAGCGTGCGTAGGCGTCGCGCAGCACCGGCTCGGTGATGCCCGCCGCGTCGAGTTCACGGGCGGTCATGAGGGGGTTCCTTCCGGTGCGGCCGACGCGGTGCGCCGGCGGCTGGGGGCGGGGGCCGTGTGCCGGCCGGTGATCCGGGCGGCGGCGAGCTTGCCGGACAGCAGGACGGTCGGCACGCCGACGCCGGGGGTGGTGCCGCAGCCGGCGAGTACGGCGTTGGCGGTGCCGCGTACGAGGTTGCGCGGCCGGAACGGGCCGGTCTGCGCGAAGGTGTGGGCGGCGGAGAAGGGGGTGCCCGCGGCGTGCCCCTGGGCGTGCCAGTCGGCCGGGGTGACGAGGGCCTGTTCCTGGACGGCGTCGGCGAGGCCGTCGAGGCCGCGTCGTTCCAGCTCCCCGAGGACGCTGTCGCGGTAGCGGGGAGCGAGGTCGCCCCACGCGGCGGCGTCGGGGCCGATGTCGGTGTTGGGGCAGGGCGCGAGGATGTAGTGCAGGTGGTGGCCCGGCGGGGCGAGCGTCGGGTCGGTGGCGGTGGGGCGGGTGATGAGCAGCGACGGGTCGCTCATCAGGTCGCCGGTGCGGGTGAGTTCGTCGAAGGTGCGGCGCCACTCGGTGCCGAAGGACAGGGTGTGGTGGGCGAGTTCGGGCCAGGTCCGGTCGGTGCCGGCGTGCAGGACGACGGCCGACGGCGCGTGTCTGATCCGCAGCGGACGGCGGGGCGGCCGGCCGAGGAGGGCGTAGGCGACGGGCAGGTCGGGCGTGAGGACCACGGCGTCGCACGGGATGCGTTCGTGCGCGGTGACCACGGCGGTGACGCGGTCGCCGGAGCGTTCCAGCCGGAGGACATCGTGCCCGAACCGCAGGTCGGCGCCCGCCTCGGTGGCGGCGTCGGCCATGGCCCGCGGCAGGGCGTGCATCCCGCCGCGGGGGAAGTACACCCCGGCCACGGTGTCCATGTAGGCGATCACGGCGTACGCGGCGAGTGCCCGCGCCGGTGGGACGCCCGCGTACAGCGCCTGGAAGGAGAAGACCCGCCGCAGTCGTTCGTCGCGCAGATGGCGGCCGATCCGCGCGTCCAGCCGTCCGAAGCCACCGAGCGCGGCGAGCCGTGCGAGGTCCGGGGTGAGCAGTTGGAGGGGGGAGTCGAAGTTGGTGTCGATGAAGCGCCTCATCTGCGCCCGGTACAGCCGCTCCAGCCAGCCGCGCAGCCGCCGGTAGCCCGCGGCCTCCCCGGCGCCCGCGAAGCGTTCGACCTCGGCCTCCATGGCGTCGGCGTCGGTGTGGACGTCGATGCCGGTGCCGTCGGCGAACAGGGCCCGGTAGGCGGGGTGCAGGGGGATGAGGTCGACCCGCTCGCGCAGGCTCGTGCCCACGGCGGCGAAGGCCTCGTCGGCGAGGTCGGGCATGGTCAGCACGGTGGGGCCGGTGTCGATGCGGTAGCCGCCGCGCTCCAGGCGTCCGGCGCGCCCGCCGGGCAGCGTGTCGCGCTCGACGAGGGTGACCCGGCGGCCGGCGCCGAGGAGGTGCAGGGTGGCCGCCAGGCCGGAGAGTCCGGCGCCGACGACCACGACGTGGTCGGTGCGCCCGGGAACGGTCCTGGTCATCGGGCGGCTCCCTCGGCGGCGCCCAGCAGAAGCGAGACCGGCACGCCGTCCAGGGGGCCGTGCGGGGCGGAGGACGGGGACGGTGGTGGCGGGTCGCCGGCGGTGGTGTGCAGCAGTTCCCGCAGCCGCAGCCTGCCCTCCGCCTCCAGCGGGGCGGACTCCAGATGACGCAGACCCTGGGCGACGAGTCGGCCGATCTTCGCCTCGACGATGTCACGGGCGCCGGTGCGGACCAGGACGTCGCGGACCTCGGCGAGACGGTGCTCGGACAGATCGGCGCGGCCGAGGGACCGGCGCAGCAGCGCGAGGGCGCGCCGGTCGTCGGTCGCCTCGGCCCGCGCCTGTGCCACGGCGACGAGGTAGGTGGGCTTGCCGGCCCGGATGTCGCCGCCGGTGGGTTTGCCTGTGTGCCGGGGGCCGCCGAAGACGTCGCCGAGGTCGTCCCGGAGCTGGAAGGCGATGCCGACGCACCGGCCGGCCGAGCACAGGGCCCGGGTGCGTGCGGCGTCCGCGCCGGCCAGCGCGGCGCCGAGGGCCAGGGGGCGCTCCACCGAGTACAGGGCGCTCTTCAGGCAGGCGGCGCGGATCGCGCGGGCCAGGGACCTGGAGGAGGTGGCCTGGCCCTGGATGTCCAGGTACTGCCCGGCCACCATCTCGGTGCGCATGGTGCTCCACAGCTCGCGGACGGCGCGCTCCGCGGCCGGTGCCGTCCTGGTGTCGGCAACGATGTCGTCGGCCCAGGCAAGGGCCAGGTCTCCGGCGAGGATCGCTGCCGCCTCCCCGAACCGCGCTCCATGGGCCGGCTCCGTGACGTCGGCGTACTGCGCGGCGACGTCGGCGTGCAGGGCGAGCCGTCCGCGACGCAGCCGGGAGCCGTCCATGACGTCGTCGTGGACGAGCGCGCAGGTCTGGATCAGTTCGAGGGCGGCGCCGATGCGCAGGGCGGCCTCCGTCTCGGCGGCCCCTCCCCCGCAGGCGCGCAGGGCCCACCAGACGAAGCGCGGGCGCATGAGCTTGCCTCCGTCCAGGGCGAAGCGTGCGACGCGCTCGGCCAGGTCCTCAGCGAAGACCGGGTCGAGCGCGGCGGCCCGTTCGGTGCGCTCCGCGAGGAGGCCCTCCAGTACACGTCGCACGGCGCCGGGCACGTCGCGGTCGACGGCGTGCGGTTCGCTCGCGTCGGCCGGTACCTGTGACGGGGCCTCCTCAGAGGCCCCGGGCGGTGACGCAGCCGCGGGGTGGTCCTTCGCGTCGCTGGGGCCCATCAGGGTTCCTTCCGTCGCCGGCAACAGCGGTGTCTGCTTCAACGCCTTCCGTGGCGGAGGCGCGCACGGATGCGCCGGAGGAGTGAAAAGGTGCGGCCGGTTCGCGCTCCGAGCGCCGCGCGTACGACCGGCGCGCGACGGTCCGACGCAAACCGCTGCACAGGCGATGCAAGTTGTCTCCCTCGGTTCGTCCCTCGCAGGGTGGAGGAGTTGCAGGAGCCGGCGACCGGAGCCCGGCTCGAACGGAACGGGTGCCCCGGCAAGCACGCCCGTCACCCCTGGGCGCGACGGACCCAGCCCGCACAAGGAGCAGACGCCATGACTGCACAGCAGGCCACCAGGCAGACCCCCGCCGGGGTGCCGCCCGGCGCCCCGGCGGACGACTCCGCCGCGTGCGAGGACCTGGCCGCCGGTTTCGTCGCCGGGGACGAGGGCGGCCTGACCGCCGTCTACCACCGGTGGGGCCCCCTGGTGTTCACCCTGGCCAGGCGCTCGCTCGGCGACGCCCGGGAGGCGGAGGACGTCAGGCAGTCCGTCTTCCTCGCCGCGTGGCGCGGTCGCGCCGGGTACGCCCCGGAGCGCGGCCCCCTGGGCGCCTGGCTGGTCGGCATCACCCGGCGCAAGATCGCCGACGCGCTGGCGGCGCGGACGCGGCGGGCCGAGCTCGTGGCGGCGGCCGGGGCGCGCATGGCGGAGGCGCCCGCACGCGCGGACACGCTGCCCGACGCCGTGCTCGACCGGGTCCTGATCGACCGCGAGTTCACCCGGATCCCGGCCCCGCAGCGCCTGGTGCTGACCCTGGCCTTCTACGACGACCTGACGCAGACCCAGATCGCCGAGGTCACCGGCTGGCCGCTGGGCACCGTCAAGAGCCACGCACGGCGCGGACTGCGGAGCCTGGGCCACCGGCTCCGGGAGGAAGGGGTCCTGGACCGTTCGGCGTGACCGGCAAATCGATGCGCGATCGATGCGGGTTCGTCGCACCGGCTGTATCCGGAGTGCCGTGCGATGTCCGCGCCCCGCGGGGAAACCGCTCCCCATCGGTCGTGCCTGCCACCGAGGCCGCCCCCGAGACGGAAAGCTTGCGCGGGGCCGACCGCACGCGAGGCACACGACGACGAGGAGGGAGCCGCAGGTGCTGGAAGCTGACGTGGCCATCGTGGGCGCCGGCGCGGCCGGCCTGTCCCTGGCCCACCGGCTGTCCCGGCGCGCCCCCGGCGCCCGGCGCCTGTCGGTGATCCTGCTGGACGCGCCCCCCGGCCCACTGCGTCCCCCGAGCCGCACCTGGTGCTTCTGGGAGAAGGGACCCGGCCCCTACGACGACGCCCTCAGCGCCGTCTGGCGGCGGCTGCGGATGCGTACCCCCGAGGGCCGGATCCTCCAGGAGGACATCACACCCCTGACCTACAAGATGCTCCGCTCCGACGACTTCGAGGACCTCGTCACGCGCCACCTGTCCCGCGCCGAGGAGGTGCGCCGGCTGGAAGCGGCCGTGGAGACGGTGGACGGCGTCGCCGGAGGGGCCGAGATCCGCGCCCGGTCCGGCGACGGCTCCCCCGTGACCGTCCGCGCCTGCTGGGTCTTCGACTCCCGGCCCCTCGGGAGCCTGCCCGCCGCCCGCACCACCCTGTTGCAGCACTTCCACGGCTGGTTCGTCCGCACCGGCCGCCCCGTCTTCGACAGCGGCACGGTGGAGTTCATGGACTTCCGGGTGCCGCAGCCGCCCGGCGGGCTCGCCTTCGGCTACGTCCTGCCCACCGGCCCCGAGCGGGCGCTGGTGGAGTACACCGAGTTCTCCGGTGCCGTCCTGCCCCGCGACTCCTACGACACCGCGCTGCGCCGCTACAGCGAGGACGTGCTCGGCCTGGGCGACTTCGAGGTCGTCGCGACGGAGAGCGGGGTGATCCCCATGACCGACGCCCGCTTCGACCGCCGGTCGGGGCCCTCGGTGTTCCGTATCGGCACGGCCGGAGGCGCCACGCGGCCGTCGACGGGCTATACGTTCTCCGCGATCCAGCGGCAGACCCGGGCGATCGCCGCGGCGCTGCGCGCGGGCCGGAACCCGTCGCCTCCCCCCGCCCACTCGGCCCGCTCGCGCGCGATGGACGCGGTGCTGCTGAGGGCCCTGGACAGCGGCCGGGTCGACGGCGCCGCCTTCTTCACCCGGCTGTTCTCGCGGGTGCCGGCGGAACGGCTGCTGCGGTTCCTGGACGGGAGCACCCGCCTGCACGAGGATCTCGCCCTCGGCCTGCGCACGCCCGTGCTGCCGATGCTCCGCTCCGCGGTGGAACTGTCCTGGCTGCCCCGCGGATCCGCCGAGCAGCCCTTCTCCGGCGGACCGTTCCCGGACCGCGGCCCCGGCCGCCCATGACCGGCACGGCGACCTTCCGTGCACCAGACCGAGGAGATCCCATGACGCTGCTCCGCGACGAGGACCTGGCCGCCGCCTTCGACCACGCCTCGCGCAGCTACGACACGCTGGTGTCCGCCAACCCCGGCTATCACAGCCAGTTGCGCCGCTCTGCGCGCCGTCTCGGGCTGCCCGGGCGGGGGGCCGGTCTGCGTGTCCTGGACCTCGGCTGCGGTACCGGTGCGTCGACCGCCGCGCTCACCGCCGTTCTCCCCGAGGCCGAGATCACCGCGGTGGACGCCTCGGCGGGCATGCTGGAGCGTGCGGCCCGCAAGCCCTGGCACGCGGGGGTGAACTTCGTGTGCGCGCCCGCCGAGCGGCTGGCGGAGGCTGGTGTGGAAGGCCCGTTCGAAGCCGTGTTCGCCGCCTATCTCTTCCGGAACGTCACCGATCCCGACGGCGTCCTGTCGACCGTGCGGGACGTCCTGGCCCCCCGAGGCCGCCTGGCGGTGCACGAGTACACCCTCAGCGGCCGGCCCCTCGACCGGGCCGTGTGGACCGGGGTGTGCCGTGGCCTGGTCCTGCCCGTCGCCACCGCCCTCGGCGACGGCGACCTCTACCGCCATCTGTGGCGCAGCGTGGTGGAGTTCGACACCGCCGGCGACTTCGCCGCACGGGTCCGCTCCCATGACTTCGAAGCCGTACGGGTCCTGCCCCTGCCCGGATGGCAGACCGGCATCACGCACACGATCGTCGCCCGCCGGCCCGCCACCGCCGAGGACGGCCGATGAGGGCCCGCCGGGGCGGCGACCCGCTGCGGCCGGGCAGGGACCGGCGGGTCCGCAGGGTGAACGCGGTACCGGGTGCCCCGCGCTTCATGGGCGACCGGCCGCCGACGACCGCTGTCGTCGGGGGCGGTATCGCCGGGCTGGCCGCCGCGACCGCCCTCGCGGAGCGCGGGGTGCGGGTCACCCTCCACGAACGGGAGCAGGTCCTCGGCGGACGGCTGGCGGGCCGGCCGACCGTGCTGTCCGACGGGACCACCGTCACCATGAGCCGCGGCTTCCACGCGTTCTTCCGCCAGTACTACAACCTCCGCGGACTGCTGCGGCGGACCGACCCCGGCCTGACCCGCCTGCGCGCGCTGCCCGACTACCCCCTGCGACACGCCGACGGTCTCCACGACAGCTTCCGGCACGTCCCGCGCACCCCGCCGTGGAGCGTGCTGGGCTTCGTCGCCCTCAGCCCCTCCTTCGGGCTCCGGGACCTGGTCCGGATGCACCCGGTCGCCGCGCTGCCGCTGCTGGACGTGCGGGTCCCCGACGTCCACACCCGCCTCGACCACGTCAGCGCCCGCGACTTCCTCGACGCGATCCGGTTCCCCGAGGCCGCGCAGCACCTCGCGTTCGAGGTGTTCTCCCGCAGCTTCTTCGCCGATCCGCGCGAACTGTCCGCGGCCGAGATGGTCCTCATGTTCCACATCTACTTCCTCGGCTCGGCGGAAGGGCTCCTGTTCGACGTCCCCGACGAGCCCTTCCCCACCGCCCTGTGGGACCCCCTCGCCGCCTATCTGCGCGGCCACGGGGCCGACCTGCACACCGGAACCCCGGTCGAGGCGGTCGAGCCCACGCCCGACGGCGGCTTCCTCGTCGCCGCGGGTGAGGAGGAACGCCGGTACGACGCGGTCGTCCTGGCCCTGGAAACGGGCGGCCTCCGCTCGCTCGTCCAAGGTTCCCCGCGGCTGGCGGACACGGCGTGGCGCGAGCGGGTGGCGGCCCTGCGCGGCGCGCCGCCGTTCCTGGTCTCCCGTCTGTGGCTGGACCGCCCCGTCGCCGCCGGCCGTCCCGGCTTCCTGGGCACCGCCGGGTACGGCACGCTCGACAACGTCAGCGTGCTCGACCGGTGGGAGGGCGAGGCCGCGCGCTGGGCCGCCCGCACCGGCGGATCCGTCGTGGAACTGCACGCCTACGCCCTGTCCGACGGCTCGCCCCGGGATGTCGAACAGAAGCGTCTGCTGGAGCAGTTGCACCGGGTGTACCCCGAGACGCGGGCGGCGAGGGTGCTGGACGAACGGCACGAGTGGCGGGCCGACTGCCCGCTGTTCCCGGTCGGCGGGTACGGCGACCGGCCCACGGTCCGCACCAGCGACCCCGCCCTGGTGGTGGCCGGGGATCTGGTCCGCACCGGCCTCCCGGTCGCTCTGATGGAGCGGGCGGCCACGAGCGGATTCCTCGCCGCCAACGCGCTGCTGGAGCGGTGGGGGGTCAGGGGCCAGACCCTGTGGACCGTTCCCGACGGCGGCCGCGGCACCCTGCTGCGCCGGCTCGCCCGGACGGCGCAACCGGCGCGGGGGCGGGGGTCGGTTCGGCCGTGACGGCGGGCGCGAGGGTCACCGTTCCGCCGCGGGCCCCGCGCCCATGGTCCTGAGCTGTTGGACGAGGCGGGCCCGCGCCGACACGCGTGTCGACGCGCCGGCTGTCCGGGCGTCCGTCGGGCCCGCTTCGGCGGACCGGTGACGCCGTAGCCACAGGGACGTCAGGGACAACAGCCCGGTGAAGACCAACAGAAGCACCACGGACACCCACATGGGCTGGCTTCCGGGACGCGTCCACCCTTCCTCGGCCGCCGACGCCGCCCACAGGACGGCGGCGGTCGCGTAGAAGGCTCGGATGCGTCGCAGTTGCCGCACGACGGGCGGCGGCATCAGATGGTCTTTCCTCGGCGTCATGGCGCCCCGTGTACCCGCATCCGTCCCCGGCTCACCGGTCACATGTGGAGAACACGCCACGGACGTACGCGGGGGCGAGGCGCGCCCCGGCGGTCGGCGCCGCCGGAGGCGAAGACCCGCTGCTCAGAGGTCACGCAGCACCAGGTACCGCGACAGCGCCCGCAACTCGTCCCCGGCGCCGCCCTCCGGCAGGACGTCGGCCAGTTCGGCGTCCGCGGCGGCGATGTGCGCCCGTGCCTCGTCCAGAGCCGCCGTCCTGCCGCCGGCCGCCTCGACGAGGCCGGCCGCCTCTTCGGGGTCCGCCCCCGACTCCAGGAGCACGGCCAGACGCCGCGCCTCGGTGGTCGGGGAGTCGAGCGCGGCCAGGACGGGGAGGGTCTTCTTGCGCTCCCGAAGATCGCCGTGCACGGGTTTGCCGGTGACCTCGGGGTCGCCCCAGATGCCCAGCACATCGTCGACGATCTGGAACGCCAGGCCGAGACGGCGGCCGGCCCGGTCGAGCGCCGAGACCACGTGCGGCGGGCCGCCGCCCAGCAGTGCGCCGAGCGCGGCCGCGCTGCCGAGCAGGGCCCCGGTCTTGCCCTCGGCCATCGCCCGGTACTCCGCGGGCCGCACCCGCTCGGGCCCCGTCCAGGGGCGCGTGGTGAACAGCAGGTCCTCGGCCTGACCGTGCACCAGGTCGCCCAGCGCCGCCGACAGCACGCGCAGCGCGGTGGGACCCGCCCCGGTGGCCGCGAGCGTCTCGACGGCCAGCGCGAACAGGGCGTCGCCCGCGAGAACCGCGGGCCCCGTGCCGTAGGCCGCCCAGACGGCGGGGCGACGGCGGCGGGCCGTGTCACCGTCCATGATGTCGTCGTGCAGCAGCGAGAAGGTGTGCACCAACTCCACCGCGACCGCCGCGGGCACCCCGGCCGATCCGGCGGCGCCCACCGCCTCGGCGCCGAGCACGGCCAGTGCCTGTCGCACTCCCTTTCCCCCGGGCGCGGCCGCCGGGGCCGGGGCGCCACCCACCTCGCACCAGCCGAAGGAGTACGCGGCCATCTCACCCACCCAGGGGTGCATCCGCCCGACCGCGTCCCGCAGGGCCGGACGCACCAGCTCGCGGCAGCGTGCCAGCACGAGGGGGACGTCGGTCGGTGCCCGCAGGGCGGAGGAGAGCGGGGTCACCGTACGGCCTCCGCCCGGACACCGCGCTCGGCGGTCCGCGCTCCGCGGTGCGCCTGGTCGTCAGGGCGCGCCTGGTCGTGTGCGGGGAGTTCGCCCTGGTCCCGCAGAGCATGTTCGTCTTCGTCCCGCAGGCCGAGCTCGTCCCGTGCGCGCTCCACCATCTGCCGCGCGTGCCGGAGTCCGATCCGCTCCAGCTCCCGCGCCAGATCGGCGAGTTCCGAAGCGGTCTCGGCGGGGTTCCGGCCCAGTCGGGCGAGGGACTTGACCAGCCCCAGCCTGGACAGTGCCTGCCCGCGTGGCTCGCTCATCTCACGGAACTCCGCGAGGGCGCGTTCGTAGGTGTCCCGTGCCTCGGCATGACGCCCCGCCCGGTAGAGGACGTTGCCACGCATCTTGTGGTTGTAGGCCAGCGCGCTGGACAGCCGCATCTCCCGGCACATCTCCTCGGCCTCCGACAGCAGGACGAGCGCCCGCTCGACGTCCCCGTCCCGTGCCGAGACGATGTCGGCGAGCCCGCGCAGTGCCCAGGCGTGGCCGCGCCGGTCGTCGGCGCCCGCGGCTATCAGGGCCGCCTCTTCGAACATCGCGTAGGCGGTGTCGTAGGAGCCCCGTTGGCGGTGGATCTGCGCGATGCCCTCCAGCGCCCACACCGTGTGGCGCGCCTCCCCGCGTCGCCGGGCCTCGGCCAGCAGCTGTTCGTGCAGCTGGGCGACGGCCTCGTAGTCGCCCTGGATCCGCCCCGTCTCGGCCAGTCCCGCGAGGGAGTAGCCGCGCACGACGATGTCGCCGCCCCGTTCGCCCAGTTCGGCCGCCAGTCCGAGGAGCCGCCGGGCCAGGGCGAACGAGCCTCGTTGCCGGGCCAGCGTGCCACCGCTCCACAGGGCCCAGGCCATCGCTCCCGTGTCCCCCACCGCTCTGGCCGCGCGATAACTCGCCTTCCACGCCCGGTCCGCCTCACCGATCTGCCCCAGCCGGCGGTGCGCCTCGGCCACGGCGAGTCCGGAGCGTGCCGCCTCGCCGTGCTCCCCGGCGCGCTCGGCCTCTCTCAACTGCCGTGTGCCGGCCGCCAGTACCTCGGTCAGGGAGGAATTCACGGACAGGGTGGTCAGAGCGCCTTGGTATTCGGGCGCGAACGCCTTGCCGTACATGGAACCCTTTCGGTGGATGCGCCCTATACACGCTGTGTATACATGCCGTGTATAGAGAGCGAAAATCAACGCCGCCCCAGGAGCCGGGGCGGCGTCCGTCACCGATCAAGATGCCGTGCGCGCCGAGAGGGTTGCTCGTGAGGCGCAGATCACCTCACCGGGCGGCACGGCACCGGCCGGCCGCCAACCATCGGCGGGCGGCGCTCAGTTGGGGTTCTCCGCGTGTGTGAGCGTCGTCCAGGCGTTGAAGTAGCTGTCCGTGCCCGAGGGCCGGTGGGCCTCGGTGTACTTCTGGGTGCGGGACATCGCGATGCCGAGGCGGTGGTGGAGGGCGTTGAAGCCGACCTCGGTGACCCGGCCGAGCCCCTGGGCGACCGAGCCGCCGCACAGCCAGGAGGGCACGGCGGTGCCGTTCTCGTAGGACGTGTGGAAGCCCAGCGCGTGGCGGAGCCGGTCCTGGATCCTGGGGTAGAGGTCCTGGCCCTGGATCCGGCTGGTCTCCGCGATGTTGGCGAGGGAGGCGATGCCCCAGCCGGTGTGCCCGAAGTCGCGGCAGGTCTCCTGGGCGAGGCCGTCGGTGAAGGTGCTCTGCCCCTGCCAGTACTTGACGATCTCGGCACGGGTGTCGATGCTGCTGCCGGCGGGCGGCTCGGGCAGGTCGCCGTCGCCGTTCAGGTAGACGTACGCCGGTACGCGGGCGAGATAGGTGGCGACGGCCTTGTCGTAGGCGGCGCGGTCCTCGATGAAGACGGCGATGCCGAGCGCCGCCTCGGTCATGACCAGTTCCCAGTTCCCGTTCTTGGTCGGGGCGCCGTTGATCACCTCGGGGAGGTACACGTCGCGCAGCATGGTCGCGAAACGGTTCGCGCCCGGCCAGCCGCCGTCGTAGGTGTACTTGATGATCTCGGCGGCGCGCGGCCAGGTGGAACCGGCCCAGCCGGTCTGCAGCGGGGCGTTGCTGTTGGTGTGGTCGGTGATGGTGGCGGACCAGGCGTCCATGATCTCGACGGCCTTCCTGGCATGCCGGCTGTCGCGGGTGAAGTACCAGGCGAGCGCCTGCGTGTAGGCGGCGACGGCGTCCTGGCGCTCGTCGGTGCAGCCGTTGTTGGGGTTGGACGAGGAGCCGCACTCGACGACGGGCCGCGGTGTGGCGGGACGCGACAGGGAGGCGTAGGGGCTGGCCATCATGGCGTCGTAGGCGGCCTTCCACGGCTGCCGGCCGGCCTGCACCTTCGACCGGGCATGGTCGAGCTGACCCCGGCTCACCAGCACACCGGGGTGGGCGAAGGCGGCCGGGGCGGCCTCCGCGCGTGGGGCCGGGCCGGTGAACTGGACGCTCAACAGCCCGGCCAGCAGGGCGAGTACACCGAGCAGGGCGGTTCTGGTGCGTGACATCCGGTGACCTCTTCCGTTCAGGAAAATTCGTTCAGGAATGAGAACGTCGTTCCGAATACAGAAGCTTGGTCCGGACCATAGAAATCAACCGTGCACATGTCAACAGGTGGGGCGCGCCCACCGGCTAGGCGGACGGCGCGCCGCTCCGTTCCGCCCGGCGGTGGCGCGCGGCCAGCCGGGAGCCGGACTCGCGGCGGGCCGCGCGGCGCAGCAGGGGGACCGCGAGGAGGAAGCCCAGCACGGCCCAGGCGGTCAGCACCAGGGCGACCAGGGGCAGTTCCCAGGAGCCGGCCGTCTCGGCGGCCCGTGCCGAGTCCGGGAGCAGTGCCGAACGCAGGCCCTGCGCCATCCACTTGAGTGGGAAGACCGCGGCCACCTGCTGGACCGGCACGGGCAGCACGGTGAGGGGGAAGACCACCCCCGAGGTGAGCAGCAGCCCCATCGTCGGCAGCATGATCAACGCCAGCGCCTCACGGGGATTGGGCAGTACGGCGCCTATGGCCGCGCCGAGCGGTACGACGGCGAGCAGACCGAGCGTGGTGACCCACAGCAGCGTCAGCCAGCCGCCCGGCCCCCGCGGCAGCGGCCCGTCCACCAGCAGCGCCGCGGCCCCGAGGAGAAGCGCCAGCGTGCCGACCGACACCACGACCACCAGCACGGACTTGGCGACGAGATAGGCCGGTATCCCGCCGGGCGTGGCACGCAGCCGCAGCAGGGCGCCCTCCTCCCGCTCGGTCACGAGTATCTGCGGGAGGTTGATCAGACCGATCTGGAACAGCAGGTAGGCGGCGAAACCCGCCAGCACCAGATGGGACATGGGGGTCCGGGTGCCGGGCACGTCGTCGCCGATCCAGGCGGCGACGAGCAGCGCGACGACCACGTTGGTCAGATGGCTGGACATCTCCTTGCCGCTGCGCACGAAGTGCCGCAGCTCGATGCCGCCGCGCTGGAGCCCGGCACGCCACGTGTTCGTCATGGGTGACCCTTTCACGCGACCCCCGCCTCCTCGTCCACGGCGCGGTCCGCACCGTCGGCCTCCCGGTGCACCATGTGCAGATAGGTGTCCTCCAGCGTGGGGCGGCGGACCTCCAGGTCGGCGATCGGGCCGTCCGCGTGCCGGTGGAGCTCCCAGACCAGCCGGGAGGGGTCCTCGGTGCGTTCGCGGCGGGACGTACCGTCGCCGGCCGTCCAGCGGACCTCGGCTCGGGCGGCGGCGCGCCGGGCCAGTTCCGCGGGGGTGCCGCAGGCCCGGATCCGGCCGCCGACCAGCATGGCGATCCGGTCCGCGAGCCGCTCGGCCTCCGCCAGGTCGTGGGTGGTGAGCAGGACGGTGACGCCTTCGTCGCGGGCCAGCCGTTCCACCAGGCCGTGGAACTCGTGCCGCGCCTCCGGGTCGAAGCCGGCGGTCGGCTCGTCCAGGAAGAGGAGTTCGGGGCGGCCGACTATGCCGAGCGCGACGTCCAGCCGCCGGCGCTGGCCGCCGGACAGCCGGCCCACCTGCCGGCCGGCCTGCTCGGTGAGGCCGACCAGTTCGAGCAGTTCGGCCGGGTCGCGCGGGTTGGGGTAGTACGTCGCGAAGTGCGTCAGCAGTTCGGCGACCCGCCAGCCGCGGTGGCCGCGCCAGGACTGCAGGACCAGTCCGATCCGGGCTCGCCACGCGTCGTCGCCCCGCTCCGGGTCCGTCCCGAGGACGCTCACCTCGCCGGCCGAACGCCGTCGGAAGCCCTCCAGGATCTCGACGGTGGTGGTCTTCCCGGCCCCGTTCGGGCCGAGCAGCGCGAAGACCTCGCCTCGGCGGATGTCCAGGTCGACACCACGCAGGACGTCGAGGGCGCCGTACGACATCGTCACGTCGCGCGCGTGGACGACGGTCCGTGCGTCGGTGTGCCCCTTCATCGTCCGGCCTCCGCGTGCTGTCCCTGTCGTGCCGAGGTGTCCGTCGCGGTCGGGGAGCCGGCGCCCTCGACGATCGCCCGGAGCGCCGCGACATGCCCCTCGAAGGCGGCGCGGCCCCGGTCCGTCAGCCGTACCCGGGTGCGCCGCCTGCGGCCGCCGCCCTCCTTGCGCAGCTCCAGGTATCCGGCCTCCTCCAGGGTGTGCAGTTGTTTGGAGAGGGCGGAGTCGCTGAGCGAGAGGCTGTCGCGGACGAACGCGAAGTCCGCCCATTCGGTGGCGGCGAGCAGCGCGACCACCGAGAGCCGGGTGGCGGGGTGGATCAACTCGTCGAAGCCTCTGGGGGTGCTCATCGACTCGCCTCCTCGTCCGCCGCCGGTTCGCCGCCGCGCCGAACCGATTCGGCCGCCCAGCGGTTGGCGGGACCGAGGGAGAGCAGGTACACGGCCACCGCGGCCGTGGCCTGGACGGGGGCGGCGTGGATCGGCGCCAGTGACTCTGTCAGGTGGTCCGACAGCACGATCGTCCCGCCGACCAGCACCGCCGCCGCTCCGAACGCGGCCCACATGCGCCCAGGGCAGCGCGTGTGGTGCAGCCGCATCCGACTCCTGCGGCCGCTCATCACGACCAGCAGGCCCAACAGGCCGACGTAGGCGGCCACGAACAGTCCGACGCCCCACTGGGGCAGGTCCATGCCCACGCCGGCCAGGAACACCCACATGAGCGCGGCCGTGCCGTAGGTCGTGCCGCGCCCGCCGGACACGGTGTGCTCGAACTCGTCGTACACCCGCTCCTGCGGCACCCGGATGCGTTGCAGATCCCTCCATGCCTGTTCGGCGTCCACCGGCATGCCCACGTCCCTCGCCCTCCCGCGCCAACTCGACTTTCCCAGGAGGAAAGTTAGCCCCCGACTTTCCCGATGGGCAAGTCGGGAACGCGCCACAACCGCCGTGCCCACGGCGTCACTTCACGGATCCCGCCATCACCCCCTGGACGAAGTGCCGCTGGAAGGCGAAGAACACGGCGACCGGCACGATCAGGGAGAGGAAGGCACCGGGGGCCAGGACGTCGATGTTGCTGCCGAACTGCCTGATCTGTGACTGGAGTTCCACGGTCAGCGGCTGTGCCGAGCTGTCGGCGAACAGGAGCGCCACCAGCATGTCGTTCCACACCCACAGGAACTGGAAGATGGCGAGGCTGGCGATGGCCGGCCGGCCCACGGGCAGGACGAGACGGGTGAAGATGCGCCACTCGCCGCCCCCGTCCATCCGGGCCGCCTCCAGCATCTCCTTCGGCATCTCGGCGAAGTAGTTCCGCAGCAGGAAGATCGCGAACGGCAGCCCGTAGGAGACGTGGAAGAGGACGACCCCCGGGATGGTGCCGAACAGCCCCAGCTGGCCGAAGAGTTTGGCCACCGGCAGCAGACCGATCTGGACCGGCACCACCAACAGGGCGACCACCAGCAGGAAGAGCGGGTCCCGGCCGGGGAAGTCCAGCCAGGCGAAGGCGTATCCGGCGAGGGCCGCGATGACGACGACGAGGACGGTCGTGGGCACCGAGATCAGGACCGTGTTCCAGAACGCCCGGGTGATACCGGAGTTGCCCAGCAACGCGGAGTAGTTGTCGAACGACAGCCGGCCGGGACTGGCGAGCGCCGTCCACCAGCCGCCCCGGGCCGTGTCCTCGGTGGAGCGCAGGGACGACAGGAGCAGTCCGGCGAGCGGGGTGAGCCAGATCAGGCCGACGACCACGAGGAAGGCCTGCACGAGACTGTTGCCGAGCGCCCGCCTGAGCGCGGTGACGTTCATCGCTGACTTCCTTTGAAGCGGCGGACGTTGAAGACCATCGCGGGGACGACCAGCAGGAGGAGCAGGACACCGAGCGCGCTGCCGAGCCCCTGGTCGTTGCCGCCGCCAAAGGAGACCAGCCACATCTGGGTGGCGAGCACGGTGGCGTCCTCCTGCACCGGTCCGGGCGCGATGATGTAGACGAGGTCGAAGACCTTCATCACGTTGATGACGAGGGTCACGAAGACCACGGTCAGGACCGGGGCCAGCAGCGGCACGGTGATCCGGCGGAACACCTGCCACTCGTTGGCGCCGTCCATCCGCGCCGCCTCCAGCGTGTCCCGTGGCAGGGTCGACAGCCCGGCGCCGATGAGCACCATCGCGAAGCCGGTCCAGATCCACAGGTAGGCGCCGATGACGGCGGGGGTGACGAGCGTCGGACCGAGCCAGGAGATGCCCTCGTAGGGCGGGGCGAAGTTCGAACCGGGGAGCGTGACCGTGTACGAGCCCGCCTCCAGGTCCGGGAAGCGGAAGGAGCCGTCGGCCGCCGTGGTCGTGCTCGCGACCGTCCTCCCGTCCCGCACCGCCTCGACCTTCATGGCCGGCAGTCCGCTCTCCCGGCGGTCCACCTCGCCCTGCTTCCCTCCCCCGCCGGGGGTGAAGTCCAGGTAGACGACGCCGCGCAGCTCGTCGGGGCCCGCCGCCCGGGCCGCCGCCGCGCGGGCGGGTTCCGCGCCGTCGAGGTCCTTCGGCGCGACGCCGACCAGACCGAGGGCGACCGTGTCACCGGGCGACACGGTGGCGGTCGTACGGTACGAGCCGTCGCCGCCGGCGGTGAGGCCCTGGTCCTCGCGGGCGCGGGCCGTGGGGTAGGAGGAGGTGCCCCGGAAGGCGTCGTGGACGCCGACCACCGCCGCGTTGAGGACGCCCTTGTCGGGGTCCTCGTCGTAGGCGAGCCGGAAGATGATGCCGGCGGCCAGGAAGGAGACGGCCATCGGCATGAAGAGCAGCAGCTTGAACGCCGTCGCCCAGCGGACCTTCTCGACGAGGACGGCGAGGATCAGTCCCAGCCCGGTGAGCAGAGCGGGCGCCACCACGACCCAGACGGTGGTGTTGCGCACGGCCTTGAGGGTGGCCGGGTCACGGAACATCTCGGTGTAGTTGTCGCCGCCCACGAACCGGGTGCCGGAGGCGTCGAAGAAGCTGCGGCCGACCGAGAACAGCACCGGGTAGAGGACGAGGGCGCCCAGCAGGAGCAGCGCGGGGAGGACGAAGAGGAGGGCGACGATCCGGCCCCGCCGCCGGGAGCGCCGCTCGGGGGCGGCGCTTCCGGCGGCGGGCGGACCGGCCACCTTCGTGAGTGTGGCGGTCATCGCGGTCAGTCCTTGTGGGCCTTGGCCGCGGCGTTCTCCAGCCGGTCCGCGGTCGCCTCCGGGTCGGAGGGGTCACGCAGGAAGTCCTGGAGGATCTTCCACTCCCCCGCGCCCTTGGTCCCGCCGAACGCGGCCGGTGCCTGGTCGGACATGTCGAAGCGGACCGTGTCCCCGGCCGCGATCAGGGACTTGGCGGTGGTACGGGTGACGTCGTCGCCGTAGGCGGAGAGGTCGAGTCCCTTGTTCGGGGACAGGAAGCCGCCCGCCTCCGCCCACACGGCGGCGGCCTCGGGGGTCGCCAGGTACTCCAGGAGGGCCATGCCGGCCTCGGTGTTCTTGCCGTCCTTCAGGACGACGGCCGCGTCACCGCCGCTGACCACGGGCGCCTTCCCGCCGCCGACCGGCGGGAAGGGGAAGAAGTCCGCGTCCTCGCCGATCTTGCGGCCGAACTGGTCCTTGGCGACACCGGCGACGAAGTCGCCCTCGTAGACCATGCCGGCCTCGGGCTCGGGCCCGAAGACCTTCTCGACGGAGCCGGGGAAGTCGGTGTTCAGGGCGCCCTTCTGTCCGCCCGCCAGGAGCTGCTCGTCCGAGAACAGGTCGCCGAGAGTGGTGAGGGCGTCGACCACGCTCCGGTCGGTCCACTTCAGCTCGTGTGCGGCGAGGGCGTCGTACTTCTCGGGCCCGGCCTGGGAGAGGTAGACGTTCTCGAACCAGTCGGTGAGCGTCCAGCCGTCCTGTCCGGCGACGGAGAACGCGGCGAGGCCCGAGTCGGAGACGGTCCGCCCGGCCTTCAGCATCTCCTCGTACGTCTTCGGCGGCTGGACGCCGGCCTGGTCGAGGGCGTCGGGGCTGTACCAGACGGTCGACTTGTGGGCCGCCTTGAAGTACAGGCCGTAGAGGGTGTCGTCGACGCTGCCGTAGTCCTTCCAGACGTCGGCGTAGTGGGCGTCGACGGACTTGGTCGCGGCGGCGGACAGCGGCTTGAGCCAGCCCGCCTCGGCGAACTGCTGGAGCACGCCGACCTGCGGGACCATCACCACGTCGGGGGCGTTGCCGCCCTCGATCTTGCTGCCGACGACGGTGGAGACGTTGTCGCCGGTGGAGACGAACTGGGTCTTGGCGCCGGTCTTCTCGGTGAAGGCGTCCAGGACCTTCTGGAAGTTCTTCTGCTCGGTGCCGGACCAGACGCCGGCGACGGAGACGGTCTGGCCGTCGAGCGTCCTGTCTCCGCCGCCCGCGGCGACGGGCCCCCCTCCCCCGCACGCGGTCGCGCCGAGCGCCAGCGTGAGGACGAGGGCGCTACAGCTCGCGGGCAGGGTGGTACGTGGTCGCATCATCGTCGATGTCCCTTCGGAAAGTGTCGCAAGGTGATGGAGCGGGCGGCCGGGACGGATCACGGCCGGTGCGGAGGGTGCTGGGGGTGAGGGGGGTGTGGGGCTCAGGAAGCGGTGTCGTCGCCGATCCACCAGGCGGCCGTGGCGCCGGGGAGGACCCCGGCCGGGCAGGGGCCACTGGACAGCAGCGGGGTGCCGGGGACGGGCGCCGACGCGGGTGCCGTACCGAAGTTGACCGCGCAGACGAGGCCGTCGCCGCGGACGAAGCCGAGGACGTCGGGCTGGGTGTCCAGCCAGCGCAGCGATCCCTCGCCCAACTGGGGCAGGGCCGCGCGCAGTTGCAGTCCGTCGCGGTACAGGTGCCAGAAGGAGCGGGTGTCGGCGAGGGCGCGGTCGGTGGCGTACTCGGCGAAGTAGTCGGGCTGCGGCAGCCAGGGCTTGGCGCCCTCGACTCCGGAGGTGAAGCCGAAGGGTGAGGCCTGTCCGGACCACGGCAGCGGGACGCGGCAGCCGTCGCGGATGCGGGCGCGGCTTCCGGTGCGGCGGAAGATGGGGTCGGTGAGCACGTCGTCGGGCAGGTCGACCACCTCGGGCAGGCCCAGCTCCTCGCCCTGGTAGATGTACGCCGCGCCGGGCAGGGCCAGCATCAGCAGGGCGGCGGCGCGGGCGCGGGCGGCGCCGAGGCCGCTGCCCTCGGTGGCCGGTTCGCCGTAGCGGGTGACGGTGCGGACCTGGTCGTGGTTGTTCAGGACCCAGGTGACGGTCGAGCCGGTGCCGGCGATGTCCTGCATGGCCTCGGTGATGACCTTGCGGAAGGCGTCGGCGTCCCAGGAGGCGCTCAGCAGGTCGAAGAAGAAGGCCTGGTGCAGTTCGTCGGGGCGGACGTACCGGGCGTGTTCGCGGGCCGTCGGGACGGAGACCTCGCCGACCAGGAGCCGTTCGCGGCCGTCGTGCGCGGTGTACTCCTCGCACACCGCGCGCCAGTGCCGCCACACGTCGTGGACCTCGGGCTGGTTCCAGGCGAGCGGGTTGACCGAGTCGCGGGTGCGGGCGTCGGCCTCGGGGTCCGGGGAGTCGGGCAGTTCGGGGTGCTTGAAGAGCCCGGCGGCGACGTCGATGCGGAAGCCGTCGACGCCCCGGTCGAGCCAGAAACGCAGGACGCCGTCGAAGTACGCGCCGACCTCGGCGTCACGCCAGTTCCAGTCGGGCTGCTCGGGCGTGAACATGTGCAGGTACCACTGGCCGGGGCGGCCGTCGGTCTCGGTGACGCGGGACCAGGCGGGGCCGCCGAACATGGCGTGCCAGTTGTTGGGCGGTTCGGCGCCGTCCGGTCCCCGGCCGTCGGCGAAGTGGAAGCGGGAGCGGGCCGCGCCGCCGGGCGGTGCGACGAGCGCCTCGCGGAACCAGGGGTGCTCGCTGGAGCAGTGGTTGGGGACGATGTCGAGCAGCACCTTGATGCCCAGCCGCCGGGCGTCCGCCACGAGCAGGTCGAACTCGGCGAGGTCGCCGAAGAGCGGGTCGACGTCGCGGTAGTCGGCGACGTCGTAGCCGTGGTCGTGCTGCGGCGAGGGGTAGAAGGGGCTCAGCCAGATCCCGTCGACGCCCAGTTTCCTCAGGTACGGCAGTCCGGCCCTGACCCCGGCGAGATCGCCGACGCCGTCGCCCGTGCTGTCCAGGAAGCTGCGGACGTACACCTGGTAGATCACTGCGTCGCGCCACCAGCGACGTGTGTCGATGTGCTTGGAGCTCACCCGTTGACCTGTCTGTGCGACCTGACGGTTATGCATGCATGTTAGGTAGGGATGTCGCGGAGGTGTCAACGAGTCGACGGAAGCTACCGGGAAGTCGGGGAGACAAATAAGGATTTATCAGGGCAGCTGAATGCCATGTGAGACATCCGCGTTACCTAACATGTAACTAGGGAGGGGTGAGCGATGGCCTAGGGGTCCCCTAGCCGCGGGAGATCGCCGCGAGTTCGCGGGTCAGTCGGCGCACGGACTCCTCGGGGGTCCGGTGTCCGGCCATGGCGTCGTGCACGACCGCCTGCACGACCATGCTGACCTGGTCGTACCGCGGGCTCTTCGGCCGGGGCGCCGCCGCGAGAACGCTCGCGCGCAGCGTCGGCAGGTACGGGAACTCGCGCACCAGCTCCGGGTCCTCGTACAGCTCCGCGCGTACGGGAGGCAGCGCGCCCCGGGTGAGGACCTGCCGCTGGACGCGCTCGCCGGTGAGGTACGCGATCAGGCGCGCGGCGGTGTCGGGGTGCTCGGCGTGGCTGCTGACGGCCAGGTTGGAGCCGCCGAGCACACTGGTGCCGGGGCCGTTCGGGCCGGGCAGCGGCACGGCGCCGATCTTCCCGGCGACCGCGGAGCCCTCGGCGGAGGCGCTGACGTAGGCGTAGGGCCAGTTGCGCAGGAAGAGCAGCCGGCCGTCCTGGAACGCCTGTCTGGACTCCTCCTCCTTGTACTCCAGCGCCTCCCGGGGGATCCAGCCCTCGCGCACACCGCGGGCGAGGAAGCCGATCCCCTCGCGTGCCGCCGAGCCGACGGTGACGCGTTCGCCCTCGTCGCCGAGGATGGTGCCGCCCGCCGAGTACACGGCCTCGGCCGCGTTGACGGTGAGGCCCTCGTAGGGCAGGAACTGGCCCGCGTAGCCGCCGAGTCCGTGCCGGGGCGCGACGGTCTTCGCCGAGCGTTCCAGTTCGGCCCAGGTGCGCGGCGGCGGGACGCCCTCCGCCGCGAGGACGTCCGAGCGGTAGAGGAGGAGGCCGGCGTTGGTGACGTACGGGACGGCGTAGAGCTGTCCGTCGTACGTCGCCGTGTCCACGACCGGCGGGAGGAAGCTGCCGAGCGGGAAACGGTTCCTCGGCAGCGGGCGGATCCAGTCGGCGGCGGCGAACTCCGAGGTCCAGGTGACGTCGATGTTGAGCACGTCGAACCGGCCGCGCGCGCCGGCGCGCAGATCGGTGATCATCTGGGCGCGGGTCTCGTCGGCGGAGTCCGGCAGTTCGACGAGGGTGACCTTCTCCCCGGGGTGGGCGCGGTTCCAGCCCGCGAGGAGCGGGCCGAGATAGCCGGTGAGATCGCCCGCGGTGGCGAGGGTCAGCGGACCCCGGCCCCTGAGTCCGCCGTCGGCCTGCGCGCCGGAGGCACCGTAACCGGCCAGAACGACCGCGAGGACGAGAAGGCCCCTACCGGCGGCGCGTATCCACCGCATAGGTTCCTCCCAGTACACCGGCGCCGGGCACCGTCGCCCGGAGTCAGAGGCCATGTATACCTGTTAGGTATGGGCGATACTAGGGCCTGGAACACAATACGAGGCTGCGAGGAGGACAGCTCGAGTGCGCCTGCCCCTCCTGGCCCTGCTGGCGCGCGGCCCGGCCCACGGCTACGAGCTCAAGCAGGACCTTGAGCAACTGCTGGGCGCCGCGTACCCTCAGCCGAACGTCGGCCAGATCTATGTGACCCTCGGCCGCCTCGAGAAGTCGGGCCTGATCGAGGGCGAGGAGGTCGAGCAGTCGAGCCGGCCCAACAAGAAGATCTACCACCTCACCGACGCCGGGCGGGAGGCGCTGCGCGCCTGGTACGAGGAGACGGCGGACGAGCCGCGGGTCAGGGACGAGTTCTTCATGAAGCTCGCGCTCGCCCCGCAGACCGGTCTCGCCGACCAGATCGCCCTCATCAACAGACAACGGCGCCACTACCTGAACACCATGCGCAACCTGTCGAAGCTCTCCACAGCCGAGAACGGCCGGGACAACCGTGTCTCCCGGCTGCTGATCGAGGGCGCCATGCTGCACCTCCAGGCCGACCTCGACTGGCTGGAGCGCTGCCAGGAGGAACTGGAGGAGCCTCGGTGAGCGACGCCCCCATCCCTGTGCTGCGGGCCGAGGGCCTCGTCAAGACCCACCACGGGCAGGGCGCCCCCGCCCATGCCGTGCGCGGAGTGGACCTGTGCGTGCGGGAGGGCGAGTTCGTGGCCGTCACCGGTCCGTCCGGGGCGGGCAAGTCGACGTTGCTGCATCTGCTGGGCGGGCTCCAGCGGCCGGACAGCGGCAGCATCTGGCTGGGCGGTGAGCGCACCGACGACTACAGCGAGGCGCGCTGGGCCGTGGAGCGCCGACGCCGCATCGGCATCGTGTTCCAGTTCTTCAACCTGGTCTCGGACCTGTCCGTCGCGGACAACGTGGAACTGCCGGCGCTGCTGGCCGGGGTCTCCGCCAGACGGGCGCGCGCCGAGCGCGAGGAGCTGCTGGCCGAGCTGGGGCTCACCGGCAAGGAGCGCAGCATGCCGGGCGAGCTCTCCGGCGGCGAGCAGCAGCGGGTCGCGCTCGCCCGCGCCCTGGTGAACCGTCCGCCGCTGCTGCTGGCCGACGAGCCGGCGGGCAGTCTGGACAGCAAGGGCACCCGCGAGGTGACGCGGGTGCTGTCCCGTTTCCACCGGCGGGGGCAGACGATCCTCCTGGTCACGCACGACGCACGGCTGGCGAGTGCGGCCGACCGGGTCATCAGCTTCTTCGACGGCCGCATCGCCGACGACGTCGAGCTGGACGGCACGCCGACGCCCCGCGCGGGGGTCCCCGCCGTGCTGGAGCTGAAGGACTGACCCATGCGAGCCATGTTGCGCTGGGCGCACTCGGACCTGCGGACCCATCGCGGCGAGGCGCTGTTCCTGGTCCTCGCCACCGTCGGCATCGTCGCCTCCCTGCTGCTGGCGGCGGCGCTCTTCGGCTATGCGACGAACCCCTGGCAGCGGGTCTTCACCCAGTCCCGGGGCGCCCATGTGTGGATCCACACCGCCGCCTCCGCCGAAGCCGCCGACCTCGGCGCGTTGGACGACCTGGACGGGGTCGAGGCGGTGGCGGGCCCCTACCCCACCTCCGCCACCACGATCGCCACCCGGGGCACGCGCGCCCCGGTCGAGCTGCGCGGCACCGGCGAGCGGCCCGACACCGGCCGCCCGCTGCTCACCTCCGGCCGCTGGCTGGATCCCGGCAGGCCCGACGGGGTGGTGCTGGAGAGCGGCCTGGCACAGGCGCTGCTGGCCGGCCCCGGGGACGTCCTGACCCTGCCGGGCGGCGACCCCAGGACCCTGACCGTCCTCGGTGTCGCCGACAGCGCCGAGCCCGGCTACCGCAAGGGCGAGCGGCCCGGCCTGGTCTGGGCGCCGCCGTCCGCCCTGCCCCGTACCGGCTCCGCGGGCGGTCAGGTGATCGGGCTGCGGCTGACCGACCCCGACGCCACCGACTACGCCGTCCAGCGTGCCGTCACCCTGCTCGGCGCCGACGCCGTCAGCGAGGTCTCCTCCTGGCAGCAGGCGCGGTCCGAGGCCCAGGGCGACGACCGGCTGCTCGGGCAGGTGCTGGGACTGTTCGGACTGGGCGCTCTGGTCGCCGCGGGACTCGCCGTGCACGGCGCGATCGGCACCCGGGTCCGGGGGCATCTGCGGGACATCTCGATCCTGAAGGCGATCGGTTTCACCCCCGGCCAGCTGGTGCGTGTCTTCCTGCTCCAGCACCTGGCCTACGCCCTGCTGGGCGCCGTGGCCGCGGCCGCGCTCACCGAGGCGCTGGGGCCCCGGACGCCGGGGCGGCTCGGGGACGCGGTCGGCGTGTGGCAGGGGTTGCCGGGACACACGGCGGCGCTCGTGGCGGTGCCGGTGGCGGTGGTGCTGTTCATCGGCGCGACCACCGGCCTCGCGGCCTGGCGGGCGGGGCGGGTTCCGCCGGTGCCGGTGCCCCGGGCCGCCGCCCCGGCCGGCGGCCGCCTGTCGGCGACGGCGCGCCGGGCGCTGGCCCTGGGGCTGCCGCCCGCGCTGGTCCTCGGCTGGCACAAGGCGTTCACCCGTCGGCCGCGCACCCTGGCCACGATCGCCCGGCTCGCGCTGCCGTTGACGCTGGTCGTGGTGGCGATGAGCGCGTGGACGACCATCGACCGCTTCCACACCCGCCCCGAGCAGCTGGGGATGCCCGCCGCGCTGACCGTGCGCGCCGACGACCGTACGGACGCGCCGGCGACGCGGGCCCTGTTGTCCCGCCATCCCGAGGTGACCGCCGCCCGTCCCGGTGTGGAGGTGGCCGCGCTGGTGCCGGGTCAGACGGCCACGATCGCGCTGCGCGGACTCGGCACGGACGCGGACCCCTACCCCTTCGCGCTCGCCGAGGGCCGTACCGCGCGGGGGCCCGACGAGGCGGTGGCCGGGCAGGGGCTGCTGGATCTGCTGGACGTACGTGTCGGCGACTGGGTGCGCATGACGGTGGGCGGCCGTCCGCAGATCCTGCACATCGTGGGCCGCAGCATCGAACCGGACAACGCCGGCCGCGTCATCTCCACCTCCCTCGACACCCTCCGGGAGAACGACCCCCGACTGCGCCCCACGCTCTACCAGTTGCGGCTGCGTCCCGGCGCCGATCCGCACGCGGTCGCCGCCGAGCTGACCGACGCGGCGGGCCGGGGGCAGCTGGACGTGCACGCGGTGACGAACCCCGCCGACGGACTCTCGCCGCTGCGAGGTGTCGTCGTCGGACTGCTGGGCGTACTCGCGCTCATCGGGCTCGTCGAACTGCTCACCGTCATCGGTGGCACCGTGCGCGAGGGCGAACGGGACCTGCTGGCGCTCAAGGCGGCGGGGCTGTCACCGCGGCAGATCACCGCGATCACGGTGACCGCCACGGGCTGCACGGCCCTGGCCGCGGTCGCGGTCGCCCTGGCGCTGGGTCTCCCCCTCGCGCGATGGCTGATCGACGCCCAGGGCCGGTCGAGCGGCATCGGGGCCGGTATCGCGCAGGGCCCCTCCCTCGTGGCGCTGTCCGCCTTCGGGGCGGCGGCGCTCCTGGGGGCGCTGGCCCTCGCCGCCGTACCCGCGGCCCGCGCCTCCCGCCGGCGCCTCGCGGACACGCTGAGCGCGGTGGCGTAGCGACGGCCGGCCCCTGCCGCCGGTCACAGGAAGCGGCGGATGGGCTGTACGGCTGCTTCCTGTGCTCGTTGCAGGAGAGAGCGCCGCTTCCAGCGGCCGGGCCGGATCGGATCGCTCGACGCGAGGTCCGCCTCGAAGTGCGCGTCGAGGGTGCGGGTGAACTCCTCGTCGAGCACGGCCAGCATGATCTCCTCGTCGTGGTCGAGGGAGCGCCGGTTGAAGTTGGTCGAACCGATCAGCGCGGTGACCCCGTCGACGGTGACCACCTTGGCGTGCATCATCGTCGGCCGGTACTGGTGGATCTTCACCCCGCAGGCGGTCAGCTCGTCGTAGTGGTGCTGGCCGGCCAGTCGGCAGACGCGCTTGTCGGTGTGGGTGCCCGGGAGGAGGATCTCCACCCGCACCCCGCGCCGGGCGGTGGCGCACAGCAGGTCGACGAAGTACACGTCCGGCGCGAAGTAGGCGGTGGCCAGGCGGAAGCGTTCCTCGGCGGACTCCAACATGACGCGCATCAGCGTCTGCATGTCCTGCCAGCCGAGGCTGGCCGAGCCGCGCACCACCTGGACGACGGACCCGCCCTGCGGGCGGTGCTCGATGAACCGGTCGCGTTCGTCGAAGAGTTCGTCGTGGCACTCGGCCCAGTTCTGCGCGAACGCGGCGGCCAGGCCGTCCACCGCGGGCCCGCGGACCTCGACGTGCGTGTCGCGCCACTCGGTCTCGTCGCGCGCGTCGCCGCACCACTCCTGGGCTATGCCCACCCCGCCGGTGAACGCGGTCTCCTCGTCGACGACGAGCACCTTGCGGTGGCAGCGGTGGTTCTGTTTGAGCGGGGACAGGTACAGCGGTTTGCGGAACCAGGCCACCTGCACGCCGGCCCGCTCCATCGTCCGGAGCTGCTCGGTCTCGATCAGCCGGCTGCCGAAGCCGTCCAGCAGCAGTCGTACCCGTACCCCGGCACGGGCCCGTTCGGCGAGGGCGTGGGCGAACTCGCGGGCGATGTCCCCCCTCCAGTAGACGAACGTCATCATGTCCACCGTGTGCCGGGCACGGTGGATCGCACCCAGCATCGCCGGGAAGATCTCGTCTCCGTTGCGGAGCACGGTGAGCGCGTTGCCCTCGGTCGCCGCGACCCCTGTCAGGCGTTCCAGCCGTCGGCGCAGGCGCAGGACACGGTCGTCGACGGGGTGCGTGATGGTCATGGCGGTCGGCTTCTTCCTCGTGTCGCCCCGCGGGGCGTCGGCGGCTCTCATTCGGGGTTGCCGTGCCAGTCCAGCACCAGGACCGTGGCGTCGTCCCTGAGGTGACCGTGGCAGGCGTCGAGCACCGCGGCGGTCAGGCTGCGGACGACCTCTCTCGGGTGCAGCGCGCGGGTCTCCAGCAGGACCGCCTCCAGATCGGCGGCCGCTGCCCCGCGGTCCTGCATCCCGTCGGTGAGCAGGATCAGACGGTCGCCGGGTCTCAGGCTCAGTTTCTGTAGGCGGTAAGGGATGGGCGCCGACACTCCGAAGGGCAGGTTGACGGCGAGTTCGACCTCTTCGACGGTGCCGTCCCGCAACCGCAGGGGCCAGGGGTGCCCGGCGTTGACCACTTCACACACGCCGGTCGCGAGATCGACGCACAGCAACTGTCCCGTGGCCAGGCCCCGGCTGTGACGCAGCAGGGCCTGATGGGCGTGGTCGGCCTGGCTGAGGGCGTCGCAGCCGCCGCGGCGCGCCTGTCGCAGCGCGCCCACCAACAACGTGGCGAGCAGGGCGGATTGCGTGTCGTGGCCCATGGCGTCGGTGATGGACAGGTGGAGGGTGTCACGGTCGAGCGTGTAGTCGTAGGTGTCGCCCCCGATGTCGTCGGCCGGGACGAGGCCGGCGGCCAGGGTGAACTGGGCCGCCTCGCAACAGGGGGCCGAGGGAAGCAGCTGGTGCTGGATCTCCGCGGCCAGGCTGGTACGGGTCGTGCGTCTGCCGAGGTGGTAGAGATCGGTGAAGCGGCGGTCGGTGACGATGATGTAGGCCAGTGCGTGTGCCGCGTCGCGGACCTGCCGGAGCACGGTGTCCGCGATGTTCGGCAGGGTCACCTCCAGGAGGCCGATGCAGTCACCGCGGTTGGTGACCGGCGTGACGACCCGCTGTCCGCCCTGCCCGTCGGGTTCCACGTGCTGGCGCTGGCTCCGCAGCACGTCGTCGTAGACGCTGCCGTGCAGATCGATCGGCTCGGCCTGGTCCACGATGTCGCCGTCGGCCGCGACGAGTCGTACCAGTCGTTGCCCCATGAGGTCGACGAACAGGAAGGACACCCGCTGCGCGCCGAGCCGCTTCTGCAGATCGTGCGCCACCACTTCGACGGAATCACCGGGCGGGGCCGCCTCCGCAGCGGTCAGCAATTCGCCCAGTTCCAGGTCTGCACCTTCCACGACAACCTCCGATCGGTTGCCGCACCTTCTTCCCCGAGTTCTCGTGACATCACCCGAGGTGCCCGCGGAGCGACTCTCGCCACACCGTCAGGAACCGGTCGGGCCCCAGCGGGGTCTACTTCTTGCCACGTTCCATATTCTTGCCCCGCCCAGGGGCCGGATCGGATCGGGACGCCCGGTCCTCCCGACCTCTTCGGGAGCGGGCGGCAGTGCGTCACAGGAACCGGAGGGGGCAGCGGTGGAGGCGACGAGTACACGGGTGCGGCACGGGACCATACCTCCCGTGACCATGGCGCGGTGGGCGCTGTGGACGTTCGTCATCGTCAATCTGGCGATCGTCGAGTTCTTGTTCCTCACCTCGGGCGCGGGCAAGAACGGGGTGCTCACGGTCGCCAAGTTCTTCGGTCTGCACGCCGCCGTGCTGATGCTGTTCCAGCTGCTGCTGGTGGCCCGGCTGCCGTGGCTGGACCGTCGTATCGGCATGGACCGGCTGACGGTGTGGCACCGGTGGGTCGGCTTCACCCTGCTGTGGACCCTGCTCACCCACGCCGTGCTGGTGGTGCTGGGTTACGCGAGGCTCGACGACGCGTCGATGACGAAGACCTTCCTCGCGCTGGCCGGAGTGCCGGCCTCGCTGCTCGGGGTGCTGGCCGCGGCGGTCGTCGTGGTGGTCGCCGCGGTCTCCGCCCGCGCGGTGCGCCGGCGGCTGCGCTACGAGACGTGGCACGGGCTGCATCTGCTGCTGTACCTGGCGTTGGGGCTGGCGTTCGTGCACCAGCTGCTGGAGACCACGACGTTCAGCTCCTCCGCGTTCGCGTGGACGTACTGGTGGGCGCTGTGGCTGTTCGCGTTCGGTGCCCTGGTCGTGGGCCGGATCGGGCTGCCGGTGTGGCGCAACGCCCGGCACCGGTTCCGGGTCGCGGCGGTCGTACGGGAGTCGGACGACGTGGTGTCGGTGCATGTCACCGGCCGGCACCTCGACCGGCTGCCGGCCCGGGCCGGGCAGTTCTGCGTCTGGCGGTTCCCCGGGCACAACCACTGGTGGCTCGCCAACCCGTTCTCGCTGTCGGCGGCGCCGGACGGCCGGACGCTGCGGCTGACCGCCAAGGCGGTGGGCAGCACCAGCGCCGGACTGCGTGATCTCCCCGTCGGCAGCCGCGCGTTCGTCGAGGGGCCGTACGGGGCGTTCACCTCGTTGCACCGGACGCGCCCGGGGGTCCTGCTGATCGCGGGCGGGGTGGGGATCACCCCGGTGCGGTCCCTGCTGGAGGAGCAGCCGGCGGGCGACGTGGTCGTGCTCTACCGGGTGCGCGGTGAGAGCGACGCCGTGCTGGTGGACGAGGTGCGCGCCCTGGTCGGGGCGCGTGGCGGGCGACTGCACCTGCTCACCGGTCGCACGGGGGAGGGAACACCGCCGTTCGAGCCGTTCGAGCCGAACGGTCTGCGGGCCCTGGTCCCCGACATCGCCGAACGCGATGTGTATGTCTGCGGGCCGCCCGCGATGACCTCGGCCGTGCTGCGCGCGATGCGTGAACTGGCGGTCCCCCGGCGGCAGGTGCACGCGGAACGGTTCGGCCTGGCCTGACGTCGCGGCGGTCGCTCAGCCGCGCCGTGCGTCCCGGTGCCGACAGGGTCCCTGTCGGCACCGAGGGACCGCGCCGGCGACGTCCGCTCGTACGACGAGTCGCCGCAACAGGGTTGTCAGGGGCATGCCCGCACTCCTACAGTCCGGAACAGAACGGAAATGGGAGCGCTCCCAGACGGGGGAACCGAGGAGCGCCCGTGCCACCCCCACGTCCCGGCCGTACCTCCGAAAGAGGTCCCCCATGCGACCGTCACCCCCTCTCCCGCGCACCGCGCGCGGCGCGTTGGCCGCGCTGCTCACCGCGCTCGCGACCCTCGCGGCACTCTTCACCGCCACGCCACCGGCCCAGGCCGACACGACCGTCTGCGAGCAGTACGGATCGAGCGTGATCCAGGGTCGCTACGTCGTCCAGAACAACCGCTGGGGAACCGGCTGGCCCCAGTGCGTCACCACCACCGACACCGGCTTCCGGGTCACCCGGGCCGACGGCTCCGTCCCCACCGACGGCGCCCCGAAGTCGTACCCCTCCGTCTTCAACGGCTGCCACTACACCAACTGCTCGCCGGGGACCAACCTGCCCGCCCAGCTCTCCGGCATCTCCCGTGCGCCCAGCAGCATCTCGTACGGCTACGTCGGCGACGCCGTCTACAACGCCTCGTACGACATCTGGCTTGACCCGACGCCCCGTACCGACGGAGTGAACCGGACCGAGATCATGATCTGGTTCAACAAGGTGGGCCCGGTCCAGCCCATCGGCTCCCCGGTGGGCACGGCCACCGTCGGCGGGCGGTCCTGGCAGGTCTGGTCGGGCAACAACGGCGCCAACGACGTGCTGTCGTTCGTCGCCCCGTCGGCGATCGCGAGCTGGAGCTTCGACGTGATGAACTTCGTCCGGCAGGCCGTCTCCCGGGGACTGGCGCAGAACAACTGGTACCTGACCAGCGTCCAGGCCGGCTTCGAGCCCTGGCAGAACGGCACCGGGCTGACCGTGGACTCCTTCTCGTCCACCGTCGAGACCAGCGGCAGCGGGCCGGGCACCCCGGGCGGCGCGGCCTGCGCGGTGTCGTACGCCACCACCGTGTGGCAGGGCGGCTTCACCGCGAACGTCACCGTCAGCAACACCGGTTCGGCGCCCGTCGACAACTGGCGGCTGGCCTTCACGCTGCCCTCCGGGCAGAGCGTCACCGGCGCCTGGAACGCCTCCCTCTCCGCGTCGTCGGGCGCGGTCACGGCGAGCGCGCCGACGCACAGCGCGAGCATCTCCCCGGGCGGCAGCCAGAGTTTCGGCTTCCAGGGCACCTACGGCGGCACCTTCGCCGCACCGGGCGGCTTCAGCCTGAACGGGACCGCCTGCACCCGGACCTGACGCGACCGGCGCCGGACGCCGCGCGGGCGTCCGGCGCCGGTCCCCCGGCCGAGCGAATTCGGGGCCGGGCGGGTCCGGGGCGGTGGCTGACCTGCTCGGTGGCTGCCCCGCTCACTTCGTCAAGGCCGAAGTCCCCTGTGCCGAGGGGGAGTTCCCGGCCTGCGTGAAGAACTTCCACACCTCGCCGGGCAGCCAGGTCCTGGAGCCGCTGTCACCGGTGGCGCCGTCCTGCGGGGCGGCGATGTGCCCCTCGTCGAACGCGGCCCAGGCGACCGGGCGTCCGGCGGAGCACCCCGAGTAGGTGGTGACCCGGTGCGTCAGGCTGCCACGGGCGGGCTCGGGCGGATTCTGGGCGGTGCAGCCGTTGTTCCTGACGAACCTGTCGCGCATCGTCCGTCCGCCGGAGATGCCGAGGACGGTGTCCCTGATGCCGTGCACCCCGAGGTAGGCGACCGGCTGGGTGCCGCCGGCGCACCCGCTGAGCTGACCGCCGTTCTGGACGGCGACCGCGCGGAAGACGGTGGCCCGGGAACACGCGAGCGCGTAGGTCATGGCGGCGCCGTAGCTGAATCCCAGGGCGAAGCGCTGTGCGGTGTCGACGCAGAGATCGGCCTCGATGCGCCGGATCATGTCGTCGACGAAGGTGACGTCCTCGCCCCCGTTGTTGGCCCAGCCGTTGTTGAGCCCCTGGGGCGCGACAAAGACGGCGCTGTTGCCGGCCAGCCGCTGGAGCCCGTAGTAGGACCAGGTGCCGGTCTCCACGGTCCGACCCGTGGAGACGTCGGTGGAGGTGCCGCCGAGCCAGTGGAAGCCGAGAACCAGGCGGTAGGGGCGGTTGCGGTCGTACCCGTCGGGGATCCGCAGGATGAAGCTCCTGTTCCTGCCGCCGCTCTGGATCGTGTGCGTACCACTGGTGAGGGTGGGCGCCTTGCCGCAGCCGGGGGTCGCGGCGGCGGCGCGCGCGGGAGCGGCGGTCGCGCCGGAGGCCGTGGACGGCACGGCTCCGAGGGTCAGGACGAGCAGCACCGCGAGCACGGCGGGCCGTAAGAGGGTTTTCGTCGCAGTGATCACATGGGCCTCCTTCGTTTGTCACGAACCTGACAATGCAGCGGGAACGAGAGGGCGCAAGATTCGCCGTGCTTCGCGATCGAAGCCGTTCGGGCGCCGGGTAGTCCGGGACTATAGAGAGGCGGGAGAACATGTCAACACCTGCCGTCCGACCGACCGCGCGATCGAGACACGGGTGCCCGCATGCGCCAGGACCAGCCAGAACCGTCCACACACATGAACGGCGCGGGTCTCCTCCACCCTCGCCGATCGACGAAATGTTTCGCTGTCAGGATCGAATTTTGCGAGAGGCATTGACGCCGTTCACCGGCCTCCTATCATCCGAAGTGCTCGATGAGCCGATCGATGTCCGGCATTACGAACCGGGCCGGGCGGACGGAGGCGGACGGCATGGGCGCTCCATGCCTTCGGTCATGTCATGCCCTCGTCATCCTCCGTTGTTGTCCGCCCCGAGGCTTCCGCACCCGCAGCACCCTCACTGGCACCCGACCGTACGAGGAGAACGATGAACCCGTTGAAACGGATCGGCCGACGCCGAGCCTCGGTGGTGGGCCTGGCAGCTCTCCTGGCCCTGGTGACGCCCGGCGCCGCGTCCGGTGCGCCGGACGAGGTCAAGGCGTCCACCCTGGGCGCGCAGGCTGCGCAGTCCGGGCGGTACTTCGGAGCCGCCGTGGCCGCCGGCAGGCTCGGTGACGGCACCTACACGGGCATCCTGGACCGCGAGTTCAACTCGGTCACCCCAGAGAACGAGATGAAGTGGGACGCGACCGAGCGGTCTCGCGGACAGTTCACCTTCGGGCCCGCAGACCAGATCGTGAACCGCGCGACGGCCCGGGGCCAGCGCCTGCGCGGCCACACACTGGTCTGGCACTCCCAACTGCCCGGCTGGGTCGGCTCCATCACGGACGCCAACACCCTGCGCGGGGTGATGAACAACCACATCACGACCGTCATGAACCGCTACAAGGGCCGGATCCACTCCTGGGACGTGGTCAACGAGGCCTTCGCGGACGGCGGCAGCGGCCAGCACCGCCCCTCGGTCTTCCAGAACCTGCTGGGCGACGGCTTCATCGAGCAGGCGTTCCGTACGGCCCGCACCGCCGATCCGGCGGCGAAGCTCTGCTACAACGACTACAACATCGAGGACTGGAACGCCGCCAAGACCCAGGGCGTCTACCGCATGGTCCGCGACTTCAAGGCGCGCGGCGTGCCCATCGACTGCGTGGGCCTCCAGGCCCACTTCGGCGCCGGCGGTCCCCCCGCAAGCTTCCAGACCACACTGTCGAGCTTCGCCGCGCTCGGCGTGGACGTGCAGATCACCGAGCTGGACATCGCACAGGCCCCGACGACCGCGTACGCCAACACGGTCAGGGCCTGTCTGAACGTGGCGCGCTGTACCGGCATCACCGTCTGGGGCATCCGCGACAGCGACTCCTGGCGCGCCGGGGAGAACCCGCTGCTGTTCGACCGCAACGGCAACAAGAAACCGGCGTACGGGTCGACGCTCACGGCCATGGGCGGCACGCCCACGACCCGGCGGGCCGACACCTCCTCGCCCCGGTCCGCCGCCGCGCTGCCCTCCCGCTTCTCCTGGAGTTCCAGCGGGACGCTGATCTCACCGAAGCCGGACGCCACCCACAACATCGCCGGCATCAAGGATCCGACGGTCGTCCGGTACAACGGGAAGTACCACGTGTTCGCCAGCGTCGCGAGCTCCTCCGGGTACAACCTGGTGTACCTGAACTTCAGCGACTGGTCGCAGGCCGGCTCCGCCACGCACCACTATCTGGACCGCAGCGCCATCGGAGCCGGCTACCGGGCCGCCCCGCAGGTCTTCTACTACGCCCCGCAGCGCCTGTGGTACCTCGTCTACCAGACCGGCAACGCCTCCTACTCCACCAACCCCGACATCAGCAATCCGAACGGGTGGAGCGCACCGCGCAACTTCTACGCGTCGATGCCGGAGATCATCCGGCAGAACATCGGCAACGGCTACTGGGTCGACATGTGGGTGATCTGCGACAGCGCCAACTGCTATCTGTTCTCCTCCGACGACAACGGGCACCTCTACCGGTCCCGGACCGGCGTCGGTCAGTTCCCGAACGGTTTCACCGACACCGTCATCGCGGCGCAGGACTCCAAGTACGCCCTGTTCGAAGCGAGCAACGTGTACAAGGTGCAGGGCTCCGATCAGTATCTGCTCCTGGTGGAGGCGATCGGATCGGACGGCCGGCGCTACTTCCGCTCCTGGACCGCCGGCAGCCTCGCCGGTTCCTGGACCCAGCTGGCCGCGTCCGAGAGCAACCCGTTCGCCCGGGCCAACAACGTCGCCTTCCCCTCGGGCGCGTGGACCAGGGACGTCAGCCACGGCGAGATGATCCGGGCCGGGTACGACCAGACACTGACCATCCCCGCCTGCCGGCTGCAGTATCTCTACCAGGGCCTGAACCCCGGCGCGAGCGGCGACTACAACCTGCTGCCGTGGCGGCTCGGCCTCCTCACCCAGACCAACTCGACCTGCTGATACGCCCTTGAGTCACCGCAGGCCCCCGGCGCGCACGGCGCACGGGGGCCTGTCGCACGTCAGATCCGCCAGGACCGCAGGGTGTCGGCGACCTCGTAGATGGTCAGCCTGCTCTCCCGGACCTTCCTGATCAGGTCCGACAGGGCCCCGTAGGGCGGATCGATGCCTTGCGCCGACTGGTCCATGTACTGGGCGGCGACGAACGCGGCGACGAGGCTGTTGCGGTGCGGCAACGGCTCCAGGCGCGCGATGGTGTGCAGGAGCGCGGCCGCGCGCCAGGCGGCGTCGGGGTTCGACGTCTCCAGGGTCGGCATCCGGGTCTTGTGCCGGGCGACGGCCGCCACCAGGGCGGAGTAGTCCGTGACGGACACGTCCTCGGTGCCGAGAGCGGCTTCCTGGACGTCCAGCAGCCAGGAGACGTCGACGTACAGGGCTTCACTCATCAGGCGGCGGTGACTCCCTGATCACGCTGGGACGGGGGCACCTCGTCGGGGAAGGCCTCGTCGAACTCGCCGCGCAGCCGGTCCGCCCACGCGGTGGCGCCGGCGACGAACCGCTTGCGGTGCATCTCGCGGACCCCGAGGTCGTGCATGTACTGCTTCAGGCTCTTGCCCTCGGCCGCCGCGGCCGCCCGCACACCTTCCATTTCCTCGTCCGTGAAGGACACGTTCAGTGATGGCATGCTCGGCATGGTACCTACTTGGCACCTGCCTGCGCCACCGTCCGGGGAGCGGGCCCGTCCCCACGCTCGGGGACGGGCCCGCCCAGGTCCGCCTGCTGGAGCTCGGCGAGCAGCACGCTCTGGCCGGCGAGCAGCTCGGTCAGGATCCGGCGGGCCGCGCGGAGCAGTTCGGCCACGTCGCCGCCGGCGAGGGCGTAGCTGACGGTGGAGCCCTCCCGGATGGAGACGACGATGCCGGAGCGGCGCAGGACGCCGAGCTGCTGGCTGAGACTGGACGGTTCGATCTCGATCTCGCTCAGCAGGTCACGCACGGGCAGCGGACCGCCCTGGAGCAGCTCCAGGACCCGGATGCGCACCGGGTGCCCGAGCATCCGGAAGAACTCGGCCTTCGCCTGGTAGAGGGGCACCTGCATGAGAATCGCTCGCTCCCTGCCGCGTTCGACGGGCTCTCTGGGCACGGCGGCCTGTGTCTGCCACCGCAGGCGGACTTGCGTCCCCATCCTCGTGGATCCGGCCCCGCACACCCAGGGGATTGGCCCGATCTGGATATGTCCACTTGAAGAAATCTTCAACTCATGGGCGTGCGAGGCCATGGAGAACGCGGAGCGTCACACGTCGACTTCGGCCCCGATACGCCTGAGCTGGTGGCGGGCCATGGCCAGGTTCGATTTCGTCCGGTCGAGCACGAGGTAGAGGAACAGCCCGTTGCCGCTGCGGCCCTTGAGCGGCTGGATGATGTGGTACTGACTGCCCAGGGTGATGAGCATGTCCTCGATCTCCCCCGTCAGGCCGAGGTGTTCCATGGTGCGGGTCTTGGCGCGGATCACGTCCGTGTTGCCGGCCGCCGCGATCGTCAGGTCCAGGTCCTTTCCGCCGCCCAGGGTGCCCAGGGCCATTCCGCTGGTGTAGTCGACGAGCGCGGTCCCCAGGGAACCCTCGATCGAGGTCATGATCTCCTTCAGGGAAATCTCCACATTGGCCATATCGGCATCTCCTGTCGGTCGCTGCGCGGCTCGGGCATCGCCCTGTCCGCCGGTGCGAGGACCGTACGAGGCGGCCGTCCGCGGCATCCCTGTTGTTCCGCTACTGACCGAGGGAGTCGCGCATTGCCGCGTTCGTGGATCACTTGCGATCGCTCGTGCTCGACCGGTGACCGAACGGAGTCACTGACCGGATCGGTCCGCTCGGGGACCCGATGCGGCCTGTCGCGGCGGAGGCCGTACGGCCGAGGCTTGGGACATGACCCGAGCACTGATCGTCATCGATGTCCAGGAGTCCTTCCGCGCCGATCCGCTGTGGGAGGCGATCTCCGACCCGGAGATCGCCGACAAGGCCGACCGGCTGGTCCGGCTGGCCCGCCGGGCCGGCGACCTGGTGGTGTGGGTGCTCCACGCGGAGCCCGGCAGCGGCGACGCCTTCGACCCGGCTCTCGGCCACGTCCGGCTGCAGGCGGGGCTGGAGCGCCGGGAGGGCGAGGAGCCGTTGCTCCACAAGACCTCGCACAACGCCTTCACCACCACCAATCTGCAGCAGATCCTCACCGAGCGCGGCGTGCGGGAGGTCGCCGTCTGCGGCATCCGCACCGAGCAGTGCGTGGAGACCACCGCCCGCGTCGCGAGCGACCTCGGCTACCAGGTCACGTTCGTCGTCGACGCGACCGCCACCCAGCCGATCCCGCACCGCGACGCCCCCGCCGGACAGACCGTCGCCGAGCTGCTCGCCGACCCCCGGACCCTGCCCGCCGACGAGGTCGTCCGCCGTACCGAGTACGCCCTCGCCGGCCGCTTCGCCACCATCGCGACGGTCGCCGAGCTGGAGGCCGCCGCGGTCGGCCTGCCGGAGGCCGGGGCGGTCGGCCTGCCGGAGGCCGGGGCGGTCGACGGGCTGGAGGCCGGGGCCGGTCTTCGGGCATGATGACCGGATCGTGAGCCGGATCGTCTTCTTCCTGGTGCCCGGAGTCCACCTGCTGGACCTGGCCGGTCCCGCGCAGGTCTTCTCCACCGCGGCCGACTTCGGGCACCCCTACACCCTCACCTACGTCGCCGAACGGCCGGAGGTCCCCTCGGCGCAGGGTCTGCCGCTGCTGGCCCGGACCGACTGGCCCGAACTCGGGCCCGAGGACCTGGTCGTGGTGCCCGGCTGGCGGACCGTCACCCTGGCCGACTCGCCCGCCGTCGCCGACGCCTCCCTGAAGGCGCTGAGCGACCACCACGCGCGGGGCGGGACGGTGGCGAGCGTCTGCGCCGGCGCGGAGGCGCTCGGACGGGCCGGTCTGCTCAGGGGCCGCCGCTGCACCACCCACCACGACGTGCAGGACGAACTGGCACTGCGCCACCCCGGGGCCGTC
Source organism: Streptomyces sp. NPDC034049 (assembly GCF_055575575.1). Taxonomy (NCBI): domain Bacteria; kingdom Bacillati; phylum Actinomycetota; class Actinomycetes; order Kitasatosporales; family Streptomycetaceae; genus Streptomyces; species Streptomyces sp. NPDC034049. The sequence goes on from NZ_JBVISJ010000014.1 coordinate 226,087, forward strand.
GTGGTCCGGGACGTCCTGTTCACCGCCGACGACCGGGTGATCACCTCGGCGGGCATCGCCAGCGGCATCGACCTGGCCCTGCACCTCGTCGCGGGCCGGCACGGGCCCGCCGTCGCCGCGCAGGTCGCCCGGGACATGGTCGTCTACGCTCGCCGCAACGGCCACGAGCCGCAGTCCAGCGCGATGTTCCGGCACCGCTCGCATCTCGACGACACCGTGCACCGCGTCCAGGACCTCATCGACACCCGCTTCGATGAGCCGCTTCCGCTGACCGCCCTGGCCGCGGCCGTCGGCGTCAGCGAACGCACCCTCACCCGGCTCTTCGGCCGCGCCACCGGGCTGACGCCGCTGCGCTACCAGCAGACCCTCCGCCTGGAGCGCGCCGAGCACCTCATCAGCCACGGCGCCACGGTCGACGCCGCCGCCCGGTCGGTCGGCTTCGAGGACGCGCGCATGCTGCGCCGCCTGCGCGCCCGCACGACCTGACGACGGCGGGGCGTCAGCCGAGGTCGAGGTCGGTGTGCAGGAGGTTGTGGTCCGAGACCTCCGTGAGCCGCACCTCGTGCCGGAGCGCGGTGATGCCCCGCAGGAAGACGTAGTCGAACTTGCTCTGCCAGTCGGTGGTCACCTCGCAGTCGCCGCCGAGGGCGGGACGGCACTCGGGATCGGTGTCCGTGGCCAGCTTCCACAGCGGGGCGAGTTCGGGGGCCTCCGGCACCGCGTTGAAGTCGCCGACGAGGACGGCACGGTCGTACCGGGCCACGACCGGGGCGAGCACGCGGACCTGCTCCGCCCGGACCTCCGCCTGCTGCCGCTGGGCGAGATGCGTGTTGAAGACCCGGACGGACCTGCCGCCCACCGTCGTGGTGACCGCCAGGTATCCGCGATTCTCGGATCCGCCGTCGGGGTACTCCACGTTGACGCGGTCCGTCATCGGTGCCGCCGAGAGGATGGCCTGGCCGTAGCCTCCCGGGCTCCACGGCACTCCCCCGCAGCGGTTCCAGTTCTGCAGCACGGTCCCGTACTCGACGTGGTAGACCAGCCCGTGCAGGCTCTCCAGGTACTCCCGGATCCGCTCGACGTCACGCGCGCACGCCTCCTGCAACCCGATGACCTGCGGCGCGTACGCGGCGATCTCCGCCGCCCGCTCGACGTTGCTCTCCTTGCAGGGATTGCACATGTTCCAGGTCATGACCCGGTTCGGCACGATGTCCTTGACGGCGTCGACAGGCTGCGCCCCGCCGAAGAGGCCGTCGGGCGCGCTGGGCCCGAGCATCACCACACAGGCCACGGTGACGGCGCCCGCGAGCAGGCGCGTTCCCTTTCCGAACACCGTCGCCTCCCTGCGTGGTTCCACCCGCCGGCCTACGTCTCCCGTACGAGGTTATGGGACGAGCCTGTGAGCGACGCGAGCACCGCCGCCGGCGGGCGCGGGGCCGGTCCTCGGAGCATGCCGTGATCGACTCCCCCGGGCGCGCGGATATTCCCGAGCCGCCGGTCCAACTCCCTTGCTATGGTGCGCCGATGTCATCGATCAAGAAGTTCCAGGTCACCTTCGACTGCGCGGATCCCGAGCGCGTCGCCCGCTTCTGGTGCGAGGTGCTGGGGTATGTCGTACCGCCGCCGCCGGAGGGGTTCGCGTCCTGGGACGACTACCACCGTTCGCTGCCGCCCGAGCGTCAGGGTGCGGGGTTCGTCTGCATGGATCCCACCGGCGTCGGGCCCCGGATGTACTTCCAGCGCGTTCCCGAGGGCAAGGTCGTCAAGAACCGGGTGCATCTCGATGTGCGGGTGGGAACGGGGCTCGTGGGCGACGAGCGGGTCGCCGTGCTCGAGGCCGAGTGCGCACGACTCGTCGCGCTCGGCGCGGAGCGTGTACGGCTGCTGCGCGCCGACGAGTACGACGAATCGTGCCTGCTCATGCAGGACATCGAGGGCAACGAGTTCTGCCTCGACTGAGATCGGAACAAAGCTGGGCCGGGCCGGGCCCGGCAGACTTCCGGGCCGCTAGTCCTCGCTCGCCCAGGGGCGCAGTTTCTCCGGGTTCCGGATGGCCCAGATCCGGGTGACGCGTCCGTCGGCGACGTCGAACGCGGCCACGGTCATGACGACGCCGTCGCGCCGGGCGACCAGGCCCGGCACGCCGTTGACCGACCGCTCCAGGAGTTCGAGCCCCGGCGCCCTGTCGGCGATGGCGACCATGTACCGGGCGATGTGCGCGCCGCCCTCGACCGGGCGCAGCACGGCGCCGACCATGCCGCCGCCGTCGGCGGTCATCACGGCGCCCGGGTCGAGGAGACCGACGAGGGCGGCGATGTCCTTCTTCTCCCACGCCTGTCTGACGTGCCTGACGACCTCCGCGCGGTGCGCCGCGGCCACCGGCGCGGGTGCGCCGCCCACCCGTCGCCGGGCGGAGGCGGCCAGTTGCTTGCAGGCTCCGGGGCTCCGGCCGAGCACGTCGGCGATCTGGGCGAACGGATACCGGAAGACGTCGTGCAGCACGAACGCCACCCGCTCCGCCGGTGTCATCGACTCGAGGACGACGAGGAAGGCCATGGCCACCGACTCGTCCAGCACGATCTGGTCGGCCGGATCGGTGGGACGCGCAGGGCCGACGGAGCCGACCGAGCCGACCAACCCGGCAGGGTCCATGGAGCCGGTCGCCTGGATGCCATGTCCCCCGTGGTCCCACTCGGTGCGGTCGGGCAGCGGCTCGGGCAGCCACACACCGACGTAGCGCTCACGGCGGACCCGCGCCGAGCCGAGCAGGTCCAGACAGATACGGCCGGTCACGGTCGTCAACCAGGCGCCGGGAGACTCGATCTCCTCCCGCCGACCGCTCGGCAGCCCGTACCAGCGTGCGTACGCATCCTGTACGGCGTCCTCGGCCTCCGTCGCCGAACCGAGCAACCGGTAGGCGACATTGACCAGTTGGCGCCGCTCCCCGTCCACCGCGACCGCACCCGTCGTCCCGTCCACCGCCGCCCCCTCGCCCCACTCGCCTTACCTTTCACCGGCCCACGTCGTCGGACCGGTGAGACCTTATCGATCCACTGCCCGAGGGCATGAAGGAGACCGCGACATGGCCACCCAGGTGACGACGACGAACACGCGACGCACCTCCTCGTTCCTGAGAATCACGATCGCCCTGCAGACCCTGACGATCTTCCTCCAGGCGGTCTCCGCCGGACTGCTGCTGACCTCGTCGTACGGGGAGACACTGCACGGTGTCGGTGCGCGGGTGATGTACGGGGCGACGATGCTCTACGTGCTCGCGGCGGTACTGGCGTGGAAGCCGGGCGGCGGCTCGCCCCGCCCCGTCCTGCACGCCACGGGCTTCCTCGCCCTCGCCTCGGCCCAGGTCGTGCTCGGCATCGCACACGTCCCGGCGGTCCATCTCCCCCTGGGCGTCCTGATGTTCGGCCTGAGCGTGCTGGCCCTGGCCCGCCGCTGATGCTCCGGCGCCGCACCCCGCACAGCCGCACCCCGCACACTCGAAGACGAACAGGAGTCCTCCGCTGGGAAACCCAGGGGGCATCGTCGCGGTTCGACGACGACGGGCCCGGGTTTCCGTCTCATCCGACGACCGAGGAGAAGCAGACCGTGAAGGTCGAGATCCAGCCGGACGTACACGACACCGCAGCCCGGCTCGGGGCAGGAGCCACGTACGCCTTGAAGGTCCTGGCCGGCCGACTGGCCGACGACCCCGACCTGGGGCGGCCCTCGCCACTGCCCGGCATCCTGACGGCGACGGTCGACGGCTCGATGTTCGAGGACTGTCCCGACCTCTCCGTCGGCTACATACGCGAGCCGGACCGCGTCGAGATCCGCTTCCTGCGAGCCGTCCCCGCCCCCGAGCCCTCCTCGGCCCTCCTTCAGGACCCGGGCGAGGAGCAGAGCCCGGACCACGAACAGCGCGCCGACACGGCTGCCGACCCCGCTGTCGTCGCGCTCACCGTCCGCGAGGTCGCCGATGCCTGGGAGCGCATCACGCGCCGGCTCAAGCGCCACGCCCCCGCCTCCTACGCCGCGCTCCGCGTCGGCGCCAGGCCCTCCGCCATCGCCGCCCTGGAGGCCGAACTCGGCGTCCGCATACCCGCCGAGCTGCACGTCCTGTGGCTGCTGACGGAAGGTGACGACGGGGCTCAGGGGGTCGACGGCGTCGACGGCTGGGGGTGGGGATGTCTACCGGGCGGTGCGACGCTGATGCCTCTGGACGCCGTGGCCGACCGCTACCGGCTGATGACGGGCGCCCAGGCCCAGCGGGACGTCCAGGACGCCGAACTCCCCGAGGACGACCGCGTCACCGTGTGGAGGAAGACCTGGATCCCGCTGATCTCGCACAGGGCCACCGACCGCACCTCGGGCCTGTACCTGGACACCGCGACCGGCCATCTGGGCCGCTGGTCCCGCTACCACGAGCCACCCAGCGACGAACTCGACACCCTGGTCACGTACTTGGAGGAAACCGCCGACATGCTCGAAGCCCCGGCGCTGGCGACCCGGGACCGGCCGGGCCTGATCGGCGGGGCGCTGGTCTGGCGCAGCGGCGTCGACGACGTACTGCTGGACCGGTGGCAGCCCTTGCCGGACTGAGCGCCCCACCCGGCGGCGCGCTTGTTCGACGGTCCCACGAACGCTCCAGGGCTTTTCCCTCTTCTCGGTGGAGTGAGGGCCCGCGTGGTGGGTGCGGCGAGGGCGACGGGACCCCGCTTGATCCGGGGAGAGGTGCGGCGGGGATACTGGTGGACGCACGTGCCCCTGCTTCCCGATGGACTCATGCCGACCTCCCCCACAGCTCGTCCCACGACACCCCCGACGGTGTGGCCGGCTCGCGGCCGCCACATCGGACCCGACGCGGAGGACGTACTCCGTCGCACTCTGCGGCAGCTCAAGGACAGTCAGGTCATCGACGACTTCCTCGAAGTGCCCGACTCCGGGGGCGAGTCCCCGGAGCGGGTCTTCGAGGCCCGTTGGCGGGTCGCCGACGAGGTGACCGTCCGCGCCCGGCTCGCCCTCGCGCCCGATCTGGGCGGCGGGCGCGAGTGGACCCTGGTCACGGAGGCGGAACAGCCGTGGGACCCGGCGTGGCCGTCCCCCGTCACCCGGTTCTGGCCGGAGTACGGCGACTGGGACCACGACGCCGCCACGGGCCTGTCGCTGAGCAGGATCAACGCCCTCCCCGAGGACGACAAGGACGTGCGCCGCGTGCTCCGGGACGCCGGGCGCGGGGGATGGTGCGTCCACGTCGTCGTGCACGAGGCGATGACCACGGACGAGCGCGGACGGCTGCCTCTGTCGCGGTGGCTGTCGCCGGGGCTGCGCCACCGCGTGGTCGAGCACCGCGCCGCCCCGCACCAGGTGAGGGTCGTGAACTGGGCCCTGCGTGAGTTCGACGCGGAGGTGCCGCGCGGCGGTGCCGTCGTGCTGCCCGGCTCCCCGGCCCCGTCCGGCTACGACGCCGACGACTACACCGTACGCACGGTGTTCCTGGACGGTTCCGAGCCGGTCGACCTGGTCGCGGCCGTGACGCGGTTCGCCGCGCTGTCGCGTCCGCTGCCGGACGGGGCCGACGAGGCCCTCACCGCGCTGCGGGACGACTGGCACCTGCTCACCCTGGAGGAGGAACTCGTCCGGGAGCGGCAGCGGGTCGCGAGGTACCGCGAGGCGCTGGAGGCCATGACCGCGTCCCGCGACCTGTACCGGGAGGCGACCGAGCGCGCCCATGAGGCGCTCGCCGCCTACCGTGAGTCCGCCGAGGCCGCCCCGGCCGCGCAGCCGCTGTCGGGGAAGCCGACGGCCTCCCCGTTCCAGCAGCTGGCGCGCACCCTGGAGCGCTTCAAGGTCGGCGGCAAGGCCGCCCCGCGTCCCGCCGGCACCGACCAGGGGGGCGAGGAGCCCGTGGGCGGCGACCGGCCGGGCGGCTCGGAAGGCCGTGGCGACGGGGCGTAGGCCGACGAGGCGGTGATGTCGGGCGGAGGTGTCAGGCGAAGGCCTCGCGCAACGCGGGCAGCAGGGTCTTCTCCGACCAGTCGAGATACGCGGGCTGGGACTCGCCGCCGATCTGGACCAGGGCGATCTCGGTGAACCCGGCCTCGGCGTACGGGCGTACGGCCTCGACGAACGCCTCGGGGTCGTCGCCGCACGGGATGGACGCGGCGACGTCGTCGGGTGTGACGTACTGCGTGGCCGCCGCGAAGGAATCCGGGTGCGGCAGTTCCGAGTTGACCTTCCAGCCGCCGCCGAACCAGCGGAACTGGTCGTGCGCGCGCCGGACGGCCGTGTCACGGTCGGGGTCGTAGCAGACCGGTAGCTGGCCCACGCGCGGCTTGCCCGTGCCGCCGTGCCGGTCGAACGCCTGAAGCAGTTCGGCCTCGGGCTCCGTGGCGATGACCAGGTCGGCCAGCCTGCCCGCGAGGGCGCAGGACTGCTCGCCGGAGACGGCGAGGCCGAGCGGCGGCGGATCGTCCGGCAGGTCCCACAGCCGGGCGGACTCCACGTCGAAGTGCGTACCGTGGTGGTTGACATGGCCGCCGTCGAAGAGCGCCCGGATGATCTCCACCGCCTCTTCGAGCATCTCGTGCCGTACGTCCACGGACGGCCAACCGCCGCCCACCACGTGTTCGTTGAGGTTCTCCCCGGAGCCGAGCCCCAGCCGGAACCGCCCCTCGGACAGCAACTGCATCGTCGCCGCCTTCTGTGCCACCACCGCCGGGTGGTAGCGGAACGACGGGCAGGTCACGTACGTCATCAGCGGGATGTGCGAGGTCGCCTGGGCGGCTGCGCCCAGCACACTCCACGCGTACGGTGAGTGACCCTGTGAGCGTAGCCACGGGAAGTAGTGGTCGGAGGTCACCGAGAAGTCGAACCCCGCGCCCTCCGCCCGCACCACATGGTCGACGAGGTCACGGGGGCCGGCCTGCTCGGTCATCATCGTGTATCCGATGTGCACCATGAGGTGCGGGTCCCCGGCTCGGCGGATCGGAAACAGCCGACGGGGACCTTGTCGCGCTGAGGGTGCACGGAGGCGGCTCGGGGAGCGGCGGGTCAGGCCTCGGGCGCCCGCCAGGCGTCGAGGACGGCCTCCAGCTGCCGCAGCGGGTTTTCGCCCACGAAGCGCAGGACGACCGTCCCGGCGCCGGCCGCCGCGAGTGCGCGGACGGCGTCCGCGGCGCCGCCCGCGTCGCCGGAGACGGTGAAGACCTCCTCCTGGGGCCGGCCCAGCCAGGCGCCGTGGCCCTCGGTGTGGGGGTGGAGGGTGCGGGCGACCTCGCCGGGGTCGTCGCCGACGCACGCGAAGGCGAAGACGGTGAGGGTGTGGTCGGCGCCGGCGCCGCCCCGGGCGGTCAGCTCGCGGATCTGTTCCAGGTCGCGCGGCCCGTGGCCCTCGGCGATCAGCGTGCCGTCGGCGACACGGCCGGACAGTTCGAGGGAGCGGGGGCGCACCACGCCCGCGACGACCGGCGGGACCTCGGCCGGCGCGTGCACCAACCGGACTCCGTCCAACCGCACTTCACGTCCGGCCAGTTCGACGCGCTCGCCGCGCAGCAGCGCGCGGACGGAGGTGATCGTCTCCTCCAGCAGCGCCAGCGGGGAGCGCGGCGCCACACCGACCTGGACCATCCACTCCCGTACGCCGTGCCCGATGCCGGCCACCAGTCGGCCGGGGAACACCCGGGCCAGCGTGGCCAGTTCCATCGCCAGCAGTGCGGGGCTGCGCAGCGGGGCCGGAGTGATGCCGATGCCGACCCGCAGGCGGTCCGTGGCGCCCAGGGCGGCGGCCGCCGCCGAGACGCCGCCGTTCCAGCCGAGGTCCTCCACCACCCACAGATCGTCCACCCCGAGCGCCTCGGCCCGCCGGGCGAACTCGGGCAGCCCTTCCGGCGCCCAGTCGCGGTCGTACATCACACCGATCCGTACGTTCGTCATACGGGCGAACCTACGGGGCGGACGACGAGTGGATCAACGGCGTATCCGGCTTCGGTGACCGGCCCGACGGACCGGGCGCGGCGAAACGCCGTGTGCGTCCTTCTTGGACCGCGAGGGTGTCCCGCCGCGCACAATGAGCCACCGACGCACCAGGGAGGAACCCGCCGTGGCCGACTACTCACTGACCCTCGACAACTCCGAGATCGAGCGCTACCGGTTGATGGCCGACCTCGCCGAGCGGCGTGAACACGCGTTGTGGGAGGCGGCCGGGGTGGCGCCCGGGGCGCGGATCGCGGACGTGGGATGCGGGCCGGGCGCCATGTCCGTGCGGCTGGCGGACCTCGTCGGGCCCGGCGGTGAGGTGTGGGCGGTGGACCGCGACGCCGACGCGCTGGCCGTCGCCTCCGCGCTCGCCGACCGCTCGGGCGTCCCCGTGCGCACCGGCACCGGATCCGCCGATGCCACCGGGCTGGCCGAGGGCACCTTCGACGTGGTGATGCTCCGTCATGTGCTGGCCCACAACGGCGGACGGGAGCAGGCGATCGTCGACCATCTCGCCACGCTGGCCCGGCCCGGCGGTGGTGTGGTGTACCTGGTCGACGTCGACGCGACCGGTTTCCGGCTGCGGGGCGCGCCCGCCGCGTACGACGAGATGGACGAGCGCTACCGCGAGCTGCACCGCCGCCGGGGCAACGACGTCGCCGTCGGGACCCGGCTCGACGAACTCCTCGTCTCGGCCGGGCTCGACGTCATCGCCTACGAGGGCCACATCAACGTGATGACGCCCCCGCCCGGGATGCGCGGTCCCGCCTGGGCGGCCAGGGACGCCCTGCTCGCCGAGGGTCTGGTCACGGCGGACGACATCGCCCGCTGGGACGACTCGTTCACGGACGTCGGACAGGACCTGACGGGCCTGCGGTTCTTCGGCAACACCTATGTCGCCGTCGGCCGCCGCGCCTGACGGGGGTCACTGGAAGGGGCAGCCCGGGTTCGGGGCGTCCTCGGAGAACGGGGAGCCGTGCGGCAGGACGTACAGGACGACCAGCACGAGCGGTGTGTCGCCCAGGTTGCGGCCGATGTGGACGTAGTCGGGGCCGGCCGGTTCCTGGATGCGGTCGCCGGTGCGGTAGACGCCGTCGGTCTCGCAGGTGGAGTCGTAGTGGCTGAGGGTGCCCTGCTTGACGAAGCCGTACAGCGGTCCGTCGTGGTAGTGCCACCCGGTGGCCTGGCCGGGCGGGATGGTGACCTCACGCAGGACGTAGTCGGTGCCGTCGGCGGTGGTCCGGCTGAGTACCCGGCCGGTGACCCCGGGTCCGGCCGGCGTGGCGTGCGCGGTGCCGCCCACGACGAGGGCGGCGGCCGTCACCGCCCCGGCGACGGCGGTACGGAACGTGCGGCGCATGCGGGCCTCCTGCAAGGCGGGGGTGGAGATGTCCTCGTCGCGGTGAACTTAGGCCGTGGCAGGGGCTGTTGGGCCGGAATCCGCGAGATCCGCGCACGTCCGGGTCGAAAGTCGACGCGATCTCACCGACGGCCGGCTCACATGGGTGCCGCCGCGCGGGAACGGCCGCACCGGAGCGACCTCGCTGCCCGGCCGCGCGGAGTCGGCCGGGCAGCGATCACGCGGGCAGCGATCGCGCGGGGTCAGTCCACGATCAGGTCGGGGAGCGCCGCGGGGGTCCGCCCGGCGAGCAGGCCGCCGAAGTTGCCCTCGACCTCCGCCTTCTCCGCCGCGTTCGGGTACGGGTTCGTGCACGCGGTGCCGGCGGTGGACCCGGACATCAGGCTGGAGCACGGTCCGGGCTTGCGGTCGGGCAGGCCCAGGATGTGACCGAGTTCGTGGGCGGAGATCCTGATCGTGTTGTAGCCCTGGTCGACGGCCTGGCGCCCGATGTAGACGGTGCCGTTGCCGAGGGTCGTGGTCTGGGCGCGCGGCCATCCGTTGTCCGCGAGGACCCGGATGTTCGCGCGTTGGCCGGCCGCCGCCGGCCGCAGTTCGACGGCGTCGACGCTCTCGTTCCAGATCGCCGCGCCCCGGTCGACGGCGCTCCTGAACTCCGCGGAGCCACCCGCGTCGTAGGTGAGAACACGGGCAGCCACGGGTGCGGCGGCCGCGTCGGGAGCGGCGGCCGCGGCCTGGCCGCCGGTGAAGGACAGGGACAGGGTCACCGCCAGGGCCGCTGCCATGCCGCCGGTCAGCGTACGGATGCGCATGATCGACCTCCTTGTGGGGGGAGAAGGTTAGTCGTGCTCATGACACTAGCGGTTGGCTGCCCGGCCGGGGTGGAGACGAATCCGTCAATCTGCCGGCCCGTGCGGGGAGTTGCCCGGCCGCTCGCGTCCGGCGGGGTGAGCGGGCGGTGCACGGGGGTCGTCCGGCCCGTGAGAACCTTGCTCCGATCATGGATCGGCCCATGGGGGCATGGGCGTCATGGGCGTCATGGGCGTCATGGGCGTCGAGGCCGGAGGACAGGACATGGACATCAACCGGCCCGGGCTGGTCGGGGATCTACCGGCGGCGGAAGTGCTGTGGGCCCGGTGGGCCTTGATCGCCGTACTGGAGGCGACCACCGCGGACGAGAAGGAGCGCCACCACCGCGTGGGGACCTGGGTGGACGAGGAGGGACTCCATCTGGACGACTGCGGCTGCACCTGGTGGGGCTTCGCGCCGCGTGGTGCGGGGCGGTACGTGCTCTTCGGCGAGGACGAGTCGAGTGGGGTCAAGTGGCACGAGCCGCCGATCGACATGTTCGCCGGCGCCCCCGACTGGCTCCCCCACGAGAAGCTCCGGGATCTGCTGTCGGGTAATCAACTGGGCTGTGTCTACTGGTTCGAGAACGGCGCCTGGGCCCGCGCTCCCTACCCGGCGACCCTCCATGACGACGGCCTCGACTGCGGTATGAGCCGCTTCGTCGACCGCAAGGACGTGCTCAGGACGATCGCCGACGAGGACCACGGTGCCATGCCCACCCAGGACGCCGAGACCCTGCTGGCACACGCCGAGGCCTACCGGCTGACGCCGGACCTGCTGATGTCGCTCGTCAACGAACCCGACTGGCGCGAGCTGGACCGGCCCGCCATGACCAGAGCGCTGCGCCTCGCCGGCCTGGACCGGGCCTAGGACATGGCCCGCGACATCCGCCTCACCGCGCACCGCGCCGCGTCCGCGGCACTGGCGCGGTTGGGTGAGGGCGAACTGCGGGAGCTGGTGGACGCCGCCACCCCGCTCGGCTCCGGCATCGGTGGAACGTCGGTGCTGCTCGATGTCGACGGCACACCGGTCTTCGTCAAGCAGGTGCGTCTGACCGATCTGGAGCGACGCCCGGAGCACGCCCGCTCCACGGCGAATCTGTTCGGGCTGCCGGTCCACTGCCAGTACGGGATCGGCAGCGTCGGCGGACCGGGGTTCGGGGCCTGGCGGGAGCTGGCCGTGCACACCATGACGACCGACTGGGTGGTCGCGGGAGACCACGAGGGCTTCCCCCTGCTGCACCACTGGCGCGTCCTTCCCGACGCCGGCCGGCCCCTCCCCGAGGAACTGGCCGACGTGGAACGGGTCGTGGCCTACTGGGGCGGCGGGCCGGGGATACGCCGCCGGATCGAGGAGCTGCGGCGGTCCTCGGCGAGTCTCACCCTGTTCCTGGAGTACATCCCGCAGAACCTCCACGACTGGCTGGGCGGCCGGATCGAGGCCGGCGGCGAAGCGGCCGAGCGGGCCTGCGCCATGGTGGAGGAGGAGTTGGAAGCCGGCGTGTCGTTCATGAACGACCGCGGGCTGCTGCACTTCGACGCGCACTTCCAGAACATCCTGACCGACGGCCGGCGGCTCTACTTCACCGACTACGGCCTGTCGCTCGCGTCGAGCTTCGAACTGACCTCGGACGAGACGGACTTCTACGACGAGCACCGCACCTACGACCGGCACTACACCGTCACCCACCTGGTGAACTGGCTGGCCGTCGCCCTGTACGGGCACGCCCCGCAGGAGCGGCGGGAGTTCGTGCGCGCCTGCGCCCGGGGCGCGCTCCCGGCGGACCTGCCCGGGACGATCGCGGCGGTCCTGGCCCGGCACGCGCCGGTCGCCGCGGTGATGGGGGACTTCTACGACCGTTTCCGCCACGAGAGCCGGGCGACCCCGTATCCGCTGGAAGCACTGGGCCGGGCCCCGCACGGCGGCGCGCGGGGCCCGGGGTCCGAGGGCCGGGCCAGGGGCAGCTGACGCGGATGTCGCCCGCGTCCGTGGTGCAGGTGTCGGTGTGGGGGCCGCCGTTGGCGGTGTCGTTGCCGGAGACCTTGTACGGCCACGTCGTCGGCGTGATCGTCGTCGGCGAAGCCGGTGAGCACCTTGCCGTCGCCGCTGAAGGTGGGATCCAGGTCGCCCGGGGCCGCGGCGGCGGTGCCGGGGAAGGCCCCGGAGGAGTGTCAGGACGGCGGCGGCGACGGTGCCGACCCGGACCGGGAAGGACCGGCGGGGGCGTTCAGCACGTCGCCGCCACACCGGTCGCGCATGAGGCGTGAGCATGTGCGACAGCCTTCCGCCCTTCGTACACGCGGACGGACGGCCGCTGCGACATTGCGCCCGCCCGGCTGCGTCGATTCCATCCGGCCGGGCGAGCGCGGGCGAAGACGACCAGGCGCAGCACCGCGAACCTGGCGACACCGGTGAGGGCGGAGGCGGACAGGTAGACGGCCTGTTCGAGCAGCGCTCCGGGTGCCGCCACCAGCTGGTGCAGGACGAACATCGCCCCACCGGTCACCGCGTACGCGACCACCGCCGAGCCGGCCGACTGCGTGTGCTGACGCCAGGTGGCGCGCCCACCCGCACCGAAGGTGAAGCGGGCGTGCAGCTCGGTGGCGAGCACGGTGGAAGCGGCCGTGATCAGGGCGTTGGCCAGGACCCAGGGGATCCAGGAGGCGAGGGCCACCACGGCGAAGCTGGAGGCGAGCCCCACTCCCCCGCCACAGAGCACGAAGCGAGCGAAGGCGGCGCCGGGACCGGGTGCCGCCTGCCGTCGACTGTGCGCTGTTCCCATGACCCGCCCCCGCGATCGTCACCGTGTTTCTCGATACGGAAACGCTACGTTGCATTCACGACACCGGCAACGTAGTTATTGCACGGAATGGCAATCAGGGCAGTTCAGTGAGGTGAATTCGTTGCAACGATCACGCGATCAACGCAACGAGCACGGGTAGGATCCGTTGCAACTGGCGAAGGTGAACGCTACACGCCGGTGAAGCGGGCCGGCCGGCTCGGCCTCAGGCGGTGTCGGGCGCCATCGAGACCACGACTTTGCCGGCTTTCGTGCGGCCCTGCTCGACGTGCGCCATCGCCTCCAGCGTCCGGTCGAAGGGGAAGACGCTGTCGACGACCGGGCGGAGCTTCCCGCTGTCGTAGAGGGCGCCGAGTTTGCGCAGCTGGGAGCCGTTGGCCTGCATGAAGAGGAACTCGTAGCGCACACCCAGAGCCTTCGCCTGCTTGCGGATCTTGCGGCTGAGGGTGTTCATGACCAGGCCCATCACGGCAGGGGCGCCGAGCTGCTTGGCGAAACCGGCGTCGGGCGGGCCGACGACACTGACGGCCAGGCCGCCGGGCTTCAGTACGGTCAGCGACTTCTCGAGGTTCGCTCCGCCCAGGGAGTCCAGC
>NZ_JBVISJ010000015.1:0-237593 GCF_055575575.1 Streptomyces sp. NPDC034049
TCGAGTGCGGGATCAACCGCCTCAGGCGCCACCGGGCCGTCGCCACTCGTTACGACAAACTCGCCCTCCGCTTCGAAGCGACCGTGCTGGTCGCAGCCATCAACGAAGAGCTGTGACCAGCACTTTCACAACAGACCCCAGTCGGCGGCGAGGATGTCGGAGAGGCTTACGGCGGGGCGGCCAAGCATTGCTGTCAGCACGCGCTGCTGGCGCTCGGTCAAAGAGGCAACGAAGATTACCGCGTCAGCTTTGGCCTGGTCGCACGCCTGAGCCACCTCGCGGACCTTTCCATAGCTCAGCAGAGTCCGCGAGGAGTAGGGCAGGCCCATCTTCTGAACCCCGCCGTCCGAGACGCCTCGCCGCTGCACAATGTGCACGACGACCCGAGCACCCCGCGCTGCCAGTTCCGCAGTTGCCGACGTCATGAGCGCTTCGAAGTCCTTCTGTTTCGCCGAGAAGTAGCCAACCAGAACCACATCAGCCCCGGCAGCCGTGAGCTGCGAGGACTGGCGCCGGGCCCGCTCCGGTGGCACGCGGCGAGCAAGGCGCCGGTCGCGCCGTCTGGGCTGATGCATGGCCTACAGGCTAGAAGCCCGCGCATCTGCAGCGATACCGCGTTTCTCCCTGGCCGAGGTTGGCCGAGCAGATCAGAGCCAGTCGTTGATGACGGCGATGGTGACGGTGGCCTCGTAGCGGGCGGCCAGCTTGTCGTACCTGGTGGCCACCGCTCGATGGCGCTTGAGGCGGTTGATCCCGCATTCGACCGCATGGCGCTCGCGGTAGCCGACCTTGTCGAACTTCGGCGGACGGCCGCCTCGGGTGCCGAGCTTCTTGCGGTTGCGGACCTGGTCGGACTTCTCCGGAATCGTGCAGCGGATCCCACGTTTGCGCAGGTAGTCGCGGTTGGCTCGGGATCCGTAGGCCTTGTCTGCCCGCACTCGCCCTGGGCGGCGGCGCGGCCTGCCGACACCCGCGCGCGGCACCCGGATGCGCTCCAGGGCTGGCTTGAAGTGGGGGTCGCTGGCCGGCGGTGACCAGGAAGGACAGCGGCTTCTGTCCCTGCTCGACCGCCAGGTGCACCTTCGTGGTCAGTCCACCGCGTGAGCGTCCGAGCCCGTGGTCGGCGGGCTCGGCTACGGCTCCGCCGGGTTTGTCCCGATGCAGATCCCCCTTTTGCGGGCGCCTGCAGCGTGCTGATGCGCCCGCGCGACCGTGGAGTCCACGCTCACGTCCCAGGTGATCAGACCTCTTGCGTCGGCTTCAGCCCGCAGCTGGGTGAGGATCCGGCTCCGGGTGCCGTCGTGCTGCCAGCGCCGGAAGAGGCCGTAGACGGTCTTCCACCCGCTGTAGCGTGGGGGAACGTCGCGCCAAGGCGCTCCGGTCCGCGTCCGCCACCGTATGCCGTTGATCAGCTGCCGCTTGGACCGGACCGGAGGCCGCCCGGTTTCATGCCCATCGGCAACGGCTCCAGCCTGGCCCATTGCTCACTCGTCAGATCTCCACGCCCCACGAGTGGATCATGAAAAACCTTGATCCACTTATGAAACAGACCCTAGCCGGACCGGCCCGGCCGATGCGCCCCGGCCGGCGGCTCGATGGTGACGAGGACGGGCCCGGGGGCCGGGCGGGGTGGGCCGTCGCCCGCGGTGTTGTGCAGTAGGGCGCGCGCCACGGCGTGCGCCTTGGTGATCGCGCGCTCGGACACCGGTCCCGCGTGCCGTCGCCGCACCACCGCCGACCACAGCTCCAGCCAGCGGTCGAAGTGCTCGGCGCGCAGCGGGCTCTCGGCGTGCAGCGCGCGGTGCGCGCGGAGGGCGTTGCGGCGGTAGACGCCCGGCGAGAGCAGGGCGCTCTCCCAGAAGTCGGCCATCACGGGCAGATGGGCGGCCAGGTCCACACGTGCCACCTCCGTGAAGAACCGGCCGATGAGGGGATCGCCGAGGACCTCGTCGTAGAACGCGCCGACCAGCCGCTCCACGTCCCCGCGGTCGCGGATGTCAGGGACGTCTCGCGTCCCGCTCACCTGACGAGCCAGAGGTCGGGGCCGAACACCTCGTAGTGGACGGCGGCCGGACGCAGCCCCTTGGCCAGCAACTCCCCCCGCACCGCGCGCATGAAGGGCAGCGGCCCGCAGAGGTAGGCGGCGGTGTCGGGGCCGGGGGTGAGGTGGTCCAGTGCGGTGCGTCCGGTGAAGACGTGGGTGCCGGGGGAGCGGTGGGCGTCGTGCTCGTACCACAGGTGCAGCTCGGCATGGGGCAGCCGGCTGACGAGGTCCGCCTGCTCGTCGCGGTGGACATGGTCGAGCGGGGAGCGGTCGGCGTGCACGACGGTGACGGGGCGCGTGGAGGAGGTGAGGGCCAGATGGTCGAGCATCGACAGCATCGGGGTGATGCCGATGCCGGCGGAGGCGAGCAGGAGCGGGGTGTCGCCCTCCGGCAGCACGAGGTCGCCGGCGGGCAGTGAGACGTCCAGGACATCGCCCACCTCGGCATGGGCGTGCAGCCAGGACGAGACCTCGCCGTCGGGCACGGTCCCGTCGGCGGCCCTCTCGCGCTTGACCGTGATGCGCCAGGTCTTGTGGTCGGGGGCCGTGGACAGGCTGTACTGGCGGATCTGCCGGGCCCCGTCGGGAAGTTCCACGCGGACACTGACGTACTGACCGGGGCCGAACGCGGGCGTCGGGCGCCCGTCGGGCCTGCGCAGGACCAGGGACACGGCGTCGGCGGACTCCTGGCGGCGCTCGGCGATCTCCATGGGCCGCCACACCTCACCGTCCGCCACACCGGCCTCGGTGTACAGGCGGGCCTCCAAGGCGATCAGGGCGTTGGCCATCAGCCAGTAGACCTCGTCCCACGCGGCACCCACCTCGGTGGTGACCGCGTCACCGAGGACTTCGCCGACGGCCGCGAGCAGGTGGCGGCCCACCAGCGGGTACTGGTCCGCGGTGACACCGAGGGAGACGTGCTTGTGGGCGATGCGCGCGAGGACGGCGTCCGGGCGCTCGTCGGGCCGCTCGACCAGGAGGGTGGCGAAGGCCGCCACCGCGCCGGCCAGGGCCTCGCGCTGGGCGCCGGACGCCTGGTGGGAGCGGTTGAACAGATGCCGCAGCAGCTCCGGGTGTTCTTCGAACAGCCGCCGGTAGAACACGTCCGTGATCGTGGTCAGCGAGGCTCCCACCACGGGAAGCGTCGCGCGTACGACGGGGGCCGACTGCGGGGAAAGCATCAGACACACTCCTGTACAAGACTCGTATTGGTGGTCGCGGAAACGGGCAGGCGGTCGCCATCCGGCACCCGCGTACCGGTCAGTCCGGGGGAGCGCCGAGGGCCAGCAGGACCGGTCCCGTCGGCGACGCGACCAGATCGGCCACGGTCACGCCGTTCAGCGAGGAGTAGAAGGCGTCCTGTGCCTGTCGCAGCGCCCGTCGCAGCCGGCACGCGCCCGCGAGGGGACACGGGGTGTCGCCCTCGCACACCACGGCTTCCCGGTCGCCCTCCAACGTCCTGACCAGATCCCCCACTTGAGTGCCCCGCCCCGCGTCGGTGAGCGTCAGCCCGCCGTTGCGGCCGCGCCGCGCCTCGATCACCCCCAGGTGCTGCAACTGCGCGATGGCCTTCGCCA
Organism: Streptomyces sp. NPDC034049; assembly: GCF_055575575.1. Lineage (NCBI taxonomy): Bacteria > Bacillati > Actinomycetota > Actinomycetes > Kitasatosporales > Streptomycetaceae > Streptomyces > Streptomyces sp. NPDC034049. The sequence goes on from NZ_JBVISJ010000015.1 coordinate 3,622, forward strand.
TGTGCGTATAGGGGACGGTCATGGAGTCGGCGATCTGCCGCGTGGTCAGCAACTCCTCGCCGTCCACGACGGCCAGGCGCATCACTGCCCGGAGTGCGAGATCCGTGTATCTGGTCAGCCTCACGGCAGCAGCCTAGCAATGTTGCATATGAGATTCGCATTTAAGGGAGCATCGAACGAGTGGCATACGTCTCGTCGCCCGACTACGCCTCCAGGCGGCTCAGTTCCCCCATGGCCTCGCGCTCGACGCGCGCGAGATCTCCGAGCACCGCGCCCGCTCGCCGCAGACACTCCTCCTCGCCCGACGCACCGGCCTTCTCGATCAGCGCCGCCACCTCCGTCCAGAGGGTGGCCGCCTCGGCGTACCGCGCGTGGCCCGCGCGCAGCCGGTCGCTGTCGAGCAGTTCGGCGCACTCGGCGAGGAAGTCGCGGTAGAGGTTGCGGAAGAGGGCGCCGCCGGTGCCGGCCTTCTCCATCAGGAGCGCGGCCTGCGGCAGATCCCGTCGCGGATCGTCGGTGCGCCGGAGCCACGTCGGTACGAGCTTGCCGGCCTTCTCGATGCCCCGGTGCCCCAGATTGGCGATGGGCGGGTGGAGGAAGGCGTCGGCGCAGGCGGTGACGGCCGCGACGATCCGGTCCGCCGGGGCGGGTGCGCCACCCGGGGGCGCGGTGAGGGTGAACGAGCGGTGCCGGGCGCTCATCGGGCCCCGCGCGGCCCGGGCCTCGGCCAGGCTCGTCAGGCTGGTGGACACCGCTCCGCCCTGCTGGTCGGTGTCCACCAGGTGGGCGTCGCGGTCGTCGTAGCCGTACAGGGCGACCACATGGCCGCCGAAGTGCACCTTCGAGGAGAAGTACTCCAGGTGGTAGCTGTCGAGTTGGAGTCCGACCGGCCGGCCGGCGTCGAGGGGGGCCCGCGCGTTCTCCCACGCCCTGCGGGGCGAGGCGGTCTCCTTGACCACCAGCTCCAGATCGAGGCGGGCGGCCAGGTTCCTGGTGAGTTCGAACGGCTTGACCCGCCCGCCGAGGAACGGAAAGTCCATGTTCCTGCTGTCCCAGTAGATGAAGGACAGGCCGGAGCCGAGGCCGAAGAGCATGGGCTCGGACAGGTCGACCCCTTGGTGCCGCAGCAGCACCCCCAGGGTCGTCGTCTCGCAGTGGTGCGTACCGCGAGCGTCGATGCCTTCCACTGTCGTCATACGGGCCATCCAACCCGTTCGCTAACGGGTACGTCCTGACAACCGCTCCACCTCGGAAGCGGCGTCGCGGGCCGCCTGCTCGGCCCGGGAGACGGCCTCGGCGGCCTCCGCGCACTGCTTCTCCGCCGCACGCTGCTGCCGCTCCGCCCGCCGGAGGTCCTCGCGCGCCTGCCGCAACCGCCGGTCGGCGGCCCGAGCCGCCTCGCGCGCCCGCCCGAGGCGCTCTCGCCTCTCCCGCTCCAGCCGCTCCTCCTTCTCCTTCGCCAGCCGTTCCTGCTTCTCCTTCGCGAGCCGTTGCTGTTTCTCCTTCGCCAGTCGATCCCGCTTCTCCTCGGCGAGGCGCTCCTGCTTCCGGCGGCGCTGTTCGGCGACCTCGTCCCGTGCGCGCCTGTGCGCGGGAGATGACTCGGGGGCCGCTCCGACGGGCTTCCGGGGGTGATCCGGGCGCACGGCCGTGGGGCCGGGAAAATCCGACGGTGGCGTGAGGGCGCTCTGCAGGCGGCCGGTGGCCCATCGGTCGGCCGCGTCCTGGTCCGCGAGCACCGCCCGCAGGGTCGTCTCGACCTCGCGCAGCACCGGGTCCGACAGCCGATGCCCGGCCCCGACGGCCAGCTCGGCGGCCTGCCGGGACATCGCGGCGACGACGCTTCTGCGCTGCTCGGACAGCTCCCTGATCCCGTCGGCGTCCAGACTCCCGTACGCCTCGCGCAGCGCGCGTCCGAGTTCCAGGAACGCCCGGCTCTCCTCCGGCCGGGACCGCAGCAGCAGGTTCGCGGCCCAGGCCGCGAGCGAGGGGCGGCGGGCGGCACGGATCCGCCGGGCGTCCGCCACGCGTCCGGCGGCCTTGGCCTCGGTGGCCAGGCCCTCGCGGCGCGAGACGAACGCGGGCGGCGGGGTGGCATACAGCTCGTCCAGCGCCGCTTCTACGACATCGCCGGTCTCGCCGGTACCGTCGTCCCCGTCTCGTCCGCTGTCCCGCCGCATGATCATCAGGTTCGCCCGGGCCGGGCCGCTGCGCACCTCGGGCCGTGCCCGGCGCCTCGGTCGCGAAGGCGGATCGGATCAGACGGGCTGCCGGCTGCGCGTACCTCGCCGGGAGGTGTCTTCGCCCCCGGCGTCCGTGCCCTGTCGCAGGCGGCGGGCCTCCAGGAAGAGGCGGTTGGTCCGGTCGGACAGGATGCCGCCGAGGAGCAGTTCGGGGGTGTAGAAGGACCGGGCGGCGGCGGCCACCTGCCGTGCGGTCAGGGCGATCTGGATGACGTCGGTGCGGCGGATCTCGTCGATCGAGCTCGCCCAGACCACGCGCCGCACATCCGCCCACGCCAGCGCGCTCATGCACATCGAACAGGGCTCACCCGTCGTGTACAGGGTGGTCCCGGCCCAGCCCTGGTTGCCGTGCCGCCGTACGTAGTCGTTCATGGCGACGACCTCGCCGTGCAGCAGCGGGCTGTCCGCCCCTTCGTTGACCCCGCTCCCCAGGACCTCGCCGGTACGGCTGCCGACGATCACCGCGCCGAACGGCCACTGGGGGTTCCGCCGCGCCTGCTCGATGGCCAGGCCCATGAACCGCTCGTGCTCGGTGCGGGTGACGGGGTCGACCGGATCGACCGGATCGACCGGGTTGATCGGATCGGTCGGGTTCACGGGATCGGTCGGACGGGCGTGGCTCTCCTGGAGCGCCGGCCGGGGGAGAGCGAGAGGCGCCGCCGCTCCCGTCACCACGGCTCCCCACCTGCCGAGAAACTGCCGCCTGCCCGCATCCATAGGTCTCTCCTCGCATCGTCGTCGTCGCGATTCCGGAGAGTATCGGTCCGAGTTCCCTGGGTAGCCGAGCGTCAGGACGTGGCGTCGGAGTGGCCGCCGGGGCCGAGGAGGCCCGTGGGGCGCAAGGCGTGTTCGGATTCGAGGCGGGGGAGGGTGCGGCGGGTCGCGCGCAGGACGAGGGGTGGGATCGCGGCCCGGGTCAGCTGGGTCAGGCGGAGCCAGCGGGGGATGTAGACGGCGGTACGGCGCTGTTCGACGGCGCGGGCCAGGCGGGCGGCGACGGTGTCGACGGGCTGCACGTGCCGGGCGGGCGGCGGCATGTGGGCACGCAGCTCCCGCACGGCCGAGTACCGCTCGGCGTCGCGGATCAGCTCGGTGTCGGTCCAGCCGACGTAGGCGATGCCGACGGCCACACCGTGGTGTGCGGTCTCGGCGCGCAGGGTGTGGGCGAACGCCTCGACCCCGGACTTGGACGCGCAGTACGCGCTCATCATGGGCGCGGCGCCGATGGAGGCCAGGGAGGCGATCTGCAGGTGGTAGCCGGCGGTCCTCGTCAGGTCCGGCAGGAAGGTCCGGGCCGTCTGGGCGCTGCCGATCAGGTTGACGTCGATGATCCACCGCCAGGTGGCGGGGTCCGACCCGGCGAAGGGGCCGCCCTCGGCGACGCCCGCGTTGGCCACGACGACCGAGGGCGGGCCGAGGCGCCCGCGGACGGTCGCGGCGGCCTCGTCGAGAGCCGCACTGTCGGTGACGTCGACGCGGAGGGCCAGCGCCGGGCCGGGAAGGGCGTCGGCGGTCGCCTCCACCGCCGGTCCGTCGTGGTCGAGGAGGGCCAGGCGGGCGCCCCGACGGGCGAGTCGGTGGGCCAGCGCCGCTCCGATGCCGCGTGCCGCTCCGGTCACGACGACGGTGCGGTCCGCGAGGGGACTGTCGTCCATGGCAGGCCCTCCTTTGTCTCTTCTCCCTCGCGCGGGTCCGTCCCTCGTCCGGGTCCGGTGTCACCGGCGCAGGCCGGTCTTCCGGCCCGTGCGGTCCCGGTGGGCGAGAGCGCGTTGGGCGCGGGTCATGCCGGGCAGCCGGTGCCTGCGCAGTGCGGCGCGGGCGGCGTTGGCGCCGGGAGCGCCATGGACCCCGCCGCCGGGGTGGGCGGAGGCGGAGGCGAGGTAGAGCCCGTCCACGGGTGTCTCGGGGCGGCCGGTGCCGGGGGTGGGGCGGAAGACCAGCTGCTGGTGCAGAGCGGCGGTGCCGCCGTTGAGGGCGCCGCCGTACAGGTTGCGGTCGAGGGACTGGAGGGTGGGCGGGGCCAGCACCCGGCGGGCGCGGATGCGGGAGCGGAAACCGGGCGCGAACCGCTCGACCTGGCGTTCGACGCGATCGGCCATCAGCTCCTGCTCGGTACGGTTCCACGTGCCCGTCAGGCCCTCGTCGCCCGCGTCGGACTTGATCACGTGCGGTACGTGGGTGTAGGCCCAGGCGGCCTCGGTGCCCGGGGCCGAGCGGGAGGGGTCCGCGGTCGTCATCTGCCCGAACAGGGCGAAGGGACGGTCGGGTACCTGGCCCATGGCGATCTGGGCGGCACAGCGGGTCAGTTCGTCGACCCCGTCGGCCAGGTGGACGGTTCCGGCGCTCGCCGCCGCCTCGGCCCGCCAGGGCACGGGTCCGTCACAGGCCCAGTCGACCTTGAAGGTGGCGAAGTCCCACTGGAAGCGTTTGAGGTCGGCCAGCACCTGGGAGGGAAGGTGTTCCGGGCCGACGAGCTCGCCGTAGAGGGCCGGTGCGGACACGTCCGCGAGGACGGCGTGGCGGGCGGTCACCGTCTCGCCGTCGGCGGTGAGCACTCCGGCGGCCCGCCCGTCGCGCACCAGGACCCGGCGGACGCGCTGCCCGCAGCGGACCTCGCCGCCGCGCGCCCGCAGCCGCCCGACGAGGGCCGCCGTCAGGGCGCCGGCGCCGCCGGCCGGCACGGGGAAGCCGTACGTCTGCCCGAGCATGCACAGCAGCCAGCCGTAGCCGCCGCTGCCCGCGGCCTCCGGCGCGAGGTCGGCGTGCTGGGCGTTCCCGGCCAGCAGGAGCCTGCCGCCCTCGCCCCGGAACTCCTCGTCCCCCATCCGGCGCACCGGTGCCACCAGGGTGCGGGCCATCCGTAGGCCTCCGGCCGCCCTCAGTCGGACGGCGAGGCGGGCCGTGGCGCGCAGCGGCGGGAAGGGGGTGAAGAGCGCGTCCACGATGTGGGGGCCGAGGTGTTCCCAGGTCGCGTGCAGGCGCCTCCAGGCGTCCCCGTCGCCCGGGTGGAAGGTGTCGAGGGAGTCGGCGGTGACGTCGATGTCGCGGGAGAGCACCGCACACCTGTCGTCGCTGAGGGGGTGGGCGAGGACGTGCGGGGCGTGGCTCCAGCGCAGGCCGTGCTCGTGGAGACGCAGACCGGCGAGGACCGGTGACGCGGCGGCCAGGGGATAGAAGGAGCTGAAGAGGTCGTTGACGAAGTCGGGGTCGACCTCCCGGTCGTGGCGCACCGCGCCGCCGGGCTCGGGCTGTTCCTCCAGGACCTCGACGCTCCATCCGGCGTCGGCCAGCAGATTGGCGGCCACCAGCCCGTTGGGGCCCGCGCCGACGACGACGGCGTCAGGCATGGCCGTCGGCGCCGCCGTGCGCCGCGGCCCCGTGCGGCTGTCGCGGGCTCGCGGACCGCCCTGCCCCGGCCTCCGCCCGGGGCTCCTGCTCGGGGGTGCCCTCGGCCTCGCAGAGCCTGGCGAGCCGGGCGAGCATCGTGCGGTGCCGCAGTTGGATCATCGCCTCCACGCCCACGTTGTGCAGTGTTCCGCCCATTCCCTGCAAGGGGTGCTCGTCCGCGATCACCAGGCAGTACGGCCCCCAGGGCCGCAGCTCGACGGAGATCCGCGCGGTCCCCAGCACCCCGGCCCGGGCCTCCAGGCCCAGTTCGACGCCCTCCTCGCAGTACCGGACGACCGTCTCGTTGCCCAGTCGCACGGGGCCCACCCGGATCTCGTAGGCGATCGCCGAACCGACCTGCGGCCACTGTCCCCGCACCGGCTCGGAGGACGAGGTCCCGACGACCCACTCCGCGTACCGGCTGCCGTCCGCGAGGACGTCCCACACGGTCCGCGGGCTCACCTTGATCAGACGATGCCGTACCGCCATGCCGCACCTCCAGGCCGTCCCCCCTCGGTCGACGGCCGAGTGCCCGGACGGAGCCGAACCACACCAGGCACACGCGTCGGCGCGACGCCGTCGCGGCGGCAGGGGATCTCCCGGGCGCGGGGGTGGACCGGGCGTCTCGCCGGAGCCGATCATGGGCCCCATGAGTGACATGCCCACCGGGGAGGAAGCCGCGGAGATCCGCCGGTTCTGGGAGGCGCTCTCCCTGCCCGGACTCGTCGACGTCCACACGCACTTCATGCCCGAGCGGGTCCTGCGCAAGGTGTGGGAGTACTTCGACGGGCTCGGACCGCTGACCGGCGGGATGGAGTGGCCGATCACCTACCGGCACGAGGAGGCCCGACGGGCCGCCCTGCTCAGGGAGTTCGGTGTACGGGCTTTCACCGCGATGCTCTATCCGCACAAGCCGGGCATGGCCCGGTGGCTGAACGGCTGGGCGGCCGACTTCGCCGGCCGCACCCCCGACTGTCTGCACACCGCGACCCTGTATCCGGAGCCGGGCGTGGAGGCGTACGTCCGGGAGGCCGTCGAGGCGGGAGCGCGCGTTTTCAAGGCCCATGTGCAGGTGGGGGCGTACGACCCCGCCGACGAACTCCTCGATCCGGCCTGGGGGCTGCTCGCCGAGGCCGGGGTCCCCGTGGTGATCCACTGTGGTTCCGGGCCCGCCCCGGGCAGGCACACCGGCCCCGAGCCGATCGCCCGGGTGCTGGCCCGGCACCCCCGGCTGCGGCTGGTCGTCGCCCACATGGGGATGCCCGAGTACGAGGACTTCTTCGGTCTCGCCGAGCGGTACGGGGAGGTGCGGCTGGACACCACGATGGCGTTCACCGACTTCAGCGAGGGGTTCATGCCGTTCCCCCGCCGGGCCCTGCCCCGGCTGGCGGCCCTCGGCGACCGGGTCCTCCTCGGCTCCGACTTCCCCAACCTGCCCTATCCGTACGTGCACCAGCTCCACGCGCTGGAGCGCCTGGGCCTCGGCGAGGAGTGGCTGCGGGCGGTGTGCCACGACAACGCGGCGGAGCTGTTCGCGCTGTAGACCTGGCGGGCCTGGCCTCGGCCGGCACTTGATAGGCAAGTGGTGACTTGCCTATGCTGGGGGTGTGGCCGACGACCTGTTCAAAGCCCTGGCCGACCCCACGCGCCGCGTCATCCTCGACGAACTCACCGAGAAGTCCGGGCAGACACTGTTCGAGATCTGCTCCCGCCTGACCATGAAGCATCAGCTCGGGATCTCGCGTCAGGCGGTCTCCCAGCACCTGGCCGTGCTGGAGTCCGCGGGCCTCGTCGCGACCCGACGGGAGGGCCGCTACAAGTTCCACGACCTCGACACGGCCCCACTGCGGCGGATAGCCGAGCGGTGGCCCACGACCGACAGCCCCGGACCGCGGCAGGAGAAAACCCCATGAAGATCCATCTGACCAGCGTCTTCGTCGACGACCAGGCCAGGGCCGAGCAGTTCTACACCGGGATCCTGGGCTTCGTGAAGAAGCACGACGTCCCGCTGGGCGAGAAGGACCGCTGGCTGACCGTGGTCTCGCCCGACGAGCCCCACGGCACCGAACTCCTCCTGGAGCCCGCCGGTCATCCGGCCGCCAGGACCTACCGGGACGCTCTCGTCGAGGACGGCATCCCCCTCGCCCAGTTCGCCGTCGACGACGTGCGCGCGGAGTACGAGCGGCTGCGCGGACTCGGTGTGCGCTTCGTCCAGGAGCCCGTGGAGATGGGCCCCGTCACCACCGCCGTCTTCGACGACACCTGCGGCAACCTGATCCAGATCGCGACGCAGCCGAAGTAGAGCATTCTCCCCTGGTCATCGCCCGCCCCGCCCGTCCCACAGCCGGCCTCAGGCGGGTGATCCGGTGACGGTGCCGCCCGACTTGGTGACGTGGTACGTCGCCTTCGCACCGCTCCAGAAGTGGAAGGTGAGCGACACCCGGGAGTTCTCCCGCAGGGAGGTGAAGAACTCGGCCGTCAGCTTGATGGCGTCGTCCGTGCAGGCCGAGAACGCGGTGTCCCACTGCTGGTACGAGGTCCAGTTCGCCGGGCCCGCGTTGCTCCCCTCGTCGTGACGGGCCTCCATGGTGGCGAGCCGGTCGCCCCGGAACCTGGTCGGGACGGACAGGCCGGTGGTGCTGCCGGAGGCGGCCGAGAGCTCCGGGCTGTCGGCGGTGATCACATCGATCCGCCAGGGCACGCCCCGGGAGAACGGCGCCTCCAGCGTCGCGTCGACCCCGTACGCCCGGTCGCCACCGCGCTGCGGGCGGCGGGGGAACTGGCCGGGGGATCGGCGGCCCGTGCGGTGGCGGGCATCAGGGGGCAGGACGAGCGCCAGGAGCAGCGCCGTCAGTCCGCTTGCGAGTCTTCTCGTCATCACGTGCACCTTCCGAAGTGGGGGTGTGTGACGCGTGGGACCGGCCCGCAGGCCGGGAGATGCGAACTCGGGGAGAAAGAAAGTTTCTCTCTCGGCGGCGGAGAAATTAACATGAGGACGTGTCGGAGGCCACAGTCGCGGCGACACGGGATGCCAGAATGAACCGGGTACAACCAGCGGACGGGCGGGCGATCTTGGCGGAGCACACAGCCGACGGGCCGCCGGACGGCGACGACGGACCGGGCGACACGTCCCGGCCGGTCACGATCGCGTTCATCGCCGAGTCGGCGGGGGTCTCGGTCCCCACCGTCTCCAAGGTGATCAACGGCAGGTCGGGCGTCTCCGCGGACACCCGCGCCCGCGTCGAGGAACTGGTCGACCGGTACGGCTACCGCAAGCCGACCGGCGCCCAGCGCAACAACGTCGTGGAGCTGGTGTTCCGCGAGCTGGAGCACCTGTGGGCGGCCGAGATCATCCGGGGTGTCGAGCGGGTCGCCCGCCGCCATCGCGTGGGCGTCATGGTCTCCGAGTTCGGACTGCACGACTCGGACCCGCTCACCTGGGACGACACCGTCTCCCGACGGCCGAACTGCGTGCTGTCCGTGGCCCAGCTGTCCGAGGCCGAGCGGGCGCAACTCACCGCCAAGGGCATCCCGTTCGTCGTCTTCGACCCGGCCACGGAACTGCCCGACGACGTCCCGTTCGTCGGCGCCACCAACTGGTCCGGCGGCCGGGCCGCGACCCGTCACCTCACCCAACTCGGCCACCGCCGCATCGCGATGATCGCCGGCCCGCGGGACCAGTTGTACTGCTGCGCCCGCCTGGACGGCTACCGCTCCGCGATGGGGGCCGCCGGCCTCCCGGTCGACCCGGAACTCGTCGTGCACGCCCCCCTCACCGGTGAGGGGGGACAGCGCGCGGCGCGCGCCCTGCTGGCCCTGCCCGACCGTCCGACGGCGATCTTCACCACCAACGACCTCCAGGCGCTCGGCGTCTACCAGGCGGCACGCGAGGCGGGACTGCGGATCCCCGACGACCTGAGCGTCGTCGGATTCGACGACCTGCCGGTCGTGGCCTGGGTCGACCCGCCCCTGACCACCGTTCACCAGCCCCTGACCGAGATGGCCGTGGCCGCGACCGAACTGGCGCTCACCCTCGGCCGGGGCGAGCAGGCCCCCCAGGCCGGGCTGGAGATCGCGACGACCCTGACGGTCCGGGCCAGCACCGCTCCGCCCCCGGAAGCCGACCGGCGAGGCCATTGACCGCCCGGACGGCCCTCACTAGCCTGCTCTGGAAACTTTCCACAGAAGCAGAGAAACTTTCGTAACTGCGAAAGGACCCCTGAGGGTGACCAGCGTGTCCGAGACGGACCCCACCGTCAGCAATCCGGTGATCCCCGGCTTCTACCCCGATCCCTCCGTCTGCCGCGCGGGCGACGACTACTACCTCGCCTGCTCCAGCTTCGAGTACTTCCCGGGCGTCCCCCTCTTCCACAGCCGGGACCTGGTGCACTGGACCCAGATCGGCAACGCCCTCGACCGCCCGAGCCAACTACGGCTCCCGCTGGACACGGCCTCCTCGGGCGGGATCTACGCACCCACCCTGCGCCACCACGACGGCCGCTTCTGGCTGATCGTCACCAACGTCAGCGGCGACGGCAACCTGCTGTTCACCGCCACCGACCCGGCCGGGCCCTGGTCCGACCCGATCCGGCTGACCGGCGTGCACGGCATCGACCCCGACATCGCCTGGGACGACGACGGCACCTGCTGGTGCACCACCGCCGGAGTGGGACAGATCGGCCTCGACCCCCTCACCGGGGAGACGTCCGGCACCCGCCGGCAGCTGTGGTCCGGGGCACCCGGCGCCAAGGCCCCCGAGGCACCGCACCTCTACCACATCGGCGACCATTGGTACCTGCTCATCGCCGAGGGCGGCACGGAACGGGGCCACGGCGTCTCGATCGCCCGGGGCAGCAGCCCCACGGGCCCCTTCGAGCCCTGCCCGGACAACCCGATCCTCAGCCACCGCGGCACGGACCACCCCATCCAGAACACCGGCCACGCCGACCTCGTGCAGGGCCCCGACGGCTCGTGGTGGATGGTGCTGCTCGGCGTACGGCCCGGCGGCGGCACCCCCGGCTGGCACGTACTCGGCCGCGAGACCTACCTGGTGCCCGTCGACTGGGTGGACGGCTGGCCCGTCGTCGGTGAACTGTCGACCACCATGGCCGCACCGCCCTGGCCCCTCAGCCCGCCCGCCGCCGCACCGGAGCGCCGGGACGACTTCGACGCCGCCGAACTGGCGCCGCGGTGGATCTCGCTGCGCCGGCGTCTCCCGGAGGACTGCACCACCAAGGAACGGCCCGGTTCACTGACCCTGCGGGCCCGCGGCGAGTCGCTCGACGACGCCGACGTGACGTTCGTGGGACGACGCCAGCAGCACTCGTCGTGCCGGGTGCGCACCCTGGTGGACGTGCCGGAGGAGCAGGGGCGCGGCGGCCTCGCCGTACGCCTCGACGAACTGCACCACTACTCGGTCGAGACGAGCGCCGGACAGGTGCGGGTCCACGCCCGCATCGGCCCGTTGAGTACGGTCGTGGCATCCCGGCCGGTACCCCCGGGACCCGTGGTGCTCCGCGCCGAGACGGCCCCCACGCGGGTGCAGGACGCGAGGACCGGCCCCGACCACGTCTCGCTCGGCTTCGAGGAACCGGACGGCACCTACGTCGAGCTGGCCTCGCTGGACGGCCGGTATCTGTCCACGGAGGTCGCCGGGGGCTTCACCGGCCGGGTGTTCGGCATGTTCGCCACCGCGGCCTCCGCGCACTTCGACTGGTTCGACTACGAGCCGCTGGAGAGCTGAAGCGACCGCTGCTCCCGGCGCTGCCGCTGCAGGTCCGGGTCGGGCACGGGTGCGGCCGCCACCAGACGGCGGGTGTGCTCGTGCCGGGGCCGGTCGCACACGTCGACGCTGTTCCCCTCCTCCACGATGCGTCCGTGCTGCAGGACCAGGGTGCGGTCCGCGAACTCCTTGACGACGGCCAGGTCGTGCGTGATGAACAGATACGCACAGCCGAGCGTGGACTGGAGCTCCGCGAGCAGGCTCAGCGCCGACGCCTGGGTGGTGACGTCGAGAGCGCTGGTCGGCTCGTCGCAGATGATCAGCTTCGGCTTGCGGGCGACCGCCCGGGCGATGGCGATGCGTTGCCGCTGACCGCCGCTGAACTGCGCCGGGTACCGGTCCGCCGCGTCCTCCGGGAGCCCCACCCTGCGCAGCAGCCCCGCGATGTCGTCGCGGACCTCGCCGGGGGACCGGGAGGAGCCGGCGAGCAGCGGCTCGGCCAGCGTCCGGCCCACCGGCAGCGCCGGGTTGAGCGATCCGTACGGGTTCTGGAAGATCGCCTGGAGGTCGGGGGCGAGCAGCCGCCGGGCCCGGCCGGTGAGGCGGGTGATGTCCTGCCCGTCGAGCAGGACGCGTCCGCCGCTGACCGGGGTGAGCCCCAGCACCGCTCGGCCGATGGTGGTCTTCCCCGAGCCGGACTCGCCCACGAGGGCCACCGTCTCGGCACGGCCGACCTCGAACGACACCTCCTCGATGACGGTGGTCGGGGGCTTGCGGAAGCCGCGGCCCGGGTAGCGCACCGCGAGGCCGTCGATCTGGAGTACGGGATGTCCGGTCAGGCTGATCGTGGGCAACAACCGCCTGAGTCTGCCGCTGGACTGGGCCGAGGAACTGGGCCTGGTCGTGGTGTCGGTGGAGTACCGGCTCGCCCCCGAGCATCCGCACCCGGCACCCGTCGAGGACTGCTACGCGGGCCTGCGGTGGACGGCGGCCCACGCCGAGGAGATCGGCGGCGATCCCGCCCGCATCGTGCTGGCGGGCGGCAGCGCCGGCGGTGGACTCGCCGCCGCCCTCGCCCTCCTCGCGCGCGACCTGAAGAGCCCCGGCTCCTCGGGCAGTTGCTGATGTGCCCGATGCTCGACGACCGCAACGACACATGCTCCGCCCACCAGATGGCCGGCCTCGGCGTCTGGGACCGGACCGCCAACGAGACCGGCTGGAACGCCCTGCTGGGAGAGGCGCGCTGCACCGACGACGTGTCGCCGTACGCCTCTCCCGCCCGCGCGGCCGACATCTCGGACCTCCCGCCCGCCTTCATCGACGTCGGGTCGGCCGAGACCTTCCGGGACGAGGACGTCACGTACGCCACCAGGATCTGGCAGGCCCGAGGACGCGCCGAACTGCACGTGTGGCCGGGCGGTTTCCACGGTTTCGACGGCATCGTGCCGCAGGCCGCGCTCTCGGTCGACGCCCGGGAGGCCCGACTGCGCTGGCTCAGGCGACTGCTGGGGGAGTGACCGCTCAGGAGCCCGGCGGACGAAGTGACGTCCCCGTCCGCTCGACCGTCGAGCATCTGCTCACGCACACCTCGGGCCTGGTCGAGGGGCTCGGCGACGACTACGACCCCGTGTCGCGGGAGCAGTTGGTGCGCGGTGCCCTGTCGTCGAGGCTGCGGTCCGCCCCGGGCAGGGAGTTCCACTACTCCGACACCGGCTACAGCGTGCTCGCGGCGATCGTCGAGGAGGCGTCCGGGGAGACGTACGAACGGTTCCTGAACCGGCACCTGTTCGCGCCGGCCGGGATGACGCGGACCGGCTATCTGCTGCCCCGTTGGCCCCGGCACCTCGTCGCGGTGGAGTACGACAGCGAGGGGCGCGCCCGGGGCAGGCCCTTCGACCACCCCTGGGCCGCCGACGGGCCCTACTGGAACCAGCGCGGCAACGGCGGCATGCTCTCCACCGCCCACGACCTGTTCCACTGGCACCGGGCGCTGCTGGGGGAGGAGATCCTGCCGGCGCGGGCCAGGGACAGGCTCTTCGAACCCCGTACGGCGGAGCCGGAGTCGGAGAACTCGTACGGATACGGCCGGAGCCTGCGCGACACCCCGGACGGCCGGCTCGCCTGGCACGACGGCGGCCACGACTGGTCCCTGGGGCTCCTGAGCCGGTCGCTGCGGGACGGCGTCCTCGTGTTCCGGATCAGCAACCACGCCTACCACGACGGGAGATGGAACCTGGAGGACCGGGCGGAGGAACTGACCGTGGGCATCGCGGACCGCGTCCGGGCGGAGGGAGACCGACCCTCGCCGGGTCCCCGTCGCGTCGTGTGGTCAGGGCAGTCGGGGGAGCACGTCCCTGGCCGTGTGGCTGAGGATGCGCAGGTCCTCCGCGAACCGCGCCCGATCCGCCTCCGGAAGCGGGTTCAGGAAGTACTTCCTGATGTTCTCGACGTGGACATGAGCAGCGCGCACCGTGGTCTCCTCGCCCAGCGGGGTCAGCCTCACCAGCTTCCCGCGCCGGTCGGCGGGGGACTCCGCCCGGGTCACCAGTCCCGCCGCCACCATGCGGTCCACCAGCCGGGTGGCGCCACCGGTGGTGAGCACCTGCTCCTGGGCGACGGCCCGCATGGACAACCCCGGCTCACCCGCCCGCCCGAGGATCAGCAGCACCTCGAACATCAGATGGCTGATGCCGCACTCGACTTCGAGTGCCCGCCCGAGGATGTACTCCAGCCGGTTGGCCGCGCCCTGCAGCCGCCCGAACGCGAGGACGAGTTCGTGGTCGGCGGCCTCTTTCGCCGTACTGATGTCCGTCTGTCCACTCACGGCCGCGCCGCCCCTCTCCCGATCCCGATCCAGACCCCGACACTCACCGTACCGATCATGCCGGGGTGAGGGGGCGGCCGAGACCCGACACCAGCGACGGCGGCGAGCGTATGGAGTCCCGGACGGTCACCGCGATCGGCACCGCGGGCGCCGACGGCACTGGCATCTCCTTCGAGCCCGGCCTCTCCGCCGCGCACGACAGCGGCGCCGTCGTGGTCGGCTCCGGCAACTCCCTGGCCGGCGTCGACCCGAGCGCGGGCGCCGCCGTACCGCCGCGGATGATCGCCCGTCTGGAGGTCACGAGGGCCGACGGCACGGTCGACACCGTCGTCAGCGACCGCTCCTGGCGGGCGGCGCTCGGCCCGACCGTCACCGCCGGCTGGTACTCCGGCTCCGACCACGACGCCCGCCGCGAACAGCCCGGCTGGACCGAGCCCGGCGCGGACCTCGGCGCGTCGGCACGCCGGCGCGACGGCACGGCCATGGGCTGGACCGACGCGGGCATCGCACCGCCGCCCAACCTCACCACCGAACTGGTGTGGCGAGCGGCCGAGCCGCTCAGGATCGTCGACAGGATCCGTCCGGTCGCCGTCACCCAAGCGCGTTCCGGCGTCTGGGTCTTCGACTTCGGACAGAACTTCGCCGGCTGGCCGCTGCTCGACCTCGACGGCCCGCTCCCGGCCGGGATCACGGTCAAGCTGTACCCGGCCGAGTCGCTGAAGGCCGACGGCACCGTCGACCAGGCGTCGCTCATGGGCGGCGGCCCCGCCCGCGGCACCGACCTGTTCGCCGCCTACACGACGTACGGCGACGAGCGGGGCGAACGCTGGCACCCGCGGTTCCACTACTTCGGCATGCAGTGGCTCCAGGTGACCGGCCTGCCGGAGGACTACGTCCACACCCTGGACACCGTGACCGGGCTGCAGATCCACGCGGACGTCCCGAAGGCCGGCTCCCTGCACACCTCCGACGACCGGATCAACCGGGTGCACCGCATGTCCCGCTACTCGATCATGAGCAACGTCATGTCCACCTTCACGGACTGCCCCGGCCGGGAGAAGCTCGCCTATCCCGCCGACTACGTCCAGCCCTTCGGCGCCGTGCACCGCACCTTCGGCTACGCGGCCTACCTGCGCACCATGCAGCGCCACCTGGTCGAGGGCCAGTCCCGGTCCGGTGACAACATCGGCAACGTGGCGCTGAAGGCCCCCGTGTACGACTGGGGGTACACCGGCCGCTTCGGCGACGAGATCAACTGGGGCAACGGCATCGTCCTGGTGCCCTGGCTGGCGTACGAGACGTACGGCGACACCCAGACGATGCGCCGCCACTACCCCCGGATGCAGGAGTTCCTGACCTACATCCGGACCAGGAAGGCGGGCACCGGCGCCGACGCCCACCTCGTGGACGCGGCCCTGGGCGACTGGATCGCCAGCGAGAACACCTCGGGCCGCATCACCGGCACCTGGGGCTACCACCAGGTCGCCGACCGCATGGCCCGGATGGCGGCCCTGATCGGGCGTGACGCCGACGCGGCGGAGTACCGCCACCTCGCCGAGAACATCAAGGACGCGTTCAACGACGCCTTCTACAACAAGGCCCTCGGCCGGTACACCGCCGACGGGGACCGGGGCGCCGCCGGAGCCACGCAAGCCGCGCAGGCACTCGCGCTCGACGAGGGACTCGTTCCCGACGGCGAGCGCGGCAGGGTCCTCCAGGCGCTGGTCGAACTGGTCCACGCGCACCGTCCGTTCGGCGGCGGACCGCACTTCAGCGGGGGCACCATCGGGCTCGCCCCGACCGTCAGGGCCCTGCACGAGGGCGGTCACGACGACCTCCTGTGGGACGTCCTCCAGGAGGACACCCGCCCGAGCTACGGCCACTTCATGGCGCCCACCACCGCCAACCCCCGGGGTCTGACGACCATTCCGGAGGACTGGGACATCGGCAACTCCAAGAACCACATGATCCTGCTGCAGATCGAGGAGTGGTTCCACAGCGGTGTCGTCGGCATCCGCCAGGCGCCCGGCGGCGCCGGATACCGTGAACTGGTCATCGACCCCCGCCCCGTCGGCGACCTCACCCATGCCGAGGGCAGCTATCGCACCCCGTACGGCGTGGTGTCCGCCCGCTGGACCCGCGAGAACGGCCGCTTCCGGCTCGACGTGGAGCTCCCGCCGAACACCACGGCCGAGATCCGGTTGCCCGCCCCGGGCCACCCCGCCCGGGTCGTCGGCTCGGGACGGCACACGTTCACCACCCGCGACCTGTGACCAGAACCCGAGAGACCGAACAGCCGGTGCCATGTCGACAGGAGCCAGTGTCATGGCCGAAGGAACGAGCGCGGCGGAGGAAGCGTCCTCCGCCCGCCCGCCGGAGGGCCCCGTACGGGGGCTCACCGTCGAACACCGCACCGAACCCCTGGGTGTGGACGCCGACCACCCGCGCTTCGGGTGGCGCACGCGATCCGACACCCGGGGCTGGCGGCAGGGGTCGTACCAGATCCTCGTCACCGGGTCCGAGGCCCGGCTGACCGCCGGCCACGCCGAGGTCTGGAACAGCGGACGGGTCCACTCCGCCGACTCCGTCGCCGTCCCCTACGCGGGCGAGCCCCTGCGGCCCTCGACCCGCTACCACTGGTCCGTCGCCGTGTGGGACGACGAGGGCCACCGGGCGGGCAGCGCGACCTCCGTGTTCGAGACCGGTCTGATGAGCACCGACGGCGTGACCGGGTGGGACGGCGCGCAGTGGATCGGGATGCGGGGGAAGACCCCCGGCTCGGCCGGCGCGCCCATGCTCCGCAAGGAGGCACCCCTCCACGTCGGCGGAGACCGGAGGGTGCGCGAGGCGCGGCTGTACCTCTCGGCCCTCGGCGTGTACGAGGCCCACGTCTACGGGGAGCGGGTGACCGTCGACCAGGACGGCGCCCCCACCCTCGAACTGCTGCCACCGGGCTGGACGAACTACGACACCCGCGTCGACTACCTGACCTACGACATCACCCGCCACCTGCGCCACGCGTCCGACGTCACGCTCGCGGTCGTCCTGGGCAACGGCTGGTACAACGGCCGGGTCTCCGACGGCAGCACCTACTACGCGCCGGACGGCAACGCCCTCGCCGTCAAGGCGAAGCTGCTGGTCGAGTACACCGACGGGACCACGCAGACCGTCGTCACCCGCCCGGACGACGGCTGGCGGGCCACCGACACCGGCCCCCACCGGGCCGACGACATCTACGACGGCCAGACCTACGACGCCCGCCGCGAGCCGACCGGCTGGACCGCGCCCGGGTTCGACGACAGCGCCTGGACGGACGTGGAACGCGTCGCCTTCGAGGACCGGTACCCGGACGTGCGGCTGATCGCCTACCCCGGCGAGAGCGCCCGCTTCGTGGACCGCTGGGACCAGCGGCCGTGGTCCGTCACCGTCGCCACCGGAGTGACCGGCGAGGACGACAGCCCCCATGGCCGGGGACGCCTCGTCGTGGACCCGGCCCGCACGGTGACCGACCCCGCGCGGGCGGCCGGCGCCGAGGTCACCCTCTCCGCCGGTGAGACCGCCGTCTTCGACCTCGGCCAGAACATGGTCGGCGTGGCCCGCTACGGAGTGCGCGGACCGGCCGGTGCCCGGGTCGAGTTCCGGTTCGGCGAGATGCTCAACGACGACAGCGCCGGCGCGGACGGCCCCGAGGGCTCGCTCTACCGGGCCAACCTCCGCAGCGCCGAGGCCACCAGCACCTACACCCTCAAGGGCGACCCGGAGGGCGAGACCCATCAGGACACACTGACCTTCTACGGCTTCCGGTACGTCTCCGTCACCACCACGCGGACCGTCACGATCACCGGGCTGACGGGCAAGGTCGCCACCTCCGCCCTGCGCGAGACCGGGACCGTCACGACGAACGATCCGGATGTCGACCAGTTGGCGAGCAACGTCCGTTGGGGGCAGCGCGGCAACTACCTCTGGGTGCCCACCGACTGCCCGCAGCGCGACGAACGCCTCGGCTGGACCGGCGACACCCAGGTCTTCGCCACCACCGGCCTCTACAACGCCGACGCCGGTGTCTTCCTCAGCCACTTCCAGGACACCGTCGTCGACTCCCAGACCATCTACGGCGCGGACAAGGCGCAGTACACCGGCGTGGCCCCCGGCGGACGCTACAACTTCCCCGGCGGCGGCAGCGGTTGGGCGGACTGCGGAGTCGTCCTCCCGTGGACCGTGTGGCAGATGACCGGCGACACCACCGTCGTGGAGCGCAACTGGCCCTCGATGACGCGCTACCTGGACTGGATCCGGCAGCAGACCGGCGACACCTACGCCGGACAGGGATCCCTCACCGGCGACTGGCTCGCCCCGCAGAAGACCAGCGCCCAGCTGATGAGCGATGTCTACTACGGCTACTCCGCCCGGCTGATGGCGAGGATGGCCCGCGCGATCGGCAGGGCGGCGGAGGCCGAGGAGTACGAGCGGCTCTTCGGGAACATCAGGCGGGCGTTCGTCGCCAAGTACCTGAGCACCGACGGCGATCGCGTCACCGTACGGTCCGGCCTGGGCAAGGCCTCGCCGATCGAACCCGGCTCCGACCCGGACGAGAGGACCGAGGACAACAGCCAGAGCGCGCTGCTGTGGGTCCTCAAGCTCGGCTTCTACGAGACCGAGGCCCAACGCCGAGCCCTCGTCGGCCACTTGGCGGACAACATCGGCAACGACGCGGCCTACAAGAAGGCACACCCGGACAGCATCCGCGTCCGCCACGCCGAGAACACCCTGTCCGTCGGCTTCCTCGGCGTCAACGTCCTCGCCCCCGTCCTCACCGACGAGGGCCGCGCCGACCTGGCGTACGCGCTGCTGTACCAGGACGCGCTGCCGTCCTGGCTGTTCTCGGTGCGGAACGGCGCCACCACGGTCTGGGAGCGCTGGAACTCCTACGCCGAGAAGGCCGGTTTCGGCCCGGTCGGCATGAACTCCTTCAACCACTACGCCTACGGCGCGATCATGGAGTGGATGTACTCCTACGTGGCCGGCATCGCCCCCGATCCGGAGGGCCCCGGCTTCCGGCGCTTCCTCCTGCGGCCCCACCTCGACCCCACCGGACGGATCACCCGGGTCACCGGCACGTACGACTCGCCGTACGGCGAGATCCGCAGCGCCTGGGAGGTCGGGGACGAGGGCCGCACCCTGGCGTACGAGGCGGTCGTGCCCGCGAACAGCGAGGCCACCCTGCGCCTCCCGGCCACCTCGGCGGACGCCGTCCGCGAGGGGCGCACCCCGCTGGCGCGCGTGGACGGCGTGCGGTTCCTCGGCCACGCGGACGGCGTGGCCTCGTACCGCCTGCCGTCGGGCCGGTACCGGCTCACCACAGACCTGCGCTGAGGGGCGGAGGAAGGAGGCCCGGCACCGTGCCACACGGTGCCGGGCCTTCGTTGTCGGGCCTTCGTCGGCGCGCCGCCGCATCCCCACCGGGCATCGACCGACGGCCCACCCGTTCTCCCACGACGATCCGCGAGTACCGGCCTCAGTCGGCCGCCGGCGCGGGCTCGGACGCGGGCTGCGGCGGGGCGGCCTGCGCCGGGGCGTCGGGGCCGGTGTAGTACACGGAGGAACCCTGCTTGACGCGCTGGGCGTTGCTCTTGGCGACCAGACCTTCGAGGGTGGTGCGCACGACGTTGGTCTGGATACGGCGGTCCGGGTGCGCCTGGGTGAGCGCGGTGGCGACCTCGGCCGCGGAACGCGGCTCGCTCTGCTCGGTGAGATGACGGCGGATGAGCTCGACGAGCGTGGGCTGAGCCTTCTCGGCGGTCCCGGTCGCGGTCTTGGCCGTGGTCTTCGAGGCCGCCGTCTTCGTGGCAGGTTTCTTGCTCGCGGCGGTCTTGGTGGCGGCGGTCTTGGTGGCGGCGGGCTTGGCGGTCGAGGCCTTGCCGTCCGATGCCTCGGTGGTCCCTGCCTTGGCCGTCGCGGTCTTGGTGGTCGCGGTCTTGGTGGCCGTCGTGGCCTTGGCGGCGGTGGTCTTCGGGCTCTCGGCCTTCGGGCTCTCGGCCTTCGGGCTCGTGGTCTTCGCGGTCGCGGTTTTCGTGGTCGCCGTCCTGGGCCCGGCGGTCTTCGTCGCGGTCGCCTTCCTCGTCCCCTTGCCGCCCTGCGCGGGTTCGGCCTTCTTGGCCCGGGTGCGTTTGCCGGCCTCCGGGGAGGGGGCGGTCTTCTGCCGGGGCACGGAGGGCGTCGTGACCTCCTCCGCCGCGGGCGTCGGCTCGGGGGCCGCGACGCCGAGCGCCTGCTGCATGTTCACCAGCACGGCGTGATCCTGCCGCAGACTGAGGAGTTGCTCCTGCAGAGCGTCGATCTCCCCGATGAGACGCTCCTGTTCCTTGGCGTTGCGCTCGAGGTCGGTGGCGACCTGGGCGGTGTACTGCGTCTTGAGGTCGGTCGACTCTGATGGCGTCTCGGTCATGGCGGTTCCCTTCCCGACAACGAACGTGCTGTGTGCGGATGGTACTCACCGATTCGCCGTACGTCGGCCGAGAGTGAATCCCGGTCGCCGCGACGCTCCGCCTCCTGCGGTTCTGAGGTGACGGAGAACCCCGTACGCCGTCGAGGCCGCACCGCCTCAGCCCCGGGACCGGGCCTGATGAGCACCTGCCGGGTGCCGGCGACAGCCCCTTCACCGCACCGCACCGCGCTTCCCGAGCCCATCGGATACCTGTTCGGTGACCACGATGGGCTGAATCGGGCGGCAGGCATGTACTCCGCCGCCGCCCACTCCCGGGCCTCGGCGGTCAGGCGCCGCCGCGTTCGTGAGGGATCTTCTCCCCGGCCTCGATCGCCACCGGCAAGCGGTTCTCGGCCGGGGGGAGAGGGCAGGTGGCCAGGTCGGTGTAGGCGCACGGCAGGTTCGTCGCCCGGTTGAAGTCAAGGACGACCGTGCCGTCGGCGGCGGGCGGGGCGAGGGCGAGGGACCGGTTGGCCACGTAGGTGGTGATGCCGGACGTCGCGTCGGTGAACAGCACCAGCAGGCCGCCCGGCCCGTGCCCGGGGAACGCGGTCAGGGCGAGGGGACGCCCGTCGAGAGCGAACTCGATCCGGCCCGGCGCGTCGTACACGTGCTCAAGGCCCTCCACCGCCGCGCCCACGGTCGTCGGCCGCGGCTCGTCGAAGGCCGTGTACCTGCCGGTCACCACCCAGCGGGGGTGCGGGGCATAGGCGGGCGTACCCGTGTACGCGGTACGCAGCGGTGCGTCCGGGTGCCGGGGGCGGACGATGTCGTGGCCGCCGCGCCTGGCCACCTCGATCACGGCCTCGCCCCAGACCGCGTTCACCCCGCCGCGCTCCGGGAGCACCCCGAAGCGGTGCTCACCGTGGACGGGCACTCCGTCCACGACCAGTTCCTCCCCCTCGTCGAGGACCACGACGACCCCCTCGGCGCCGGTCGACCAGGCACCCGGCGCGTCCGGGAAGCGCTGCGGCTCCTCATCGAGCCAGTGCAGGCCGGTGACGGCGAGGAAGCCGTGCGGGTCGGCGAGCCGGGTCTCCTGCCCGGTGTGCCACTCCTGCCAGTCGCGGGTGAAGGCGGACAGTTCCTCGGTGGTGTCCTGAACGGACATGTGTGCTCCTCGGTCGTGTGGTCGTGGGTTCGTCGGGTGGTCCGGGGTCGGTCAACGGGGTGCGGTGGCGGGGCCGACCGGGGTGTCGCCGCGTAGCGTGATGCGGTGCATGACCCGGTGCCGGTCGCCGTAGTCGCGGTTGGCGTAGTGGGCCGTGCTGCGGTTGTCCCATAGCGCGACGTCGCCGGGCTGCCAGCGGTGCCGTACGACGTGTTCGGGCTTGGTGAGATGGGCGTAGAGGATGTCGAGGACGCCCCGGCTCTCGTGCTCCGAGGCGCCCACGATGTGCGAGGTGAAACCGGGGTTCACGAACAGCCCCTTGCGGCCGCTCTCGGGGTGCACCCGCACCACCGGGTGCTCCACCGGCGTCAGCGCGGTGAACACCTCGCCCTCCCACAGGTTGCCGCGGCCCTGCCGCCGCTGGGCGAGGTAGTAGCCGAACTCCCGGGTGCCGTCGTGGACGGCGGTCAGGGTGTCCAGGTACGCCCGCAGTCCCGGCGACAGCGACTCGTAGGCCAGCTGACTGTCGGCCCAGTTGGTGTCACCGCCGTGGGGCGGCAGCACCACGGCCCGCAGCACGGAGATCGCGGGCGGCCGCCGTACGAAGGTCACGTCCGTGTGCCACACGTCGGCGAACCCGTTGTCCTGGCTGTCGAGCGAGTACACCTCGGGCGCCACGTCACCGGAGTCGTGCACCGGATGCCCCACGGTGACCTCGCCCAGGCGTCTGCCGAAGTCGATCTGCGCGGCGTCGTCGAGACCGTGCTGGCCACGGACGAACAGCACCTTGTGGGCCACGAGCGCCTCGCGGAGAGCGAGCACCTCGTCGTCGCCGAGGCGGGCGAGGTCGATGCCGTGGATCTCCCCGCCGAAGTGCGGGCCGAGCGGGGTGACCGGGATACGGGCCACGGAGGTCCGTTCGTGCAGGATGCTCACCGGGATGTCCTTTCGTGAGTACGGTGATCAGGCCGCGGCGGCGGCCTTGACGGCGTGCGCGACCTGGGTGCGCAGCTCGGCGAACTCGCGCGAACCGCGCAGTTCCTCGGCGTCGACGTCGCCGCGCGGCAGCGGGATCGGCAGATCGAGGGCCACGGTCCCCGGGCTCCTGGTCAGCACCACGATGCGGGTGCCGAGGAACACCGCCTCGTCGGCCGAGTGCGTCACGAACACCGTGGTCCGCCCGGTGCGGTCGGTCACCCGGCGGACGTCCTCCTGAAGCCGCTCCCGGCTCAGCGCGTCCAGCGCCGCGAACGGCTCGTCGAGCAGCAGGAGCGGGTTCTCGGCGGCCAACGCCCGGGCGATGGCGACGCGTTGCTGCTGGCCGCCCGAGATCTCCCAGATCCTTCGCCGCTCGGTGCCCTCCAGGCCGACGCGGGCCAGCAGCTCCGCCCGCCGCTCCGGCCACCGGGCACGGTCGACCCCCGCGTACCGCAGCGCCAGGTCGAGGTTGCCCCGCACCGTCCGCCACGGGAACAGCCGTGGTGTCTGGAACACCACGCCGGCCGTCCGACCCGGGTGCGGCTCGCCACCGGAGACCCGCACCGAACCGAGCGTGGGCTGCTCGAACCCGGCGATCAGTCGCAGCAAGGTGCTCTTGCCGCAGCCGGAGGCGCCCACCAGCACCAGGAACTCCCCGGCCGGGACGGTCAGATCCACCGGCCCGACGGCGGTGACGGCCTCGCCGCCCCGGCCGTACCGGTGGGTGACACGGTCGAGGCGGACGGTTCCGGTGTCCTCCACGGACACCGCCGCCGAGGTCTCGGTGGTCTCACTTGAGGACATCGGACAGCCCCTTGAGGTAGAACGCCCCGCGCACCGTGTCCGAGGACGGCGCGGCGTCGATCTGCTGTTGGTCGGCCAGGAACCGGGCCGTGTCGGTGACGTAGCTGAGCAGCTTCCCGGGGGTGTCCCCGGTGCCCAGCCAGTCGGCGGACACGACCTGTTCCGGGGTGAGGAACACGCCCTGCGAGAGCTGCGCCTCGGCGTCCGCCGCGCTGATGCCCAGCTCGGCCGCGACGGCCTTCACCGAGCCGTCCGGGTCGGACTTCAACAGCCGGAGGGCCTCGGCCTGGGCCGCGCGCCAGGCATCGATCGCCTGCGGGTCCGCCGCGATCAGGGCGTCCGACACGACGGCCAGGTCGAGGGTGGGCCTGCCCGCGGAGCCGACCTCCTTGCTGCTGGTCAACTGCTTTCCGGACGTGCGCAGTTCGTCCAGGGTCGGCAGCCAGACGTAGGCGGCGTCGATGTCGCCCCGCTGCCAGGCGGCGAGGATCGGCTGCGGCTGGAGGTCGATGAGCTGGACGTCGGACGGCTTGAGCCCGGCCGCCTTCAACGCCGCCAGCAGACTGTAGTGCGAGGTGGACGCGAACGGCGTGGCTATCTTCCGGCCCTTCAGCCCGGCGACGTCCGAGATACCGGTGGCCCTACGTGCCACGAGGGCCTCGTTCTCGCCCGCGACGTCGAGGATCCACGCGACCTTGTACGGGATGGGTGAACTGCCGGAGATCCCCCGGGCGAACGGGCTGGAGCCCAGGGCGGCGATGTCGAGGGACTTGCCGATGAACGCCTGGTTGACACTGGCGCCGGAGTCGAACTTGATCCAGGTGATCGTGTGGTCCGGGAGCGCCTTCTCCAGCAGTCGTCTGTTCTTCACGATCAGGTCGCCGCTGGGGAAGGCGAAGTAGCCGATGCGCAGCCGCTTGGAGCGGCCGGACGCCGATGCCGCGTTGTCCGGGGAGCAGCCGGTGACGGAGGCGGAGACGGCGACGGTGACGCCGGCCAGGGCTCCGGTGAGGAGACGTCGACGGGATGGACCTTGGGGGATGCGGGGCATGGCGGAGCCGTTTCTGTGCAGGGGGAGGTACGGAAAGGGGGAAGGGCGGGGCCGCCGGTGGCGCTAGGCGCGACCGCGCCAGGGCACCACCGCGCGTTCGAGGCGCAGCAGCAGTCCGTCGATGATCAGGCCGGAGACGCCGATGGCGACGATGCCGACCAGGACCACCGGGGTGTTGTTGTAGTTGGCGGCGTCCTTGACCATGCCGCCGATTCCGGGCAGACCGTTGACCAACTCGGCCGCGACGAGGGAGGAGTAGGCCACACCCACGGCCAGCCGGACCCCGGTCAGCGTCTCCGGCAGCGCGGACGGCACGACGACGTCCCGGACGACGTCCCACCGCGACCCGCCGATCGCGCGGGCGGCCTCGATCAGGCTCTTCGGTACGGCGGCGACGGCCGTGGTGGTGGACACGGCCACGGGCGGGAAGGCGGCCACGGCCAGCAGCGTGATCTTCGGCTCCTCGTCGATGCCCAGCCAGATGACGAGCAGTGAGAAGTACGCCAGGGGCGGCAGCGTGCGCAGGAAGGTGATCCAGGGCTCGAACAGCGAACGCATCCAGCCGACCGTGCCCATGAGCAGCCCGAACAGCACCCCGAGGGCGATGCCGACACCGGCACCGATCGCGATGCGCCGCAGGCTGATGCCCAGATGCTCGACGAGGTACGTGCCGTTGTAGCCACGGACACCGTCGTGCGTCGTGGACACGGTGACGAACGCGTCCCACACCCTCGCCGGTGACGGTACGAGTGTCTCGCTCCATGTCCCGCTCGCCGCCACCACCTGCCACAGGAGGAGGAAGAGCAGGAGCGAGCCGACGGGCAGCACGACGGGACGGGCGCGCTCCCACGGACCCCGTGCGGACGAACGGCGTCCGGGCGACACGTCGACGGGGGCGGGTGTGGACGCGGGGACGTCGGCGGGCGCCGGTGTTCCCGCGTCCGCGTCTGCCGGTCGATCAGGCTTGGAGAGAGGGGGAGTTACGGACATGTGGCGTCCTCCGTGGGGCGCCGGGACATGTGCGGCCGTCGTCAGGCGACGTGGGCGGCCGGCCCCGAGCGAGAGCTGTGCTGGACCGAGCGGGAGAGAGCACCCCGGGACAGGGCGCGAGGACCGCCCGCGCCGGGTGGGTCACCGGACGGCGGGGCGGGCGGGAGAGCGTCGGTTCAGCGACAACACGAACCCGGGCGTCGGCACAGGTCGATGACCAGGCGTCGCACCAAGGGCTCGGGATACATGGCCCTTTTCTACCCCAGCCGCAGCGCGACACCAAGAGGCGTCCACTCTCTGGAACGCGGGGCGGGGACGCGTACGGCTACGCGGTGGCCGCGACCGGACCGTTCGCGGGCTTGTGTCCCCAGGCGGTGAGCAGGCCGGCCGACACCGCCGCGCACGCGTCCGAGCCCAGGTAGCGGATCGCCTCGTCGAGGGCCGCGTCGTCGACCAGTCCGGTGGCGACCATGGCCGTCCGGCTCCGCTCCCAAGTGTCCGCCCAGAAGCGGCTGATGGGACTGCCCGGCAGCAGTGGCGGCACATGGATCTCGGCGCCGACGGACCCGAGCCCCGCGTCCCGCAGCAGTCGCGGGTAGGCCGGTACCCAGGTCACGTCCGTGCCGATGGTGGTCCGCAGGCCCTCCCACATCGCGCGCATGGCGTCGGCGTACGGGGTGCCGGGCGTCCGGTCGCTCGTCAGGTCGATCGCGTCGCTGAGCACCAACACCCCGCCCGGCGCGACGAGTTCGGCCAGCGCCGTGATCAGGCGGTCGCGCTCGGGCAGGTGCATGAGCACGAAGCGCGCGTGCACGAGCCCGAATCGGCCGGGGGCGAAGTCCGGGGCCGAGATGTCGGCCCGGAGGACGTCGAGCCCGGGGACCGGCCGGGCTTCGAGGAACCGTACGTCACGGTCCACCGCGAGCACGCTCGTGACCCCGGCCTCCTCCAGCAGCCGACGGGAGACGGTGCCCGTGCCGGCGCCCACGTCGAGGCAGCGCCACCCCGGGCCGACCCCGAGGTCCCGCAGCCGTGCCAGGGTGAAGTCGTCGTAGGCGAGGGCACCGAAGTCGATCCGTTCACCCTCGCCCGTCTGTTCCGGACGGAAGACGGCCTCGCCGTAGCGCCCGTCGTAGCGCCCGTCGTGGCGCCCACCGCCCGGCGCGTCGTCGAACGCGGTCATGAGCGAACCCCTTCGCAGGAGGGACAGGTGGCGGTGCGGCGGAAACCATGAGGCCGCCGCCCCCGTCCGATCCTCCCCGGCCCCCACCCCAGGGGCCCGAGGCGCGCCGCACCGTCGGCCGCACGGACCCGGACGCCGACCTCGGGCCCGGTCGCGCGGCGCGCTGCGGAGTCCGCCCGGCTCAGCCTCCGAGACGTTCGCTGTATGCCTCGGTCGGCGGATACGGAGTGGGGCGGGTCATGCCCACGGACCAGAAGGCCCTGGTGCCCGGGACCGACGTCACGTCATTGAGGTACGGCGCCGGGGCCGGGCCCGCCGGGCCCCGGGCGAGGGTCCAGGTGTCTCCGTCCCGGCGGAGATACGTACTGCGGCCCTGGTCCGAGAAGTTCCAGCCCGATATCCATGCGGCACGCCCCCGCGCGTCGCCCGCTATCCCGGTGAGCGACCCGAGGGTGAAGCCGGCTTCCAGCCGGGTCCAGGACGTGCCGTCCCAGTGACTCAGGGCGGGGTTGCCGGGACGGCCGATCGGTCCGCCCACACCGGCCTCGGTGCCCACCGTCCATACGTCGTCCGGGCCTGCGGCGTGCACGTCGGCGAGGCCGAGCCGCAGGCCCACCACCGGGGGCAGCGCCGTCCACGCACCGTCCCAGCGGGCCACGAGACCGGACCAGCCGCCGCCGTTCGACCGGTCCCCGCAGACCCACACCTCGCCCCGCCGGCGCACGACGACCCGGTAGAGGTTCACGCTCGCGACGGGCAGCGGGTCCAGCCAGCGCCACCGCCGGCCGTCGCCGTGCAGCAGACGGGCGGCGCCGTCCCGGACACCGCAGACCCACACCTGCCGGTCGCGGCCGACACCCACCGAGCTGATCCGGACGTCGGGCTCGCCCCGGCCGGGGAAGTCGGCCTCGCGCCAGGTGGTTCCGTCCCAGCGGAGCAGGGGGCTGCCGTCGCCGGTGGGATGGCCCACGGCCCACGCGTCGGACGAGCGGACACCGGCGACATCGACGATCCTCGTGTGCGTCAGGTGCGACAGGTCGCTCTTCCGCCAGACACGGCCGTTCCACACCATGGCCAGGGCCCGCTGCCGGGTCTGCGCCCCCAGGTCCTCCTCGCCCACGGCCCAGGCCAGTCGTGGCCCGGCGGCGGCGATCCGCCGCAGTTGCGCGGCGGGGACGCTGCCGGGCGCCGGCACGGCCTGCCACTCCCGCGTTCCGGGCCCCTGCGCGTCCTGGCCGTCCTGCGGGAGGGGCGTCGGGACGTGGGCCCGGGACGCGGACGGGCCGAGCGCCGTCCCCGCGAGGGCACCGACGGTCCCTGCCACGAATCGCCTTCGTCTCACTGCTGGATCCCTCCGGACGGATCGGGTGGACAGGAGCAACCACCGTGAACCAGCGCACCCGAGAGTTCTAGCCACCCACATGACAAAACGCGGGGAGGGGCCTTACCCGATCGGGTGACCGACCCGTGGCGTGCGCACTCGGTAGGGGAGTAACAACTCGTACGAGGCACGAGATGACGTACGCGGCGTGCGGACAGGGCGAGTGGGGAGACAGATGCGTGTTCCGATGACGGTGGCCGACTTCCTGGACCGGGCGGAGGCGGGTTTCGCCGACAGCCCCGGGGTGATCGACGAGCCGGGTCAGCCCGCGGCGCCGGTGGCGCCGTCGACGTACCGGCGGCTGGGTGAACGAGTGCGGGCCTGGCAGGCGGGACTGGACGCGCTCGGGGTGGGGGAGGGCGAGCGGGTGGCGGTGGTCAGCCACAACTCGGCCCGTCTGCTGGAGCTGCTGTTCGCGGTGCCGATGAGCGGACGGATCTGTGTGCCGGTCAACTTCCGGCTGAAGGCGGAGGAGATCGACTACGTGGTGCGCCAGAGCGGCGCCTCGGTGCTGCTGGCCGACCCCGAGGTGCGGGACACGGTCGCCGATGTCGAGGTGGCGCACCGGTTCACGCTGGGGGAGCAGACCGACACCGAGCTGATGCGGTTCGCGGTGGAGCCGAGGCCCTGGTCGCACCCCGACGAGGACGCCACCGCGACGATCAACTACACATCGGGAACGACCGCGCGCCCCAAGGGAGTTCAGCTCACACACCGCAACATCTGGGTGAACGGGCTGACCTTCGGGCTGCACACGCGGGCCTGGGAGCGGGACGTGTACCTGCACACCTTGCCGATGTTCCACTGCAACGGGTGGGGGATGCCGTTCGTGATGGCCGGGCTCGGCGCCAAGCAGGTGGTGCTGCGCAAGGTCGACGGCGCCGAGATCCTGCGCCGGGTCGACGAACATGGGGTGACGCTGATGTGCGGCGCGCCCGCCGTGTGGAACGCGGTACTCGACGCGGCGACCGGCTGGGACGGGCCGGTGCCGGGGCGCGACCGGGTGCGGATCGTGTGCGCGGGAGCGCCGCCGCCGAGCCGGATGATCCAGCGCGTCCAGGAGGAACTGGGCTGGGAGTTCACCCAGATCTACGGCCTGACGGAGACCTCGCCCCTGCTGACGTTCAACCGCGTGCGGCCCGGGGACGACGCCCTGCGGGGCGAGGAGCGGGCGCGCAGGCTGTCGCGGGCCGGTCTGCCCGCGCTCGGGGTGAAGCTCCGGGTCGCGGACTCCGGTGAGGTGCTGGCGCGTTCGAACGTGGTTCTCGACGGCTACTGGGAGAAGCCCGAGGAGACCGCCGCCGTGCTGGAGGACGGCTGGTTCCACACGGGCGACGGCGGGACGCTCGACCCCGAGGACGGACATCTGACGATCTCGGACCGGAAGAAGGACGTCATCATCACCGGCGGCGAGAACGTGTCGTCGATCGAGGTGGAGGACACGATCTTCAGTCACCCCGGGGTGGCGGAGGCCGCGGTCATCGGGGTGCCGGACACCAGGTGGGGCGAGACGATCAAGGCGCTGGTCGTGCGGGCCGGGGACGCGGCCGTGAGCGAGGCCGAGATCATCGCGTACTGCAAGGAGCGGCTCGCCGGGTACAAGGCCCCGACGAGTGTGGAGTTCCGGGACGCCATTCCGCGGACGGCGACCGGGAAGGTCCAGAAGTTCAAGCTGCGCGAGCCGTACTGGGCCGGCCGGGACCGGGAGGTCAACTGACCGGGCACGGTTACCGACACGGGCCGACGGGGAGCGCGGCGGACGAGGGCCCGCGTCGCCCGCGCCCCCCGCGCTCCACGGTGCGTCCGCTCAGGCGCGTACCGCGTGGAAGAAGTGGGTCGGCTGCTGTACGGCCACGCTCTCGTGGACCTCGGCGCAGACGGCCGTGCCCGGTCGCTCGAAGAGGCCCGGCGGGGGCTCCGCGACCTTGATCACCGAGCGGCCGGCCTCCAACAGGCGTGCGGCCATGGCGAAGTCGCCGACGAGCGCGGAGCCGGGAGCCACATGGCGGTGGCGGCAGATCATCACCTGTTCGCGGGCGAGGTCGGCCAGCAGGCTGCCGGCGCCCACCAACTCCCCGTAGTAGTCCTGGGGGTTGATCATCAGGGCGTGCCCGGTGCCGCCCTGCTGCTCTATCTCGTTGAAGGCGGCGAGGACCCCGGCGGTGTAGGAACCGGTGTACGGCAGGGTCGCGACGTCCGGGTGGTCCACGACGTCCAGGGTCAGGGCGCGGTTCTCCGCCGTCCCGAGCCGGACCATGAGGCGGTGGTCGATGAACTGGGCCAGCGCGTCGGGATGTTCGCCGAGGGCGTCGGGGATCTGCACCCACGCCGTGATCGGCCGTACCGCGTAGGTGGCCGCCTCGAATCGGTACACGCTCTCCCGCAGCCCGCCGGACGCGTGCGGCGCGTCCGGCCGGGTCTCGAACCACGACCGGACGGTCTCGCTCGTGACGCGCTGCTTCTTGAACAGATTGCGGGCGGTCAGCCGTGGCCGGTCCTTCCCCGGCTGGAAGGAGTCGGTGATGGTGTGGTCGAACCGGACCTCGGCCTTCTCCGGGTCCTCGGCGAAGGCCCGGGCGAACCGCTCGCCCGGGGAGGCGGTGGCCGTCGTAGCGGAGGTGTTCGTCGTGTCAGCGGTCGTCGTCATCCGGTCGTACGTCCTCGGGATCGGTGGGGCCGATGGGATGGGTGGCATCCGGTGGGCGGTCAGAGCGCGTGCTCGACCAGGCGCTCGTAGTACGGGAGATGGTGCTCGTAGTAGCCGCGCAGCCGTGCGTCGTTGTCGACCGTGGCGGCGTACTCCTTCTCCGGGGCGTCGAACCCCGCGCTGGCGATGGCGTCGAGGTGCCAGCGACGGTTCTGGCGCCACTCGGACCGTTCACCGGGCCGCCAGTTCAACGCCTCGGGGAGGAACGGCAGACCCACCCGCTCGCAGTAGGCCGCGACGACCCCCGCGGGGTCGGCGAGCAGCCGTTCGGCGGTGATGACCAGGGGGCGCCGGCCGGTGATCTTCCAGGCCAGTTCGAACAGGGCGTACTGGTGCTCGTAACCGATCTCCGGGCAGGCCAGCTCCGGCTTGATCGCGTGGTGCGAGGCGATGGTGCGGGCCGGGTGGCGGACGATGAAGGTGTGCTCGAAGCCGGCGATCAGCTCCGGACGGTCGAAGAGATGCTGATGGTGGTACTCCAGGGTGTCCTTGAAGAACACGGTCCGACGGGCGCCGAGCCGGGCGAGGTGGGCCAGCAGCTCACCGGGGGCGCGCAGCGTCGCGGTGCCGCCGTCCGGGTCCGGGACGGACACCTCGCCGTGGTCGGTGAGCAGGACCAGGGGCTCGTGCACGACGGTCACGTCGCCGCGCTCGATCATCATGCGGAGGAAGGCGGTGGAGACCGCTCTCGGGTGCGCCCACATCGCGATGACGGTGGGGCGTGACACGGGTTCGGTGGCCCGGCGCGGGGGCGGGGTCCCGGTCACATCGACCATGCCGTCGGCCGCCGGTCCCAGCGGTGTGCGCGCAACTCCGCCAGCAGGGCCGGGTCGAGCGGCGGAGCGCCCGAGACGGCGAGGTTGGCGCGCGCGTGCTCGGGAGTGCGCATACCGGGGATGACCGTGCTCACCGCGGGGTGGTGCAGGATGAAGCGGAGCGCGAGTTCGGGCAGCGTGACGCCCTCGGGGAGGACCTTCTTCAGGAGTTCGGCGCGCTCGACGGTCGGGCCGAGGTTCTCCGGGCCGAAGTAGACGGCGCGCCAGTCCTCCTCGGGGAACGTCGTGTCCCGGGTCAGCCGGCCGGTGAGGCCGCCCTCGTCGAAGGGGACGCGGGCGATGATGCCGATGTCGTCGCGCAGCGCACGTTCGAACAGCTCGTCCTCCGGAGCCTGGTCGAAGATGTTGTAGATGACCTGGACGACATCGACGAGCCCGGTGTCGATCGCGCGCAGGCAGTTGGCCGGCTCCCAGCGGTTGACGCTGATGCCGAAACCCTCGACGACACCCTCGGCCTTGAGGTCGGAGATCACCCGCTGCCAGCGCTCGTCGTCGCTCCAGCGGTCCTCCCAGACATGGAACTGGAGCAGGTCGATGCGGTCGGTGCCGAGGTTCTCCAGGCTGCGGTGGACGTACTCGCGGACGTGGTCGGGTGGGAAGACGTCGTCGAGGGTGTCCTGCGGGCGGGGCGGCCACTCGCGGTTCAGCGGCGGGACCTTGGTGGCGACGTACAGGCGACGGTCGGGGTGCCGGCGCAGCAGGGCGCCGAGCATGCGCTCGCTGACGCCCCGGCCGTAGACCCAGGCGGTGTCGAAGAAGGTGCAGCCCTCCTCCACCGCCAGGTCCAGACAGTCGGGCGCCGTGTCGTAGTCCCAGCCGGTGAAGCCGCCGGGGCCGCCGCCGATGCCCCACATGCCGTAGCCGATCTCGCTGATCCGCCAGCCGAGCCGGCCCATGGTGCGCTGGTGCATGTCGTCCTCTCGAATCACTGGGTGAGGGTGGAGCGGTAGGCCGCGACGGCCGCTTCCAGGGGCCCCTCCCGGAGACCGTGCCGGGCGTCGAGCGCCGTGCACGACTCACGGGTGAACAGGCCGGGGTTGTCGGTCAGCAGCCGCCGGAAGTCCGGGGCGCCGTCGGGCCCCGACGCCGGCAGCAGAGTCAGCACGGCGTCCAGCACGGCCGCCGCCGAGCCCGCTTCCTCGGCCGCGGCCGCTCGCAGCGTCGCCATGAACTCCGGTACGGGAACGGCCCGTTCGCCTTCGGTGAGGGCGAGCGAGGCGAAGTCTGCGCCGCCGTCCCGGAACACATGGTGCACCGTGCCCTCGGCCGGCTCCGCGAGCCCGGCGACCAGCCGCGCGGCCGCCTCGTCCACGGGCGTGTAGTCC
This sequence comes from Streptomyces sp. NPDC034049, assembly GCF_055575575.1. Classification (NCBI taxonomy): domain Bacteria; kingdom Bacillati; phylum Actinomycetota; class Actinomycetes; order Kitasatosporales; family Streptomycetaceae; genus Streptomyces; species Streptomyces sp. NPDC034049. The sequence continues at coordinate 36,648 of NZ_JBVISJ010000015.1, forward strand.
GACCGCATCGGCACGTCGGGCCGCAGACCCAGCCGGCGGAACGCCGACAGCAGCAGATGGGTGAGCGCCTTGGGGTTCGGTACGCCGTTGTCGGCGGCCGGCATGATCTCGCCGAGCCGGTAGAGGGTGACCGGCGCGCCGAGGTGCCGGGCCGCGAGCACCAGCCGCTCGGCGACCCACTTGGAGCGGCTGTAGCCGCTCGTGGGCGTCGCCGCCCGCGCGGGATCGAAGTCCTCGCCGAGACGGCCCCGCGCACGCTCCCGCGCACCGGACGCCTCCCGGTCGAGCACACCGAGGGTCGACACATGATGCAGCGCCTTGGTCCGGCCGGACAGCGCGAACCGCAGCACCTCCGTCGTGCCGTCCACATTGGCGGGACGGTGGGCCCGGTAGTCCAGCAGGAAGTTGACGAGCGCGCCGATGTGCAGGACGGCGTCGCACCCGGCGGCGTACGCCTCCCAGGTCTCTCGCGTCCAGCCGAACCGGTCCCGGGCGAGGTCGCCGCGTCGCGCGTCGAGCCGCCCGGCCAGGGACTCGTCCCACAGCCCCTGCGCGGTCAGGGCCTCACGAAGCCGGTGCCGGGCGTGTGCGTCGTCGCGGGCCCGCACCACGCACACCACCCGCGCCCCGGTGGCCGTCAGCAGCCGGTGGACGGCCCTCGCGCCGACGAATCCGGTGGCCCCCGTCACCAGCACCGTGTGCGGTGGCGTGGCCGGACGGGCGCCGGCCGCCGTGCGGGCCAGTGCGGCCAGATCGTCCGGGAGTTCGGCGTCGCGCTCCATCAGCGCGGCCACGTCCTCGGCGGGCATGGCCGCGGCGCCGTCGCCGGGCACGGCCGCGGCGAGGGCCGCCGGAGTGCGGTGCGCGTGGAGGTCGGAGATGCCGACGCGCACACCGACCGTCTCCCGGATGCGCAGGACCGCGGTCAGCGCGGTCAGGGAGTCCCCGCCGTGGTCGAGGAAGTCGTCCCGGACACCGAACCCGGGCCGGTCGAGCACCGCCCCCATGACCTCGGCGAGACGCTCGGCACGCGTGAGCCCGCCGGCATCCTCGGCACGGGTGAGCCCGGCGACGCCCTCGGCACGGGTGGGCCCGGCGTCGTCGCCGGTGCCGGTACCCGTCGTCGTGCCGGGGTCCGTCACCGTGCCGGTGCCGATGCCGCTCCCCGTGCCGGGCCCGAGTTTCTCCTCGACGATCGTCCGCAGTGCCCGCAGGTCCACCTTGCCGTTGTCGGTCAGCGGCAGCGCCTGGAGGACGAAGCAGTGCCGCGGCACCTGGACACGCGGCAGCAGGGACGCCAGATGCCGGCGCAGGGCGGCCGGGGTGGTGCCCCCCTCGGCCGCCGCCGCGACCACCAGACGGGTACGGCCGGACCGCCGCAGGGTCAGCGCCTTGGCCTGGATGACGCCGGGACAGGACTCGGCGGTCGTCTCGATCTCCCGGAGTTCGACGCGTACGCCGTCCACCTGGGCCTGCCGGTCCCGGCGGCCGACGAAACGCAGCAGTCCCGCGTCGTCGAACCGCCCGAGGTCGCCGGTGCGGTACAGCCGCCCGCCGGGAACGCCGGGCGAGGTGTTGGGGACGAACGCCTCGGCGGTCAGCTCCGGTTCGCCGAGGTATCCGGCGCCCAGGCAGGCACCCCCGATGAGGATCTCCCCGATGCCCTCGGCGTCGGCCGCGTCGATGAGGGCGTAGCAGTTGTCGATGGGCCGCCCGAGCGGGATGTGGTCGCCCTCCGTGCCGTCGACGCGGTGGAAGACCATCCCGATGCTCGCCTCGGACGGCCCGTAGCCGTTGGTGATCCCGAGCCCCGGCACCAGCTCCCTGAGCCGGTGCACGGCGTGCGGGATGATCTCCTCGCCGCCGACCACCAGATGGCGCAGCGAGGCGACCCGGGCGACGTGCGCCGGCTCGGCCTCCAGCAGGGCCACCAGCATGCCGAGGATCGCCGGTACGAAGTCGGTGACGGTCACCCCGTACCGGGCGATGGTGTCCACGGTCCGTTCCAGATCGAGGAACTCGCCCTGCTCGGGGACGATCGTGCGGCCGCCCGTCGTCAACGGCCACAGCAGCTGCCAGATCGCGGAGTCGAAGGTGTGGCGGCTGTTCTGCAGCACCACCTCGTCCCCGGTGGCGGCGAAGTAGCGGGACATGAAGCGGAACCGGTTGGTCAGCCCGCCGTGCAGATTGACGGCGCACTTCGGGACGCCCGTGGTGCCGGAGGTGAAGACGCCGTACACCGGGCTGCCGGGAGCGGGCCGTCGCCCTGGGCGCTCGGTGCTCGGGACGATCGCCCGGTGGGAGACGACACGGGACCGCCCGTCCGTGCGGACGAGGGAACCCGAGGTCAGGGCCAGCGGGGGAGCGAGCACCTCCAGGACGGTGCGCAGCCGCTCCTCCGGCCAGGCCGGGTCGCAGGGCACGAAGACCGCGCCCAGTTTCATCAGGGCGACCATGCACAGCGGGAGTTCGACACTGTTGCCGATCATCAGCGGGACGAGGTCACCCTCGCGCACACCGGCCGACGTCAGCTCCGCGGCCAGCCCGTTGGCGAGCGCGTCGAACTCCGCGTAGGTCAGGGCCGTCTCGGTCTCGCCCCGGTGGACCAGGGCGATGCGGCCCGGGGTGCGGTCGGTCTGTTCCTCGATGAGGGTCGCCACCGGACGGTACGGTCCGTGGTCGACCTCCGCGCCGGCGACCTGCCAGTTCGTTTCCGACATATCCTCCGAGCTCTCTGCTGATGCTGAACGTGGGTGGGGGCGCCAGAGAGATGGCTGTTCACGAGCCGGCGCGGGCGGGGGTGGTGCCCGCGACGGCTCCGGTGAGTCCGGCCGGCGGCTCGTTCCCGGCGATGAGCGCGGCGAGCAGGGCGCCCGCCGCGGGGGCTGTCTGGATCCCGTGACCGCCCAGTCCGGCGAGCCAGCAGAAGCCGGGCGCCGCCGGGTCGGGGCCGATCACGGGGGTGTCGTCGGGGACCGAGCTGCGCAGCCCGGCCCAGGCGCGGCGGACGTGCCGGACCGGCAGGTCCACCACCGCCCGGAACCGGTCCAGGGCGAGCGCCACGTCTCGCTCGTCGGGCCGCGCGTCACCGGGCGGGACGGGCGTGGCGTCGGCGGGCGAGACGAGCAGCCCGCCGGACTCGGGACGGGCGTAGAACGTGTCCGCCACATCGGCGATCATCGGCCAGCGCGCGATGTCGCCGGCCGGCCCGCCCGCCGAGCCTCGGTCCGTCGGCAGGGAGACCAGCGCCGCCGTACGGCGGTACGCCACCAGGCCCTGGGCGGCGACCCCGGCCGACTCCGCCACCTGGTCGGCCCAGGCGCCCGCCGCGTCGACCACGAGCGGCGCGGAGAACTCCCCGGCCGACGTCGCCGCGTGCCACCGCCCCCGGTGCCGGGTGAGCGCGTGCACCCGCGCGCCGGTCACGACGGTCCCGCCGGCCCCCCTGAGGCCGCGCAGGAAGCCCTGGAGGACGGCGTCCGTGTCGATGTCGCGGGCACCCGGTTTGTACAGCGCGCGGTCGAAGGCGCCGGGCCGCAGAGCCGGGCACAGGGCGAGCGCCTGTTCTTGGTCCAGCTGGATCGCGGGCTGCGGGGCGTCCGCACCGCAGGCCTGCGCGGCGTCGAACTCCCGTCCGGTGCCCGGGGTCCCGAGGGCGAGGACACCGCGCGGCCGCAGCAGCTCGGCGACGGGCGAGAACCCCGCCGGGGGAGTCTCGTAGAAGGCGCGGGAGGCACGGGTCAACTCCCGTACGACGGCGTTGCCGTAGTACTCGGAGAAGAGCGCCGCCGACCGGCCGGTGGCGTGCGTGCCCGGAGCGCTCTCGGCCTCCAGCAGGGTCACGCGGCGACCGGTCCGGCCCAGGAAATAGCCGGCCGAGGCGCCCGCGACTCCTCCTCCGACGATCACGACGTCCGACTCGCGCACGCCGCTCACCGGCCCTTCCGGGGCAGGGTGACGGCAGCCACGCACAGCGCCAGCAGGGTGAGACCGCCCGCCACGGCGAAGCCCCGGGCGACTCCTTCGGACAGTCCCGCACCGGCCTCTCCGGACGCCCCGGCCCCGGACGACCACGCGACGGCGCCGAGTACGGCGAGACCGGTCGCCCCGCCGATCTGCCGGGCCGTGTTGACCAGCCCGGACGCCGCGCCCGAGTCCTCGTCGGCGACCTTCGATAGCGCGGCCAGGGTCAGTGGCACCCCGGTCACGCCCAGCCCCGCGTAGGTCAGCACGGTCGGCACGAGCATTCCGGTGGTGTAGCCGCCGGAGTCGCCGATCCTCGCGAGCCAGAGGATCCCGCAGCCGGCCACCAGCAGCCCGCCGACGACCACCGTGCGGGTGCCGAAGAGCGCGAGGAGCGGGGAGCCGGCCTTGGCGCCGACGATCAGCAGACAGGTCAGCGGGAGGTAGACGAGCGCGGTGCGCAGCGGGCTGTAGTCCCAGACCTGCTGGAGGAAGAGGGTGAGGAAGAAGAAGATGCCGAAGACGGCCGTGCTGATGAGCGCCGTCACGGCGTAGACGCCCAGCCGGGTGCGGTCGGCGAACAGCCGTAACGGAACCAGGGGTTGGGCGCTGCGCCGCTCGACGACCACGAACACGGGCAGCAGGACGGCCGCCGCGCCGAGCGCGCCCAGCACCGCGGGCGAGGACCAGTTGCCGCCGCCCGAGGCGCCGTCGATCAGCCCGAAGCACAGCAGCAGCGCCGCCAGGGTGCCGGTCACCGCCCCGAGGACGTCGAACGCGCCCCGGGTGCGGGGCGTCTCGCGCAGCACCCGGGCGCCGACGGCGAGGATCGCCGCGCCGAGCGGGACGTTGACGAACATCACCCAGCGCCAGGACAGGTAGACGGTGATCAGCCCGCCGGCCAGCAGCCCCGCACCCCCGCCCGCGGTCGCCACCGCCGTGTACCAGCCCACGGCCCGGTTGCGTCCCGGCCCCTCCGGGAAGGTCACCGCGATCAGCGACAGCGCGGCGGGCGAGGCCGCCGCGGCGCCCACCCCCTGCGCCGTACGGCAGACGGTCAGCAACCAGGCCTCGGTGGCGAACCCGCCGAGCAGCGAGGCGACGGTGAAGACCGCGACGCCGGTCATGAACAGACTCCGTCTGCCGAGGATGTCCCCCGCCCGTCCGCCCAGCATCAGCAGGCCGCCGAAGGCGATCGAGTACGAGGCCACGACCCACTCCAGGTCCGAGCCGTCCAGGCGCAACGACCGCTGGATGTCGGGCAGTGCCACGTTGACGATGGTCGCGTCCAGCAGGAACATCAGCTGCGCCGAGGAGATCACCGCGAGCGCGACCGCCCGCCGCCGGTCGCCGTGGTCCTCCTCCGGGAACCGGGAGGCGTCGGCGGCGGTCCGCGCGGACGCCGTCATCGGCGGGCGGCGTATTCGATCTCGAGACGTTCACGCAGCGGGTGCCGCAGCACCTTGCCGAGCGAGTTCTTGGGCAGTTCCCAGAGGAACTGCACCCGGTCGGGCCAGAGCACCTGCGCCATCCGCTGGTCCGCGAGATGGCGGTGCAGCGTCGCGAGGGTCGGCGGCTCGCCCTCCGGCACGATGACGGCGCACACCAGCTCGCCGCCGGGGATCCGCGGATCGGGGCAGCCGACGAGCGCGACCTCCTTGACCGCCGGGTGCCGGGTCAGGACGGCCTCGACCTCCAGGGTGGAGACCTTCTGGCCGCTGCCCCGGGTGATCTGGTCGACACTGCGGCCCACGATACGGATGCCGCCCCGGCCGTCGTCCCGGGCCAGGTCGCTGGTGTCGAACCAGCCGTCCGCGTCGAGGCAGGCCTCGTAGACCTCGCGCCGGCCGAGGTAGCCGAGACACTGCGAGGCGCCGCGCACCAGCAGCCGCCCGGAGTCACCGTCCTCCTCGACGGCGATCCGCACCTCCGTCGACGGCTCGGCCCGGCCGTCGCTGTGGCCCGCCCAGCCCTCGGGGTCGTCGTCCCGGGTCACGGTGACGGCCCCGTTCTCCGTCATGCCCCACAGGGCGCGCACCGGGACGTCGAGGACCTCGCGGACCTGGGCGATCAGCCCCGGGTCGATGGGGGCGGAGCCGGAGACGATCTGTACGACGCTGGAGGTGTCGCGCGGCTCCTTGCGCTGGGCGTCCAGCAGGTCCACGAGGTACGCCGGGGACGCGTAGGCCCAGGTGACCCGGTGTGCGGCGACGATGTCGAGCAGCAGCTCCATGTCCCGGTTGGCCTCCTGCATCACGCAGGTCCCGTGCAGGAGCAGGGGCATGTAGCAGGCATAGGTCAGTCCGGCCATGTGTGTGGCGAAGTTGGGGATGGAGATGACGTCGTCACGGGTGAGCCGGTGCGGCCCGGACACCGCGAGGACGGCCGCGTGCAGGGTGTTCTGGCTGTGCACGACCCCCTTCATCCGGCCGGTGGTGCCGGAGGTGTAGAGCAGCAGCGCCGGATCGTCGGGACCCGACGGCTGCGCCGCGTCGAGGTCGTGCCGGTCCTCCCACGGTGTGCGGACGAAGAACGCGTCGAAGTCGATCGCGTCCGTGGCGGCGGCGTCGCCCGCCACGACCCGGTGGGCGAGGGACGCGGGAGCGGCCTCGGCGAGCCGGGCGCCGTAGTCGATGTCGTTGAAGCGGTCGACGGTGACACAGACCCGCGCGGCACTCTCCTGGAGCACCTGCGCCAGTTCCCGCACGTCAAGGGCGGGGATCACCGGGCAGGCGACGGCCCCGACCCGGTGGCAGGCCAGGTACAGAGGGGTCAGGATCCAGCGGTTCGGCAGATAGAGCGCGACCACGTCGCCCGCGGTGACCCCGAGTTCGGTGAGCGCGGCGGCGAACCGTTCGACCAGTTCGGCCAGTTCGGCGTAGGTCACCCGCCTGGTGAGGTCCCGGCCCTCGTAGGCGATGACGGCGGGATGCCCGGGTCTGGTGCGAACAGCTTCGGCCAAGTCGGCCAGAAACGTTTCCTCTCGCCACCAGCCGGCCGCCCGGTATTTCGCGGCCGTCTCCGGTCCGGGAATAACCAGCGTGTCCCATTCACCCACTGAAGCGCCCCCGCTCTTCGTACTTCGAGATTGATGCTTGAGCACGAAACCAGTGGCCGAGCCTAGAGGATGACGGAAGGCCGCGGTAGGCGGAACGGGGAAATCCGATTCTGTTTATCAAACACCCGCCGCCGTCACCCTTCGTGCAAAAGCGTGCAGTGTCCACGATTGCGACGATCCGCGTTCAACGGGTCCCGTCGATAAAGCACTTGACACATCGCGGCGAAGAGAGTGAGGCTGCGACGGCGTCCGCTCTGTCCACGGCAATGCACGCGAGCACTGGAGGCACGGTGAAGATAGGCCTGCTCGGCTGGGACTATTCGGGAATCGATCCCGATGGCATAAGCCTGGTGGAGTACGGTCGGGAGCGCGGGCACGAAATGTCGTTCTTCACGCTCGAGGAACTCGCCTATCGCCCCGGGCCGTCCGGTGTGACGCTCACCCTGGGCGGGGAGCCCGCCGAGGCCTTCGACGCCGTCGTCAACCGCGCCAAGCTGTACGGGGACGACTGGCAGGACCGCGTCGAGCGGCTGACGATGCTGAGCAACGTCCCCGGTCTGCGGCTCTTCGACCCGGCGGACGTGTGGGTGACGGGATACAGCAAGTTCCTGATGGCCCAGCGTCTGGCCGCCGCCGGCCTGCCCGTGCCGCCCACCCGCTCGGCGACCTCGCTAAGGGAGGTCGAGGAGGCCTGCGAGGAGTGGGGCGCGGTCATCCTCAAGCCGTCCTTCGGCTACCGCGGCACCGACGTGGAGCGCGTCGTCGACTTCGCGGCCGACAAGGCCGTCGCCGAGGAACTGCTCTCCCGCTACCCCACCCTCGTGTGCCAACGCTTCTACCCGACGTCGGGCGGCGAGTACCGGATCACGGTCGCGGGGGAGGCCACCCCGATCAACATGCTCAAGCTGCCGGCGCCGGGCTCCTGGCGCTGCAAGACCATGGAGGGCGCCACCTTCGAGCGGTTCGAGGCCCCCGACGCCCTCGTCGAGCTCTCGCTCAGGGCCACCCGCGCCATGGGCATCACCCTGGCCGGCCTCGACATCCTCCCCACCCCGGACGGCTATGTGGTCCTGGAGGTCAATCCGGTCCCGGGCTATCTCTCCATGCTCGGGCGGGACCAGCACCGTCAGGTGCTCGGCGGCGTCTTCGACTGGGTCGAGGCGAAGACCGCGTCCTGAACCCGGCCGCCCGGCCCCACCGGCGGCACCCCCTCTCGCCACGCCCTCCCCTCCGCCCGCCAACGCCTTCCTCCCATCGCCCACTTCCTCCCGCCCCTCAGCTCCGTCCCGCCAGCACTCAGGAGAGCCATGCGCTACACGACCTTCGGCCGCACCACCGGGCTGCGCGTGTCGGAGTTCGCCCTCGGCACGGCCAACTTCGGCACGGGCGTCGGCGCGCACCCCGAGGCCGCCGGACTGATGTGGGCCCGACGGGGCGACGGCGCCGGACGGGAGGAGGCGCGCAAGGTCTTCGACCGGTTCGCCGAGGCCGGCGGCACCCTCATCGACACCGCCGACTGCTACCAGTTCGGTGAGTCGGAGAAGCTGCTGGGCGAGTTCCTCGCCGCCGACCGCGACCACTTCGTCCTGTCGTCGAAGTACACCAACAGCGACTCCGTCCGTCCGGGTGTCTCCGACACCGGCAACAGCCGCAAGAACATGATCCGGTCCGTCGAGTCCAGCCTGCGGCGTCTGAGGACCGACCACATCGACCTGTACTGGGCCCACTTCCCCGACACGCTCACGCCGACCGAGGAGATCCTCACCGCCGTCGACCAGCTCGTGCGCAGCGGCAAGATCCTCTACGCCGGTCTCTCCAACTTTCCCGCCTGGCGGGTCTCACGGGCCGTGACGATCGCGGAACTGCGTGGCTGGGCCCCCGTCATCGGCATCCAGACCGAGTACAACCTGGTCAACCGCACCGGCGAGCGCGAACTGCTGCCCATGGCCGAGGCGCTCGGCCTCGGCGCGGCCCTGTGGTCACCGCTGGGCGGCGGACTCCTCACCGGCAAGTACCGGCGTACGGAGGCCGGCTGGGTCAGCGACGAGAACCGCCGGCACCCGCGCAACGACACCGACCGCATCGAGGGCGTCGTGAACACCGTCCTCGCCGTGGCCGGGGAGACGGGACTCTCGGCGCCGCAGGTGGCGCTCGCCTGGCTGCGCGACCGTGCGGCACGGTCGACGACCGCGTTCGTGCCGGTGATCGGCCCGCGCGGCGTGGACCAGCTGGAGGAGTACCTCACCTCGCTCGACGTCACGCTCACGGAGGAACACCGGGCCCGGCTGGACACGGCGAGCGCCGTCGAGCTGGGCAGCCCGCACGACATCGGCCGTCTCGTACGGGACTCCCTGATCGGCGGCGACCCCGACCGGATGGCCGCGCCCGCCGTGCCCGTGGCCTGAGCCCCGGCGGCGACCGGGGCCCAGGCTGTCCGGGGCCGGACCGCCCGCGGCGCGGAACACGGGCGGGCACCTGTGCCTCAGTCCGGCCACGCCGGCCGGTGCTGGACGGGTGTCGGATCCAGGAAGGGCGCGGTGTAGAGCTGGGCCTCGGCCGCCTCCATGGGCTTCTCGCTGATCAGATGCGCCGCGAGGCGCCGCCCGGCGTACCCGAGGATGAGCGTCGGATCGTTGAGGGCCGTCAGCCGCAGCACGAGGTCCGCCTCGTCAGAGGGCTGGGGGTCGGCGCACTCGTGCGAGGGCACCGCACGGAATCCCAGCCCCGTCTTGAAGCGGAGCAGCCCCGGCTGTGTCAGATGCCCCATCAGGTTCGGTTCGTTGCCCAGCGTCGCCCGACCGTAGCCCCGGGCGCGCGCCTCCCGCAGGACGGAGAGGTAGACGACCCGGGGCAGGCTGGAGCGCCGGTACGCCGCGCTCACCGCGGAGAACCGGAGCACCAGGGTGTTCACCGCCGGGCATTCGAGGGCGAGACAGCCGCCGACCAGCTCCTCCCCGTCGTACGCGAAGACCCCGAAGAACTTGCGGGGCCCGTGCAGGACGGCGTCGCGGTGGTCGAGTGCGAACGGGACGCCGAACCGCATGTCGGCCACCCGTTCCCGGTAGAGCGTGAGGAACCGGTCGAGGGTGCCCGGTGTCACCGGGTCCTCGACCGTCTCGCGCACGCCGGCCGCGACCGCCTGGCGCTGGGCGCGCCGGACGGACTGGCGTGACGACCTGTCGAGGCCCGCGAGGAAGCCGTCCTCGTCGGCGCCCAGCTCGGCCACCCAGGTGAGGAGGGACGGCTTGCGGACGAACCCCCGGCGCGCGAGGTCGTCCCAGGTGTCGGCCGGAGGGTTGGGCAGCCGGACGACATCGATGGGCTGATCGGTCCTGGTCCAGGGTTCCTCGGCCAGTTCCGAGGGTGCGATCAGGGCGAGCGCCAGGCCGTGGCGGTCCACGATCTCCATGCGCCGGGCGGCTCAGGCACCCGCCGCGACGGAGTCGGCGGCACCGGGGGACCCGGTGGACACCGACGGAGCGCCGCTCAGACAGTCGGCGAAGCACGCGAGGGCCCGGGACCAGTTCTCGGAGTACTCCCTGACCAGAGTGAGGAACTCGGCGGCCTGCGCCGCGTCCGTGACCACCCATGTCATACCGGTCTCGTCGTCGCTGACCTGCGCCGCGTGCACCGTCTCCGCCTTGATGTGGGAGTCGATCCAGGCGAACTGGTCGGTCTCGGCGAAGACCCGCTCCCCGTCCACCGAGACCTTCGCGTACAGCCGCCGGAAGGCCACGGCGATGTCCAGCGCGATGGTCTCCACGACCCGCAGCTGGATCGCCGCCCCCAGCGGGGACCGTGCGAGCCGGTCCATGTTGGCCAGCAACTCACCTATCGCGTCGGGCAGTTGTGAGGCCGCCCGCAGCTCCTCCGCGCCCAGTCTGGCCGCCAGCGGGGCGACGATGGTGTCGTCCCACCACACGTAGTGGATGCCGGCCGGCCCGCGCGGGGCCACGGCCCGGAACTCCGGGGCGGCGTTGTCCAGGTCGTCGCCGATCACCCGGTAGACGGTCTGGAAGGCGCCGAGGATGTCGTGCGTCGGCGCGTCCTGCGCCGAGAACACCCGGGCCATCTCGCCCATCCCGGCGATGGTGCTGAACATGAAGCTCTTCGTCATCGACCGCCACCACACCCCGAGGGTGAGCGCGGCCCGCGGCGAGACGGTCGCGGCGGCACGCGCGCCCCCGAAGAAGGCGTGGTCCGCCCGTCGCAGACCCGCCCGGTCGATCTCCTGGTCCACCCGCTCGTCGAGTTCGGTCCGGTCGGCGAGGGAGAACTCGGTTGCAGCAGTCACGATCACTCCAGAGAAGTGTGAGGACGACGAGGGTCGCTGAAGAGGCCGACGAGCGGCCGGAGTCATACGCCGAGCCGCTCTTTCACCTCGGCGAAGAACGGGATGTAGCGGTAGTCGCGGGCCACCGGGTCGTAGTCCGTGTACCGGTTGGTGAGCTCCAGCAGGCGCCGGCGCACCGCCTCGACGGGTTCCTCGTGGATCCGGCGCTCGATGTCCTGGATCGCGCCGAGGAACCGGGCCAGTACGAGGGGGATGTCCGGGCTCAGTTCGATCCTGCCGCCGGCCACCCGGATGCCGTCGTGCTCGCTGAGGTACCCGAAGAGCAACTGGGAGGCGACGGCGTCGTAGTTGGGCCGTGGGATGCCTTCGACGGCGTAGCGCAGCAGACGCTCGGCGAGGATGTACTCGTACGCGGTCCGCGCCTGCTCGGCCGGGAGGGCGGCGTCGTTCAGCAGGACCAGCATGGCGGAGACGTCCACGCGCAGCTCTTCGAGTCCGGCGAGGGGCTTGTACTTCTTCGCCGACAGGAAGGCGGGGATCGGCATGTCGCCCTGCCGGTGGTGGTATTCGTGCAGCCGCACCCACCAGGACGAGGCCTGCTGCACCTGCTGGTCCGTCGCTCCCTGGAGGAGCGGGAAGCTTCCCCGCGCCATCACCGCGTCGATCATCTTCCGGGTGGTGCGGTTGTGGCGTTCGACGAACTTGTCGATGAAGTAGAAGATGAGGTCGTCCGGGTCCTGGATCCCGTCGAAGTGGTTCTCGGGGAAGAGCGCCACCACCACCCGCGACCTGAATCCGTCGGACTGCCCCGTGACCGTGACCGGCGCCGTCGGGCTGGCGTACCGCTCCGCCAGGTGCGGATCGGTCGGCAGCATCTCGTACGTGAGGTAGTCCAGGGACAGGGACGGAAAGTACGAGGCGTCGAACAACGAGAAGATGTGGTTGTCCCGGCGGCTGTTGATGTGTTCCTTCGTGGCCCGCAGTCTGGAGCCGGGAGCGAAGGTACGCAGGTCCTCCAGAAAGGCCTGGACTATCGGCTGCCGCCGTAAATGAGTGGATCCTTCGAGCCGACGGGCCAACTCCTTCTGGGTGTCCGCCTCATGGAACGAGGAGCGGCTGCCGAACTCTCCCCGTAATTCATTGACTTCCGCGAACACCGAGCTCATGTCGATGTCGATCAACAAATGCTCCTCCCCGTCAACTCCGGTGCACGCTACCACGCCCGGATGTTCGAATCTTTGCCTTTTCGGAATGGCCGCATTGCCTCCCGCAATTCATCGGGAGTCGTGCCGAGGAGCCTCCAGTGTCTTGCGCAGGACCGGGTACGGTGGCTCGGCGATCAGGTAGAAGTGATGGCCCGCGACGCCGACCTCACGGACGGTGGATGTGCTGAGCGCACTCCACGGACGGCGGTCCGCGTCGTCGTCCCGGTCGCCGACGATGGTGGTGACCGGACAGGTGAGCAGCGGTTCGGGACGCATGACGTAGTCGTGGAACATACGGCCGTCCGCGATCAGATAGGGCAGCACGACCTCCCGGAAGACGGGGTCGGCGGCCATCTCCGCGTCGGTGCCGCCCATCCGGACCAGATCGTCGAGCAGCCGGTCGGGATCCTCCTCGGCGACGAGACCGGTGGGCAGCGGAGCGTCCCGGGAACCCGAAGCGAACAGGTGCTCGATGTGGATACCGCGTCGTTGCAGTGCGCGTGCCGTCTCCAGGGCGATGGGCGCGCCCAGGCTGTGCCCGAAGAAGGCGAGGGGCCGGTCCGCGAGCGGTTCGAGCGCGTCGGCGATGTCGTCGGCGAGCCGGACCAGGTCGTGCGGAGGCTCCTCGTCGAAACGGTCGGCGCGCCCCGGGTACTGCACGGCGTGCACCTCCACGTCGGGGAGCGCATCGCCCCACCCGCGGTAGAAGGAGGCCGATCCGCCGGCGTGCGGGAAGCACACCAGACGGACGCGTGCCGTCGGCCGCGCGGTGTGGCACACGAGCGGGCGGGAGGTGTCCGGGGCGGTCACCGGCGGACCCCCTTCCGGGCGCGCTGCTGCAGGAGCCTCGCCGTACGGGCCCGGCGGGCGGCCTCGGCGGAGGAGCCGGCCGCCGCGTCCTCCCCCTGCTCGCGGCCGGCGCGGATGAGCGCGACCTGGGCGTGCACGGTGGTCTCCTGGAACAGGGCGACGATCGAGGGCCGCAGACCGCAGTGCCGCTCCAGCGCGTCCTGGAGCCTGAACATGGCCAGCGAATGGCCGCCGAGATCGAAGAAGTTGACGTCGGGCGGCACCGTGGGCGTGCCGAGCACCTCCGCCCAGGCGGCGGTCACCTGGGCGGTGAGCGCGTCGTCGGGGAGGGGGGCGGCCGGGGCACGTCCGGTGGGTGCCCGGTCGGTGGGCGGTGGCGGGGCGAGCGCCTCGGCGGCGAGGGCCCGCAGGGTGGCGCGGTCGAGTTTGCCGTTGAGGTTGCGCGGCAGCTGCGGCAGCACCCGCAGGTCGCCGGGCACCATCACGGCGGGCAACGTCTCCGCGAGGGCGCGCCGCAGCGCGACGGGATCCGCGCCCTCCCGGGAGGCGACGAAGCCGATCAGGCCCGTGCCCCGTGCGTCGGGCAGCACGACCGCCTCCTGGGCGCCGTCCAGGAGGCGCAGCGCCGTCTCGACCGCACCCAGCTCGACCCGGTGGCCCCGGACCTTGATCTGGTCGTCCCTGCGGCCGACGAAGTCCAGCCCGTGGTCCGGCGTCCGTCGCACGAGGTCACCGGTGCGGTACATGCGCGCGCCCGGCTCGTCGGTGAAGGGGTCGGGGAGGAAGACCGCCGCCGTGGCGTCGGGGCGGCCGAAATAGCCGCGGGCCACCCCCGGCCCGCCGATGAACAACTCGCCTTCCGCGCCCGGGGGTACGGGCCGGAACTCGTCGTCGAGGACGTGGAGCCGGGCCCCGGGGATCGGTCCGCCGATGCCCACCGGTGCGGCACCCGTGAAGCGGCGGTAGGCGGCCCACACGGTCGTCTCGGTCGGGCCGTACTCGTTGACGAGGTCCACTCCGGGGGAGTGGACCGAGAAGTGCCGGTCGACCAGGGACTGCGGCAGGGCCTCGCCCGCCACGATCACCTGGCGAAGGGAGGCCAGACGACCGGTGTCGGTGCGTTCGGCGGCGTCGAGCAGCAGCCCGTACAGCGCCGGCACGCAGAGCACGCTGTCCACCCCGTGACGGTGGACGAGGGCGACCAGCCGCTCGGGGTCGCGCCGTTCGTCGTCGGACGCGACGACCAGACAGCCGCCTGCCTGGAGCGTCCCCCATATCCCGGCGACCGACGAGTCGAAGGCCAGGGGTGACACCAGCAGGAAGGTCGGGCTTCCCGGATGGACCAGGAGACGCGCCCGGGTCGACGCGGCGAGGTTCCGGTGCTCGACGACGACGCCCTTGGGCTCGCCGGTGCTGCCCGACGTGTAGATGAGGTAGACCGGGTCCGCCGGACCGACCTCCGCGGCGAAGGACCCGGGGTCCTCGTGCGTCTCCTCGCTCGGGAGGTCCGCGGCCGTCACGACGGGCACCCGGGCGACCGTGCTCGCCCGGTGCCCCGTGCGTGCCGTCGCCACGACGGCCTTCACCCGGGCGTCGTCGAGGATCGTGGCGAGACGGGCGTCCGGCTGAGCCGGGTCGACGGGTACGTGGGCGGCGCCCGAGCCGAGGATGCCGAGCACGGAGACGATCATCGTGACCGAGGGTTCGGCGAGGAGGGCGACACGATCGCCGGGGCGTACCCCCGCCGCGGCCAGTCGATGGGACAACCGCCGTGCCCAGCGGATCAGTTCGCCGTACGTGACCTCGACGTCACCGCAACGAACGGCGACCTGCTTCGGCCGGTCGGCGGCCACCCGGGCCACCGCTTCGTGCGCGGGAACGAACGGAACATCCGGCAGCGGTGCGCCGGTCGATTTCATGTGGTGCGATGCCGACAACAGAGAAACTCCCCCGTGCAATGAGCGGAATTTGGTGATCCGTGTGTGGGGCGAGCGAATTGTGTTCGCCCTGCCCGTGGTCGGGGCGTGATTAACGGTCGGATTCGTCCTGGATTCGGTGAACGACCGCGATATGACCGTTCAGAGTCCGGCGGGCCAGCATCTCGCGTACAGGGACACGGATCCCGAACTCGTTGTTCACCCTGCGGATGAGCCGTGTGATCAGCAGGGAGTCACCCCCTTCGGCGAAGAAATCGGCGTCCACCGGAAAATCGTTTCGCCCGAGCAGCTCCGCCCAGATCCGGGTCACTCCCTCGGTCGCGTCGACGGGCTTCGGGCGCGCGGGTTCCGGCGCCCCCGCCGTTCGTTCGGGCGCTTCCGTCGTCCGTTCAGGCGCTCCGGCCGGTGTTCCCGACGCTGGGCCCCCGGCCGAGGGGCGTGCTTCCGGGGCCACCACGCGCGGCCCCGAGAACGGATAACCGGGCAGCCTGGCCCGGCGGCCTTCGCCGGTCAGCCCGTCCGTCGTGATCGGCTGACCCAGGGCCCACAGGGCGCCCACACCGGCGAGCGCCGTCGACCCCGGCGAGTCCCTCGTGCGGTCCAGGGCGACCACGGGGAACCCGGCGGCCTCCGCCGACGGCGACAGGGGGCGCCCCGGACCGATCTCCACCGCCAGGGCACCCGGCAGGTGTTCGGCCAGCGAGTCGAGCGCGGCGCCGAACAGCACGGACCGTCTGACCTGCGTGACGAACGTGTCCGGTGGGAGGACCGTACCGGCCGCGACGACCCGGCCCGACTCGTTGAGCGCGAGGGGAAGAGCCGACGGCCGGAGTTCGATCCCGGACATCGCCCGGGCGAGCGCCGGCAGCGCGGGCTCGATCAGCCGGGAGTGCCCCGCGTGCGAATAGCGCAGACGGCGTACGAAACAGGTGTCGCCGACGCGCCGCAGATACTCCTCGACCTGTTCGGCGGGGCCGCCCAGCACACAGGAGTCCGGTCCGTTGACCGCGGCCACGTCGAGGTCGAGGCCCCATTCCTCGGCGAGGGCGAGCGCCTGCTTCACGTCCGCGCCGATGGCCGCCATCGCGCCTTCCGGGCAGTCCTGCATGGCCCGGCCGCGCGCCGTGATGAAGGCGGCCGCCTCCTCCAGGCCGAGCACGCCGGCGACGGTGGCGGCGGTGATCTCGCCGGAGCTGTGTCCGCAGACCGCCGCGGGCCGGACACCCAGCTCCATGAGCGCGGTCGCCGCCGCGTGGCCGACGGCGAAGAGGGCCGGCTGGGCCAGCGCGGGCCCGTTCAGCTCGTCCGCGGGGAAGCCCGGGTCGCACACGGCCCGGCGGATCCTCGCGGACAACGGCGCGGGGAAGGCCGCGAGGCACCGGTCGAGCGCCGGGCGGAAGCCGGGGAGAGCGGTGAAGGGCGCGGCCATCCCCGGGCGTTGGGTGCCGCCGCCGGGGAAGAGCAGGACCACCGGGGCGGGGCCCGCCACCGGGACGGTGCCCCGGGAGGCCCCGGAGCGGGAGGCGAGTCGCTCGGCGACCTCGGCACTCGTCCGCCCCGTGACGGTCAGACGCTCGCGCAGGGCCGCGCGTCCGTTGTCCAGCGTGCCGCAGACCTCACCGAGATCCGGATCGTGGTCCGCGAGGTGGACGGCCAGACCGTCCACCACCCGCTCCAGGGCCTCGGCGTCGGCAGCCGACACCAGCACCAGCCGCTCGCGCGGCAACTGCGGTTCGGTTGCGGGGGAGAGGGCCGTCTCGTGTGGTGCTTGTGTTGTGGGGGCGTGCCCCGGCTCGCGGGGCGGCGCCTGTTCGATCACGACGTGGGCGTTGGTGCCGCCGATGCCGAACGCGCTCACCCCGGCGCGTCGCGGGCCCTCGGCGGTCCACGCGACCGCCCGCGTGGGGAGGTACAGGGGGCAGTCCCCGGTCTCCAGCAGGGGGTTGGGCTCGGTGAACCCCGCGACGGGCGGGATCACACCGCCACGCACCACGAGCAGGGCTCTGATCAGCGCGGCGACTCCCGCTGCGGTGTCGAGGTGGCCCACGCTCGCCTTCAGCGCGCCCACCGCCACCCCGCCCGGCCGGGCACCGCCCTCGCGCAGCGCGGCGCCGGCGGCCGTCCACTCGATCGGGTCCCCGATCCGGGTGCCCGTGCCGTGGGCCTCCAGATAGCCGAGGGAGCCGCCGTCGACGCCGGCCGCGTCCAGCGCCGCGCCGATGACCCGCTGCTGCCCCGCCGAGGAGGGCGCGTAGTAACCGGCCTTCGCGTGCCCGTCGTTGTTGATCGCGCTGCCCAGGACGACCCCGTACGGCTCGGGATCGTCGTCGGTGACGTCCGGCAACCGGCGCAGCACCACGGCGGCCGCTCCCGACCCGGCGATCACCCCGTCCGCGTGCCGGTCGAACGGACGGCAGACCCCCGTCGCCGACAGCACACCCCCCGGCTGGTGCAGATGGCCCGCCTGCGGGTAGCCGAACCCGGCCCCCACCACCAGCGCCTGGTCGCAGTCACCGCCCAGCAGCGCCTGCACGGCCAGGTGCACGGCCACGAGCGAGGAGGAGCAGGCCGTCTGCACGGCGAAGGCGGGCCCGGTCAGACCGAGGCGGTAGGCCAGGCGGCTCGCCATGAAGTCCGGCTCGGTCCCGTGGATCACGTCGTCCAGCAGGCCCGGATCGAGGGCGCCGCCGCGGACCATGGCGCGCATGTAGCCGCTGCCCGTCATCGACGCGTAGACACCGGTCACCAGGGTGTCGTCCTGGGGCGGAACCCCGGCGTCCGCAAGGGCGTTGTGGCCCACCTCCAGCATCCATCGGTGCTGGGGGTCCATCAGCTCCGCCTCGCGGCGGGGTATGCGGAAGAAGTCGTGGTCGAAGCGGTCCCAGTCGTCGAGATGGCCGCGTACGGGCACGTAGTCGGGGTCGTCGGCGAGCGCGACGGGCACACCGGCCGCGATCAGCTCCTCGCGCGAGTACCGCCGGCTGTGCACGGTGCCCCGGAGTTGCGAGTCCCACCACTCGTCCATTCCCCGGGGACCCGGTAACCGCGCCGCCATACCGATGACCGCGATGTCCAGGGAACGATCCCGACTCGTCACAACGTCCCCCATCATGCCGTTGGAAATCGGATATTCCATCAGATGCTGCGCCGGTGCCGTGTCGCCCCGTGATCATATTCATGATGCAGGCGGTCTCAACCCTTTTTTAGGAAAAGGGAGACGGAAGGAGGTTGGCAGGAAACGATCAGACATGGCAACGTCGTACGCTCCTGATTGCGAAGGGAGCCGACGAGTTGCAGTCGAAGGAATCACCGGGGGAAGGACTGCACGATGTCTTCGCCGTACAGGCGGCCTCTCAGCCGCTGCGAACAGCCCTCATTGCAGGGGACATCCAGGTCTCCTACGGTGAATTGGACGCCCGCGCCGAGCGATTAGCCGGCCGGCTCGCCGCCGCCGGTGTCGCACGGGGGCATCTCGTACCGATCCTGATGCCGCGCTCCGTGGACCTGGTCGTCGCTCTGCTCGCCGTTCTCAAATGCGGCGCCGCCCACGCGTTGCTCGACACCGACTGGCCGGCCACCCGCCTCGACGCCGTGGTCGACCAGCTCCGCCCGCCCCTCGTGATCGCCCGGCCGGGCACGGTCGCGCGGCTGTCCGCACCCGTGTGGGACCCGTCCGACGACGGCACGGCGCACCGCCCCGCCCACCGCACCCCCGTGCCGGTGCGGGACTCCGACGCGTGCTCGGTGTTCTTCACGTCCGGCACCACGGGACGGCCCAAGGGCGTGGTCACTCCGCACCGGGCCACGGCCCGGCTCTTCCGGCCCGGCACCTTCGCGCGCTTCGACCGGGACACGGTCGTCCCCCTCGCGGCGGCGCTGCCGTGGGACGCGTTCTCCCTCGAACTCTGGGCCGCGCTGCACAACGGCGGAACAGGCGTCCTGATCGACGAGCCGTTCCTGACGGCCGAGGCCCTCCGCGCGCTGGTCACCGACCACGGAGTGAACACGGTGTGGCTGACCAGCAGCCTGTTCAACCTGATCGTCGACGAGGACCTGTCCGCGATGAGCGGCCTGTCCCAGCTGATGATCGGCGGTGAACGCCTGTCCGCCCGCCACGTCCACCGCTTCCTCGACCGGTTCCCCGGCACGGCCCTCGTCAACGGCTACGGCCCGGTCGAGAACACCGTGTTCACCACCACCCACCGCATCACCGTCGCCGACTGCGCCCGCCCGGGCGGCATCCCGCTCGGGCGGGAGGTACCCGGCACCTCGGTCTTCGTCCTCGACGGCGACCGCCCCTGCGCCGTCGGGGAGCCCGGGGAGATCTGTGCCGCCGGCGACGGACTGGCCGACGGCTACCTCGATGAACCGGCCCTCACCGCCGAGAAGTTCACATACGTCGACATCGTCGGCGAGCGGGTCCGGCTGTACCGCACCGGAGACCTGGGGGTCCGCGACGAGAACGGGCTCGTGGAGTTCCGCGGGCGGCTCGACCGGCAGGTCAAGGTGCGGGGCAACCGCGTCGAACCGGTCGAGGTCGAGCGGCAGATCGTCCGCCTGGTCCGCTCCGTCGCCGACTGCCGGGTGGTCCCGCGCTGGAACGAACTCGACGGCGCCTTCGAACTGGTCGCCTTCTGCACACCACGTCGGCCCGACGCCGCACCGCCGCAGGCCTCGACGGACGTGTCGGACGACCTCGTCGCGGACGTGTCGGCGACGCTCGCCCGCCACCTGCCCGCACACCAACGTCCCGTGGCGGTCGCCGTCGTGGACGCCTTCCCGCTGACCGGCACCGGCAAGCTGGACGACCGGGCCCTGCTGGCGAGCCTGCCCGGGACACCGGAGGAACCCCACCACGCCTCCGGCGACGACCCGCTCGTCCACCTCGTGTGCCAGGCGTTCGCCGCCGTGCTCGGCAGACGTTCCGTGCCACCGCCCACCCCGTTCTTCGAGCTGGGCGGCTCCTCGCTCCAGGCCGCCCGCGCCTGCACACGGATCCGCAAGGCCACCGGACGTCCGGTTCCGCTGTCGAGCCTGTACGAGCATCCCTCGGCCGAACGTCTCGCCGCCTGGCTGCGGTCGACGCCGGCCGCCGACGCCCTCGCGCCACCGCCGTCCGGCGACCTCCCCCTCACCCCCATGGAACTGGTCTTCCTCACCCGTCATCTGACCCGGCCGCAGGACCCCTCGCAGTACTGCCTCATGACCTGGCACCTGGACGACCGGCTCGACCCGGACACGCTGGAGGAGGCCGTGGCCGCCGTCCACGAACGGCACCAGACGCTGCGCACCGCCTTCCGCACGGACCCCCGGCCCCACGCCGAGGTCACCGACATCCCCGCTCCGCCCCTGGAACTGCTCGACGCCCGGCCGACGGTCGACGAGGCGGTCGCCGCGCTGCGGACACTCTTCGACGAGCCCCTCGAACCACGGGACGCCGACCTCTGGCGCACCGCGCTCGTGCCGGTGACCGACCGGGGCGGCTGGCTCTTCGGGCTCCTGGTCCACCACATCGTCTTCGACGGACGGTCGGAATCCGTGCTGGCACGCGACCTGTCGGACGCCTACGCCGGACGCGAGCCGGGCCCGGCCCCGCCCACCCCGGCCGAACGGTCGGCGCTGACGGCGGCGGCCACCACCGTGACGGACCCGGCCGCGCGTGCGGCGCGGGTACGGCAGGAGTTCCGGGGCGTGCCCGAGCTCCGCTGGCCCGAACCGGCCGCACCCGGCGAGAGCGGGACGCGCCACCTCCACGGGCATGTGCCCGCCGCCCTCGCGGCGGGGCTCGACGCCCGGGGCGCGGCGCTCGGAGCGAGCCGGTTCGTGGTGCTCCTGTCGGCCTGGGCCGAGACGCTGGCCGAGATCTGCGGGCAGCAGGACTTCGCGGTGGGCGTCCCCGTCGCCGAACGCACCCTCCCGGAACTGGAGCGTGCCGTGGGCTGTCTGATCGACATGGTGCCGGTGCGCCTGCGCGGCGCCGCGTCGGCCGGCGGCGAGGACGGCGTCCGGGAGACCGGCAGACTCGTCCACCGCGCCTTCGGCCGGGGCGCCGTCCCCTTCACCGCCGTCGCCGAGGGCGCCACGACGACACCGGGGCGACCGCCCGTCTTCCAGACCCTCTTCGCCCTCCAGGACAACCCTCCGCCCCGCCTCGACCTCCCCGGTGTCGCCTCCACACATCTGCGCCAGCCGTACGCGGCCCTCCCGCTGGAGCTGCACCTGGAGGTGTGGCCGGACGAGGGCGGCGCGCTCGACGTGGTGCTGTCGTACCGCCGGGACGCCGTCGCCGGGACCACCGCGCGGAAACTGCTCGACGGCTACCACGACCGCCTCACCGCCCTCGCGACGGGAGCCGCCTCATGACCGTGATGACCCCCGCCCTCGCGACGGGAGCCGCCTCATGACCGTGGTGACCCCCGACCTCGCCGGTGTCGTCGACCCGGAACTGCACGCCTCCGGCGAGGTGCGCGAGCTGTGGCGCTGGATGCGACGTCACGCACCGGTCCACTGGCACGAACCGGGCGACCTGCCGGGCTTCTGGTCGCTCACCCGCCACGACGACATCCGGGACGTCTACCGGAACCCGGCCGTCTTCAGCTCCGCGCGGGGCGTCCTGCTCCGGCCGACGGAGCTGGGGGAGGACCCCGGCAGCGGCCTCACCATGGCCCTCACCGACCCGCCCCGGCACCGCGCCCTGCGCGGACAACTGGCCGACCGGTTCAGCGAACGCTGCGCCCGCTCCTTGGCCGGCGAGATGCGCGCCGAGATCCGGTCGGTGGTCACCCGCGCCGTCGAGGCGGGCACCTGCGACGTCGTCCACGACATCGGCGCCCGGCTCTCCGGCCACCACGTCGGCCGCCTGCTGGGCGTACCGCCGCAGGACCGGGAACGGTTGCTGACCTGGACCACCGAGGCGTTCCGGGCCGGCAAGCCGCTCACCGCCCACCTCCCGCTGATGCGCTACTTCATCGAGCTGATGTACGCGCGGATGGACGAGCCCGCCGACGACGCGATGGGCATGTTCGTCCACAACGAGGTGCTCGGCGAGCTGTCGACCGAGACCGAGATACTGCTGGGTGTCGAGAACCTCGTCGGGGCGTCCGAGAACGCCGGCCTGTCGATGGCCGCCGGGATCCTCGCTCTCGCCGCACATCCACGGCAGTGGGAGCGGCTGGTGCGGGAGCGGGACGGCGGGTTCGTCAGGACCGCCACGGAGGAGGTGCTGCGATGGACGAGCAGTGCCACACACAGCATGCGGACGGCCACCGAGGACACGGTGCTCCGGGGCCGGCGCATCGCCGCCGGCGACCGGGTCGTGCTGTGGATCCCGTCGGCCAACCGGGACGAGTCGGTGTTCCCGGACCCGGACCGCTTCGACCTGGGCCGAGAGCCCAACCGCCATCTGGCCCTGGGCGCGGGCGAGCACGTCTGCATCGGCAGCACCATGGCCCGCCACCAGACCCGGATGCTCCTGGAGACGCTCGCCGAGCGGGTCGCCGTCGTCGAGCCGGTCGGGGAGGTGGAACCGCTGCGTTCGATCACGGTGAACGGCCCGGCGCACGCCACCGTTCGGCTGGTCGCCCGCTGAGTTCACACGGGTCCCGCCGTCGGCGCGTTCTCCACGGGGCCGGGCTCCGTCCGACGGGCGTGCTGGCGGCGCTCCGCCCAGCGGACGGCGAGCGGCGCGGTCAGGCCCGTCACGGCGAACAGGCCCCCGACGACGTACCACCCGGGGCGGCCCCAGGTGATGCAGAGCGAGATGATCAGGGCCGGCCCGAGGGCGTCGGCCAGTCCCGCGCCCAGGCCGAACACGCCCAGGTACTGGCCCGTGGCGTGCTGCGGGGCGAGGGCGAAGGACACCTCGAAGCCCGCGGCGGAGTACCACAGTTCGCCGATCGTGTGGATCACCGCCGCCGTGATGAGCAGTGCCGCGGCGGCCCACGCGGGTAAGCCCGCCGCCAGCGAGATCAGCGAGCAGGAGAGGAGGAAGGCCGCGCCCGCCCGGCGGTAGGCGTCACCGCCGGCCGCCGGGGAGACGATGGAGCGGCTCGCCCGCACCTGGAACGCGATGACGATGACCGTGCTGGTGAGGATGGTGCCCGAGATGAGCCAGTGCGGGGCGGTGGTGGCGCCGACGAGCCAGAGCGGAATGCCCACGGTGAGCACCTTGAACTGCACGGCCATGATGCCGTCCAGGGCGGTGAGCAGCAGATAGGGGCGGTCCCGGAGGGCCGTCCAGCGCGGGCCGCCGACGGCGGGCAGCGGCGCGACGGGGGGCAGGAGGACCAGGACCGCCGCGGAGAACACGAAGGCGATCGCGTTGCCGACGACCATCAGCTGGTAGGCGGTGAGCGTGCCCACCTGCACCACCCAGCCCGCCAGTACGGCACCCAGGGAGATGCCCAGGTTGGTCACCGCACGCAGATAGGCGCGGAACTCCTGCGGCCGGTCCCCTCCGTAGTGCCTGATGAGCGGGGAGCGGGCCGCCGTGCCCGCCGTCTTCGCCCCCGCCGCCGCGCAGACCGCGCACACGAACGGCCAGAAGCTGTCCGCCAGGACGAAGGCGGCCGTGGCCGAGGCCTGGACCACCAGGGTGACCGCGTAGACACCGCGCGCTCCGAACCGGTCCGCCAGATGACCGACCGTCACACCCAGGGCCAGCGCCATCAGACCCGCCAGCCCGAGACCGAGCCCCACCCGGTCCGCCGGCAGGCGCACCGCCTGCGTGAAGTACAGCACTCCGGCGGTCAGATAGAGACCGTTGCCGATGGTGTAGACGAAGTTCGAGGCCGCGAGCACGCGTTGCGGCCGGGTGTCCGGAATCAGGCGGGGCACGGCGGGGACTCCACTCAGGGTCGTCGAGCAGGGGCCCGGCAAGCTTTGTTGTGCAGTACCTGCCAAATCAAGGCCCCGCCCGGTCGGCCGTGTCGCCCGCGACGCGGCGGAAACACATTCGCGAGCCCGACGCCCCCCGACGACAATGCTCGGGCCACCCCGACGTCCCGAGGAGCATCCCGATGACCAGCCCCGACCACGCCCGCGCCGGCCTCGACGGCCTGGTGATGGGTGACGCTTTCGGCGACAGCTGGTTCACGCGCTCCGACGAGGACGCCGAGGCGCTGTGGGCCGCGCGCGAGCCCCGCCCCCGGCCGTGGCCGTGGACGGACGACTCCGCCATGGCCTTCGTCCTCTTCGCGCACCTGACCACCCACGGCGAGGTCCGCCAGGACGCCCTCGCGGCGGAGTTCGCCGCCGAGTACGACCGGGACCCCGTGCGCGGTTACGGGCCGTCGATGCACAGTGTGCTCCGGGGCATCCACGAGGGCGGCGACTGGCGGGACGTCACCACGGCACGCTTCGGCGGCCAGGGCTCCCACGGCAACGGGGCCGCGATGCGGGTCGCCCCCCTTGGCGCCTGGTTCCGTGACGACCTGCCGGCGGCCCGCGAGCAGGCCCGGCTGTCCGCGCTGACCACGCACGCCCACCCCGAGGCCGTCGCGGGCGCCGTCGCCGTCGCGGTCGCGGCGGCGCTGGCGGCTGCCGCAGAGGGCCCGGACGCCCCGCCGCGCGCGGAGTTCCTGCGGGAGATCGCCGACCATGTGCCGGACAGCGACGTCCGCGCCCGGCTGCTGGTGGCCGCGGCCTTCCCGGACCGTACGTCGGTCCGCCACGCCGCTTCCGTACTGGGTTCGGGGACCCTCATCTCGGCCCCGGACACGGTCCCGTTCGCCCTGTGGTCCGCCGCCGGCAACCTGGACGACCTGACCGAGGCCCTGTGGCAGACCGTCGCCGGGTGGGGCGACCGCGACACCACCTGCGCCATCGCGGGCGGCGTCGTCGCCTCCCGCACCGGCACGGCCGGCGTACCCCCGTCCTGGCACGAGGCCCGTGAGCCCATCCCCGTCCGGAGCCACTGGCACCCGCCCCGTCCCGCATGACGCCCCGCCCACGCAGCTCCGGCTCGCCGCACCGGCCCACGACCGCACCCGGGCCCGCGATCACCACCCCCGCTCAGGCTCACGCTCACGACCGCGAGCGCGACTCCGCCCCCCTCTCCCGGTCCGCCTCCGGAGCCGGTACCGGACGTCGGAGCAGATACACCCCCGCGGTCGTCACCAGCACGGCCATGCACGCGATGAACACGAGCCCGGCCCCCTCCAGGCCCATCGGCTCCGCCAGGAGACCCACGCCGATGACCGGTACCGAGATCCCCGTGTAGGCGACGACGAACAGCGTCGAGATCACGGCCGCCCGCCGGTCCGGCGCCGACGCGGCGGCCACGGCGGACAGCGCCCCGCGGAACGCCAGCCCCTGCGCGGCTCCGCCCACGACGGCGCTCAGCACCACCAGCGCCAGCAGCTCCCAGTGCAGCGCGCCCGCCAGCAGCGCCAGCCCGGCCAGCAGACCGGCGCAGCCCAGCGGCAGCGACCGGCGCACCCCGACCCGTCCGACGGCCAACTGCCCGGCCGTGGAGGCGAAGAAGGCCAGCGCGACGACCAGCCCGCTCACCGCGTGGTTGCGCACGTCCAGGGACAGGGCGAGGAAGGCCGGGCTGACCGAGGTGAAGACCCCGAAGAGGGCGAACCCCACGAAGGAGGCGGCCGCCGCGGGCCCGAACACCACCCGCACCGACGGCGGCAGGCTGGGCCGCCGCGGCCGTACGGTGCTCAGCGGCCGTCGCTCCCGCACGGTTTCCGGCAGCCCAACAAGCACGGCCGCCGAGCAGGCCACCAGGGCGAGATGGACGGCGAAGGGCAGGTACAGCGGCCACGCGGCGTACTGGGCCAGCACCCCGGCGAGCAGCGGACCGCAGCCGAGCCCGCCCATGTTCGCGGCGGTCGCCACGAACGTGGCCCGTGAGGCACCGCCGCGCGGTGCCAGCTCCATCACGTAGGCCGTGGCCGCACCGGTGAACAGGCCTGCGGACAGCCCCGACAGCAGCCGCCCCGCGTACAGCCAGCCCAGCGCGGTGGCGCACAGGAAGCAGACGGCACTCGCCGCCGCGAACCCCAGGCCCCACCACAGCACCGGGCGCCGGCCCACGGCGTCCGACGCGTTCCCCGCCAGCAGCAGCACACCGATGACCCCGAAGGCGTAGACGGCGTAGACCACGGTGACCGTGAGCTCGGAGAAGCCGAACTTCTCCTGGTAGAGGCCGTACAGCGGGGTCGGCAGCGTCGTGCCGGCCATGCACACGGCGAACACCGCACCGCCGAGCGTGCACCGGCGCCAGCGCCCGGGGTCACCGTCCATACCGCCGAAGGTAACCCCGCCCATCGCGGCACGCGCCCCGACGACCGCCCGCCAGGCACCGCCGACACCCGCTTCCCACCCGCGCCCGAGGGGGCCGCCGACGAACGGCAGACTGTCCGCATGACCCTCCACTGCACCGTGCTGGACGACTATCAGGACGCCGCCCTGACCCTGGCGGACTGGAGCCCCCTCGCCGACCGGGTCGAGGTCCGCACCCTCCGCGAGAACATCACCGACCGGGACCGGCTCGTGGCCGAGCTCGCCGGCAGCGAGATCGTCGTGGCCATGCGGGAGCGCACCCCCTTCGACGCCGACCTCCTGAGCCGACTGCCCCGGCTGCGGCTGCTGATCACCACCGGCATGCGCAACGCCTCCATCGACCTCGCGGCGGCGCGGGCCCGGGACGTGACCGTCTGCGGTACGGCGAGCAGTCCCACCCCGCCCGTCGAACTGACCTGGGCGCTGCTCCTCGGCCTCGCCCGGCAGGTCACCGTCGAGAACCGGGCCCTGCGCGAGGGCGGCCCCTGGCAGTCCACCGTGGGCCAGGACCTGCACGGCCGCACCCTGGGCCTGCTCGGCCTCGGCAAGATCGGCACCCGGGTGGCCCACATCGCCACCGCCTTCGGCATGGAGGTCCTCGCCTGGAGCGAGCACCTCACCGCCGAGCGGGCGGCGGAGTCGGGAGCCCGACTCGCCGCGGACAAGAAAGACCTGCTCGGCCGCAGCGACTTCGTCTCCGTCCACCTCGTGCTGTCCGACCGCACCCGGGGCCTGCTGGGCGAGCCGGAACTGCGCGCCATGCGCCCGCACGCCCACCTCGTCAACACGTCCCGCGCCGCGATCGTCGACCGGACGGCACTGCTGCGCGCCCTGCGCGAAGGCTGGATCGCCGGCGCGGGCCTCGACGTCTTCGACACCGAGCCCCTCCCCGCGGACGACCCCTTCCGCACCCTCCCCAACGTCCTCGCCACCCCGCACCTCGGCTATGTCACCGAGCGCAACTACCGCACCTTCTACTCCCAGGCGGTGGAGGACATCACCGCCTTCCTCGCCGACGCCCCCGTCCGCCGGTTGACGGACGGATAGCCGACGGAGGCGTGGGGGAGGCCCGGGGGCGGGACCAGGAGCTGATCGACGGCCTACGGTGGCGGACCAGGACTGGTGCGCCGTGCACCTGGCGGTCGAGCACGGACAGAAGCCGCTGTCCCTGCTCGTCACCGCCGGCCAGCGCCATGACAGTCCCCAGTTCCAGCCGGCCGGAGAGCATCCGGGTGCCTCGAACCGGCCCCGGCCGACCACGGACAAAGCCCGACAGGGTCCGCGCGGACAGGGCGTAAGGCTCCCGCGCGAACCGCGTCTACCTGCGCCGCCGCGACATCCGCTGCACCATCCACCTAGCCGTTGATGTCCAAGGCCGTCCCGTACAGCCGCTCCACCCTCAACCGAATGACGACCCTGCGCTCGGCGACCAGCTGCTGGAGGAACGCGTCTTCGTCCTCCGGCTTCGCGGCCGTCGGGATCATCGCGAGCAGTTCCCGCCCGACCGCGTCGCCGGGAACCGTCGTGATCTCGGAAGCCTCCGCCGCGCCCTCGGCGACGGCGAACGACCAAACGTCGCCACCCTGCACATGCAGCGCCGCGCGCGGGTTGCGCTGTAGGTGCTTGACCTTGATGCGGTCGGCCGTGGTGGACAGCCGCACGATGCGGGCCTCGGGGTCCCAGCTGTAGAGCATGGTGGTCAGATGCGGATGGCCACTCTGCTTGACCGTGGCGAGGGTCCCGAACTGTTGCCCGGCAAGCAGGTCGGAGAGGGTTTCGTCGGACAGGGATCGAGGCGCTGGTCCTTGAGTCATGCTGTGATCAACTTCCGTGACCTCCCCGGCATTCCACGCCCTCTCGTGCCCTGCCATCCACTCTCGCAATAGGCCCTAGGAGAGGGAACCGCCTCCCGCATAGGCGATGTCGGGCCGTGGCGGCCGGGTCATGCCGGCGCCGAGGAAGTAGTCGACGTGATGGGACTGCATATAGCCCTTGAACGTCATGGCGTTGCGGTAGGCGGGGTTGTGGGCCGGCGTGTAGAGCCGGGTGGCGGTGGGCCGGTCGGTGGTGAAGACGATCAGCTCGTCGTGGGAGGCGTTGGTGTAGACGGCCTCCTCCCGCCAGTCGCCGAGGATGTCACCGACGAGGGTGGGGCCGCCCTGCGCGGCGGTGACGGCGCCGTGGTTCCAGGTGCTGACCAGCCGGCGCAGGCTGCCGGTCGGTGTCGGGCGGGCCGGGTCCCACTTCTCGATCTTGCCGTCGTTGAGCAGTTCCACGGTGAGGTCACCGTCCCACCACAGTCCCAGCTGCGGCCACGGGCGCAGTGCGGTGTTCGGTTCGGTGAGCCTGTCGGAGGGCGCGTTGTAGAGGCCGGAGAAGGACCAGACCTCCATCCCGGGGAAGCGTGGGTCCACGTCGCCGGCCATGCCCCGCCCGACGTCGGCGGGGCCGCCGCCGTGCCGCCACAGGACGGAGCCGGTGGCCGCGTCGTAGTAGTACTCCAGCAGACCGCTCGGATTGTCCTGCTGCACGCCGTAGCCCTCCAGGCCGGGGCGGGAGGGGTCCATGTCGGCGAGGTGGAAGCGGTCGCCGTGGACGATGCCCTGCGGTCCCATCGAGTAGCGCAGGGAGCCGTCGCCGTTCAGGACGAAGCCGATCTCGGCGACCTCGTCCGTCCCGTTGCCGTCGACGTCGACGGCGCGCGTGTTGTGTCCGTCGGGGGCGTTCTGACCGCCGCGCAGCCACGTCCACTCCTGCCGCAGCGCGCTGCCGGTGAACCGCCACGCGGCCATCATCAGGTTGAAGGACCCGTCGTCGCGCCGGTTCTTCATGTACGCCACCAGGCTCGGCGTGGTGCCGTCGAGGTAGGCCACGCCGAGCCGCGCGCCCATCGGACCGTCGGCGAGGTAGGTGGTCGGCACCGCGGCCCAGTTGCGGAGCGCTCCGGTCCGGCCGTCGAGGACCGCCATGAACTGACGCGCGTCGTCCGCGTGCGTCCAGGTCGTCCCGTCGCCGAACCTGACGCCGTCGGCGATCTTCAGGGCGACCTCGGCGCGGCCGTCGCTGTCGAAGTCGTACACGGTGACGCCGTCCCAGTGGCCCACGTCGATCGTGGCCGACCCCGGTTCGATGTTGTCCTGGTTCCGGCTGTTCGGCCCCAGGTCGACGTCCCAGAGGAACTGGCCCCGGCCGGTGTACGCCTCCAGCCGCTGCGGGGAGGTCTGCCGATCGACCACGTAGTCGTACTCGCCGTCGCCGTCGAGGTCGCCGACCCAGACGAATTTCACGGGACCGCCGGCGCGCAACGGCACGCGGACCACCGGCTCCGTGGCGTGGTCGGCCGTCAGGATGAAGGGCGCGCTGGGCGCCTGCTCCTGCCCGCCCACCACGGGAACGACCCGGTAGCTGTTGGAGCGCGTCAGGTCGGCCGTGGAGTCGACGTAGTTGGTTCCGCCCGTCAGAGCGCTCGCGTTGAGCCTGACGTAGGCGCCGCCACCGGTGGAGCGGTACACGTGGAAGCCGATGCCGTCCGGGTCGAGCCCCAGCAGCCGCCAGGAGACCAGCACTTGGGCGGTGCCGGAGCGCACCGCCACGACCCCGCGCCCGAGGTTCTCCATCACCCGCGCGGCCCGAACCCTCGGCGCCTCGTCGGCCGCGGCCGTGGGCGCGTCGGGCGAGGCGAGGCCGGTCGCCCCGACGGCCAGCACGGCACAGACGGCCGTGAAAGTCATGCGCATGACAACCTCCTGTGCCGGAACGGAACTGTCGACGAGTCATCGCAGGGACTTGAACCGTTTACACGCTTGTGATGGAAGCACCGCCAGAGGTGACCGTCAAGGCTCACGAAACGTCAACATCCCCGGAGTTCAGGCGCGTTGATGCCTCAGGACACCTGCTCGGGCCCGTCTGGAAACGCTTCCAGAAACGCCCCCGAGGCCGGTCGGCGATATCCCGTTGCCGGAAGCGATCTCCCTCACTACGGTCGCCCCATGGCGGACGACGAACCCACACGCGCGACACGGCTGCTGGACGCCCAGGCGAAGGCGGTACGGCTCTTCACGGAGTTGGAGGAGCGCGGTCTCGTCGCTCCCGGCGAGAGCGAGCGCGCGGTCAGCGACCGCGTCCGGGACCTGGCGAACGAACTGTTCGGCACGACCCGGCACTGGCACAAGCGGATCGTGCGCTCCGGCCCGAACACGCTGAAGCCCTACCGGGAGAACCCGCCGGACCGGGTGATCACCGCGGACGACATCGTCTTCGCCGACTTCGGCCCGATCTTCGAGGAGTACGAGGCCGACTTCGGCCGGACCTTCGTCCTCGGTGACGACCCCGTCAAGCACCGGCTCCGCGACGACCTGCCGCGCGTCTTCGCGGCGGGCCGAAGGTTCTTCGAGGCCGACGCGGACATCACCGGAGCGCGGCTGTACGCCGAGGTCGAGCGGCTGGCCGCCGAGGCGGGATGGGAGCTGGGCGGCTGGCACGCCGGCCACCTGGTCGGCGAGTTCCCGCACGAGTGGATCGACGGCGCCGATGTGGAGTCGTACATCACCCCCGCCAACACCACCCCGCTGCGCCGCACCGACAAGGCCGGGCGTCGCTGCCACTGGATCCTGGAGATCCATCTCATCGACCCCGAGGGCGGGTTCGGCGGCTTCCACGAAGAACTTCTCACCCTCTGACCAGGTCCGCGCACACTCCCGCGAACCTCAGTGGAAGACCGGGGCAACCATCCGTCCCCCTCGTGGGTCACATCCTGTGAGAGCAAAGGCGCTCTCATGGCTACAAGGGGGAAATATGAGAAAGGCACGTAATGTCGTGACGATGGGGGCCTTAGCCGCACTCGCGGTGGGCGCCTCGACCGCCTTCGCCACGACGGCCTCCGCCGCGCCCAACGTCACCCCGCAGGGTGTCTGCGGCAAGGCCTACAAGACGGTCAACTCGGCGCCCGTCGGCGCGCTGGGCACCGTCTACCTGACCTACAACTCCTCGAACGGCGAGAACTGCGTCGCGACCATCCGCAAGAACCCGGGCACGCTCAAGCCCATGTCCACGTGGGTCTACATCCCCGCGACGGACGAGTACGCCGGGGACTCCGACAGCTACTCCTCGTACGCGGGACCTGCCTACGTCTACGGCAAGGGCTTCTGCGCGAGCTGGGGCGGCAGCATCGACAACGTGTACGTGTCGGTGGAGAACTCCAACTGCGGTTCCCTGAAGGAACACCGGGTCACCGAGATCCGCTGATCCGGCGCGTCACCCGGCCGTGAGTTCCCGCACCGCCGCCTCCTTTACTGGTCGCACCTGGCGCGGGGACTCGCGGCACCTTGTTGAACACGTTCAAAAAGCGGTTACCCTGGAGTCGAGCCGAGCGAGGAGGGTTCGATGAGAGTGGTGTTGCCCGGGGGAACCGGACAGATCGGTGCGGTTCTCGACCGGGCGCTGACAGCGGCCGGTCACGAGGTGACCGTGGTGACCCGGCGTCCCACGCGGGCGCACGACATCGGCTGGGACGGGGCCACGCTCGGCCCCTGGGCCACGGCGATCGACGGCTGCGACGTCGTGATCAACCTGGCAGGGCGCAGCGTCTCCTGCCGCTACACCCCCGAGAACCTGCGGGCCATGATGGACTCCCGGGTGGCTTCGACGCGGGTCGTCGGCGAGGCGATCGCCGCCGCCGCGCGACCGCCGCGCGTCTGGCTCCAGATGAGCACGGCGACGATCTACGCCCATCGCTTCGACGCGCCCCACGACGAGACGACCGGCGTCATCGGCGGCTCGGAGACCGGGGTGCCGGACTACTGGGCGTACAGCGTCGAGATCGCGAGGAACTGGGAGCGGGCGCAGGCCGAGGCGCCGACCCCCGCCACCCGCAAGGTGGCCCTGCGCGCGGCGATGGTCATGAGCCCGGACCGGGGCGGTGTGTTCGACGTCCTGTCACGGCTGGTGCGCCTCGGGCTCGGCGGCCCGGTGGCCGGCGGCGCGCAGTACGTCTCCTGGATCCAGGACGAGGACTTCGTCCGGGCCGTCGAGTTCCTGATCGCCCGGGACGACCTCGACGGACCGGTGAACCTCGCCTCGCCCGAGCCCCTCCCGCACCGCGCGTTCATGCGGGCGCTGCGCACCGCGTGGAACGTCCCGGTGGGACTGCCCGCGACCCGGGGGATGGCCGAGCTGGGCGCGTTCGCCCTGCGCTCGGACACGGAACTGCTGTTCAAGAGCCGCCGCGTGGTGCCGGGCCGGTTGCGCGACGCCGGATTCTCCTTCGCGCACCCCGACTGGGAGAGCGCGGCGGCGTCCCTCGTGCGGCGCACCCGGCCGGAGCGATCCGCCGTGCTCCGCAAAGCCTCATGACGGGCCCGTGGGCCCACGGTCGTGGTCCCGGTGGCCGCCGACCGGACGATGGCGTCCGGGGAGCGGGTCGCCGCGCATGAAGGCGGACAGTACACCGATGGCCTCCAGGGTCCCGGCGAGGCAGCGGTCGACGTGCGTGCGATGCTCCCCGTCCGTCTGATCCGCGCGTCCTCCTGTCCGATCATCGCCGTCCGCGTGATCAGCGGGGCGGCGTCCGCGACGCGGGACGGGACCTCGGCGGCGTCCGGCATGAGCATCGCGGCCGGCTCGGCGTCGTCGATCAGGGTCGGCGCGATGGCGCGCCAGGGCTGCCGCTCCTCCGGCACGGGCCTCACCTCGCAGTCCGTCAGGTGCCGGCGCAGGGCGTACAGCTGCGAGAGGGCCTTCTCGCCCGCCGCCCGGCCGCGTGCCTCCAGCAGCACGGCCCGCGCCGCCGCCTGCTGCTCCCGCAGCACCGACGCCCGATGCCGCTGCCGGAGCCACCCGCCCACCGGGGCCCCGCCGGCACCCACCACGGCGCCCCCGAAGCCGATCAGCCCCCCAACTCCTCGGCGCTCCGGCCCCGGTGAGGGCGACCGCGCCGCCGAATATCGCGTGCGGTGGCGGCGGTGGGCGTAGCAGACTCCCGGGCATGGCGGACATGCGCATGTTCAGAGACGAGGTCACCCGCCGGGCGGGCGGGGACTCCGGCGGGTCGGCGAGAGAACTGGCGGAGCGGCTCGGCGTGCACACGGTCGTCCTGCTGGAAGGGCTCAGCGACCTCGCCGCCGTCGAGGCACTCGCCGGGATGCGGGGCCGCGACCTGGCCGCCGAGGGAGTGTGCGTGCTGTCGATGGGCGGCGCGATGAGCGTCGGCCGCTACACCGCGCTGCTCGGACCGTCCGGTCTGGGCCTGCGCCTCGTCGGGCTGTGCGACGAACGCGAGCAGCCGTTCTTCGACCGGAGCCTCGCCCCGGCCTCCACCCCGCGCCACGCCGTCTTCGTCTGCTCGGCCGACCTGGAGGACGAGCTCATCCGCGCGCTGGGCCCGCAGCGGGTCGAACAGATCGTCCACGCCGAGGACGAGTCGCGCCCCTGGCAGACCTTCCTGCAACAGCCCGCCCAGCACGGCCGCCCCCGGCACCAGCAGCTGCGGCGCTTCATGAGCACCAGGAAGGGCCGCAAGATCCGCTACGGCCGCCTGCTGGTCGAAGCCCTCGCTCCCGAGGAGGTGCCCGCCCCGCTGGACGACCTCCTCGCCCACCTGTGAGAAGCCGTGCCGGCACCGGCGATCTGTGACGTTCCGTGCCAGGTGGGCTGTAGTGCGGTGCTGCCGCGCGATGGAGGCCGTGCGGCGCTCACGGGCTGTGCGGGCGACTGCTGGGCGGTCGATCGGTTATCCCGTAGCGAGTAGTTGCGCGTGTTGGGACACTGCGTCGGTGACCGGTTCCGCACTGCCTCGACTGCTTCGACCTCGTGCCCTGAAGGCCGGAGATCTCGTCGTTGTCGCAGCACTCTCCGGACCGCTCGACGCGGTTGACGAGCCCGACCTCCAGCAGGCGGTGGCCGTGCTCGAGCAGATGGGGTTCCAGGTGCGTCGGGCACCGCTGCTCGAAGTGGGGCGGCA
Source organism: Streptomyces sp. NPDC034049 (assembly GCF_055575575.1). Lineage (NCBI taxonomy): Bacteria > Bacillati > Actinomycetota > Actinomycetes > Kitasatosporales > Streptomycetaceae > Streptomyces > Streptomyces sp. NPDC034049. Next base: position 71,164 of record NZ_JBVISJ010000015.1, read on the forward strand.
CCGTTGGTGGAGCGCGGCTACGCCGGCGGAGATCGCCGGGGAGTTCAACGCTCTGCTGCGTGATCCTGAAGTACGCGCGATCATCGCGCACGACGGCGGGCAGACGGCGCTCGGTTACCTCGACCTGATCGACTTCGAGGCGATCGCGGCCGACCCCAAGCCGATCCTCGGCTACAGCGACATCTCACTGTTGCATCTGGTGCTCTACGCGCGTACGGGGCTGGTCGGATTCCACGCCGACGTGGCCACCCGTGGACTCGGCGGGTACTGGCAGTCCGCGCCCGCGGCACGCAGAGCGGAACTTGAAAAGCTCTACTCGACGCTGCTGACCGGCGACGAGGCGGTCGGTGCGCTGCCGGCCACCCCGTCGTGGGAGTGCTGGCGTGCCGGTCGCGCCGAAGGCCGGCTGATCGGCGGGGTGATCAACCGCATCGCGCTGGTGCAGGCGACGTCTTTCGCGCTGCCGCTCGCATGCTTCGACGGCGCGGTGCTGTTCTGGGAGGAGGCGGGCGGCCAGGCAGCGCATGTGTGGAGCTATCTACAGGTACTGCGGCACTCCGGCATTCTCGATCGGATCTCCGGCATGGTCGTGGGCGTTCCGGACGCGATCCACGGGCTCGGCACGACCGACGCTCGTGACGCGTCCCCGACCCTGTCCGAGATAGTCCTCGACGTCCTCGGCGACCGTGACATCCCGGTCCTGGGCAACGTCGAGTTCGGGCACGCCGGCCCGAATCTGCCGATGCCGGTCGGCATCCGCGTCGGCCTCGATGCGCACCGGCGGACATTGTCGCTGCTCGAACCGGCGGTACGGCCTCCCGACGACGGGACCGGTCGGCTGAGCACAGCGGATCAGTGAGCCGCTCACCCCGAGCCGGGAACACCACGCCCACCGGCCGGTCCGAGACCGCCGCCGCACGCCCCCGAGCTGCTGTGACTTCGCCCACCTGCCCTTGCCGGAGCCCGCGCCGCTTACCTACGTTCGGTCGCATGGCCCCCCATGACCGCGCCCTTCCCGGCGGACCGGACGAGCCCGAGGCGATGAGCTACCCCGCCGCGGGCGGCCCCGACGCCGCCCCGACGGTCGATCTGGACATCGACCTCACCTCGCACGAGATGCTCCGGCGCGCTCATGTCCTGGACGCCCTCGGCGACGACTGGGACCCCGTCGCGGCCCTGCGCGACGAGGAGGCGGCCCACCGACTGCTGTACTCCGGGCTCGACGACGAGCAGCGCCGGATCTACGACGACCTCGTCGCGGCCGGTGTGCTGCCGGGAGACGGTGGCGGTCATGCTGCCGCTTGACCCGCAGGCCGACATAGGCCGCCGCGCCTGGGTGGCCTGCCCGAGCTGCGCCGACCACCAGGGATGCGGCACCTGCGAGCAGGGCCGCACCTGCTCGGAGCACTGGCGCTATCTGCTGGCCAACGTCGGCAGCCTGCTGCACCTGCAGTGCCCGTCGTGCACCCACATCTGGGCCCACGAGACCCACTTCGGCGCCACCCGCACTCCTTGGGAGCGCATCACCAGCGGCCTGCGACGACGGTGACCGGCCCCCGCCGCTGAGCCGGCGGGACGGTCCGGCCCGGTGAGGCCGGACGGCGGATGGGCGCCCGCTTTCGGATGACCTCGCCGTCTGTCGCCGGGGACGGCGGGCAGCCGTGGCCGAGGATCGCGGACGGCGGTCATCCCTGCCTGCCGTTCGTCCGCCCGGAGGCAGCCGTGCACATCCTGCTCCTAGCCAGCGCGTTCAACAGCCTGACCCAGCGCACCCACGCCGAGCTGCGCGACCGGGGTCACACCGTGACGGTCGAACTGGCCCTGCCCGGCAGCCCCTTGCCCGAGGCCGTACGGCGTCACGCGCCGGAGCTCATCGTGTCGCCGATGCTCAAAACGGCGATCCCCGAGGAGGTGTGGTCGGCCCACACCTGTCTCGTCGTCCACCCCGGACCCGTGGGCGACCGGGGTCCGTCCTCCCTGGACTGGGCGATCCACGAGGGCGCCGACCGGTGGGGCGTCACCGTGCTCCAGGCCGACGCGGAGATGGACGCCGGTGACGTGTGGGCCACCGTGCCCTGCCGGGTCCCACCTGTGCCCAAGAGCGAGCTGTACCGGGGCGAGATCGCCGACGCCGCGATCGAGGCCGTGCTGCTCGCGGTGGAGCGCTTCGCCGGCGGCACCTACGTACCGCTGAAGCAGGACCGCACGGACCCCGCCGATGCCGACGCCTATGCCGCCGCGGACGTGGGCGGCGTGCCGCGCCCGGGCCCCCGCACGCGTCCCTACCTCGACCAGAGCGTCCGCCGCATCGACTGGGCCGAGGACTCCACCGAGGACGTCCTGCGCAAGCTGCGGGCGGCCGACTCGCAGCCCGGGGTGCTGGACGTGCTGCTCGGCGCGGAGTGGTACCTGCACGGCGGCCACGCCGAGGGTGTGCTGCGCGGGCGGCCGGGAGAGCTGCTGGCCACCCGCGCCGGGGCGGTCTGTCGGGCCACCGCGGACGGCGCCGTGTGGATCCCCGAGCTGCGGCCCCGACGGATGCCCGGACAGCCGCCCACCTTCAAGCTGCCCGCCGTACGAGCCCTGGGCGACCGGCTGCCACCGCTGCCCGAGCACACCCCGCCCCGCCTGCCCGAGAACACGCACCGGACCTGGTCGGACATCCGCTACCGGGAGGACGGGAACGTCGGCCACCTCGCCTTCTCCTTCCCCGGCGGCGCCATGAGCACGGAACAGTGCCGCCGTCTCCTGGACGCCTACCGGGAGGCCTGCGCACGGCCCACCACGGTGCTGGTGCTGGGCGGTGAGCGGGACTTCTTCTCCAACGGCATCCACCTGGGCGTCATCGAGGCCGCCGCCGACCCCGCCGCCGAGTCCTGGGCGAACATCAACGCCATCGACGACCTGGTCGAGGCGGTCCTGACGACGACCGACCGGCTGGTGGTCTCGGCGGTCGCGGGCAACGCCGCCGCGGGCGGCGTGATGCTCGCCCTGGCGGCCGACGAGGTGTGGTGCCGCTCGGGCGCCGTCCTGAACCCGCACTACCGGCTGATGGGCCTGTACGGCTCGGAGTACTGGACGTACACCCTGCCGCGCCGGGTGGGGCCCGCGGCGGCCGAACGGCTCATGGACGAGGCACTCCCGGTGAGCTCGGCGAGCGCACTGCGGCTCGGGCTCGTGGACCGTGTCGTGGACAGCGGCCCGGACACCTTCGCGGGGGAGGTCGGCGACCTGGCCGCGCGGCTGGCCGCCCTTCCGGCCACGGCCTCCCGGATCTCCGCCAAGAAGACGGAGCTGGACCGGCTGGAGAGCACGACCCCGCTGGCCGGCTTCCGCGAACGGGAGCTGGCCCGCATGCGCCGGACCTTCGACGACCCGGACGCCACCTACCACGCACTGCGCCGTGCCTTCGTCCGCAAGGAACGTCCGGCGCACACCCCGGCGCACCTCGGTCCGAGCCGGGTTGCGCGCACCGCCCCGATGCCCTCCGCCGCCGACGTCACCGGAACGGCCCCTGTTGGCGACCCGTCCCGGTCGAACCGCTGATACGAAGAAGAGCGACGGTCGAAATACAGGCTTTCATCCCATACCTCCCCAGGAGGCGATCCCATGACTGAGGCGACGCCGAGCACGCTCGACACCGCAGACGCGGGCGGCACGTCCGCCGACGAGACGCCCACGATCCACATCCTCTGGATCAACGCGGGCCTGAGCTGCGACGGCGACTCGGTCGCGTTGACGGCGGCCATGCAGCCCAGCATCGAGGAGATCGTGCTCGGTGTGCTGCCAGGACTTCCCAAGGTCGCCGTGCACTGGCCGCTCATCGACTTCGAATGCGGCCCCATCGGCGGCTCGGACACGTTCATCGAGTGGTTCTTCAAGGGCGAGCGGGGCGAGATCGACCCGTTCGTGCTGGTCGTCGAAGGCTCCATCCCCAACGAGTCGATCAAGCCCGAGGGCTACTGGTGCGGCTTCGGGGACAACCCGGAGACCGGTCAGCCGATCACCACCAGCGAGTGGATCGACCGGCTCGCCCCCAAGGCCCTCGCGGTCGTCGCCATCGGCACCTGCGCCACCTACGGCGGGATCCACGCCATGGCGGGCAACCCGACCGGCGCCATGGGCGTACCGGACTACCTCGGCTGGGACTGGAAGTCCCACGCGGGCATCCCCATCGTGTGCGTCCCGGGCTGTCCGATCCAGCCCGACAACTTCTCCGAGACGCTCACCTACCTGCTCTACCAGGCGGCCGGCGCCGCCCCCATGATCCCGCTGGACGACAAGCTGCGCCCCACCTGGCTGTTCGGGGCCACCGTGCACGAGGGCTGCGACCGCGCCGGCTACTACGAGCAGGGCCAGTTCGCGTTGTCGTACGACTCGCCGACCTGTCTGGTCAAACTCGGCTGCTGGGGACCGGTCGTCAAGTGCAACGTGCCCAAGCGCGGCTGGATGAACGGCATCGGCGGCTGCCCCAACGTCGGCGGCATCTGCATCGCCTGCACCATGCCCGGCTTCCCCGACAAGTTCATGCCGTTCATGGACGAACCCCCCGGCGCCAAGGTGTCGAGCGGCGCCAGCGGGGCGTACGGCGCCGTGGTCCGCAAACTGCGGTCGATCACCGCCAGGACCGTGGACAAGGAGCCCAAGTGGCGCCGTACCGGAGAGAAGATCACCACCGGATACCGGCCCCCGTGGTGAACGGCCCGAGCGGTCGGAGCCGCCGAGCCCGCCGAGGCGGCCGCGCGTAGTCCGCTCCCCGCCCCGTGCACCCCCACCCCCAACCTCCCGCGCTACGACGCAACGAAGGGCACGCACACAGATGGCACCGAAGACGAAGACGGCCGGCGACGGCAGCGGCCTGGTGGAGATGGCCTGGGACCCGATCACCCGGATCGTGGGCTCCCTGGGCATCCACACGAAGATCGACTTCAAGCAGAAGCGGGTCGCCGAGTGCTACAGCACCTCGTCGGTCTTCCGGGGCTACAGCGTCTTCATGCGCGGCAAGGACCCCCGCGACGCCCACTTCATCACCAGCCGCATCTGCGGCATCTGCGGCGACAACCACGCCACCTGCTCGGTGTACGCCCAGAACATGGCGTACGGCGTGAAGCCCCCGCACCTCGGCGAGTGGATCATCAACCTCGGCGAGTCGGCGGAGTACATGTTCGACCACAACATCTTCCAGGAGAACCTGGTCGGGGTCGACTACTGCGAAAAGATGGTCAAGGAGACCAACCCCGGCGTCCTCGAACTCGCCGAGCGCACCGAGGCCCCGCACGCAGCCGAGCACGGCTATCGCACCATCGCCGACATCATGCGCTCGCTCAACCCCCTGGAGGGCGAGTTCTACCGCGAGGCGCTCCAGGTGAGCCGCTACACGCGCGAGATGTTCTGCCTGATGGAAGGCCGCCACGTCCACCCCTCCACGCTCTACCCGGGCGGCGTCGGCACCATCGCCTCCGTCCAGCTCTTCACGGACTACATGAGCCGCCTCATGCGGTACGTCGAGTTCATGAAGCGCGTCGTCCCCCTGCACGACGACCTGTTCGACTTCTTCTACGAAGCCCTGCCCGGCTACGAGGAAGTCGGCCGCCGCCGCGTCATGCTCGGCTGCTGGGGCGCCCTCAACGACCCCGAGTACTGCGACTTCACCTACGCCAACATGACCGACTGGGGACGGAAGATGTTCGTCACCCCCGGCATCGTCGTGGACGGCAAACTCGTCACCAACGACCTCACCGAGATCAACCTCGGCATCCGCATCCTGCTCGGCAGCTCCTACTACGAGGACTGGCAGGGCCAGGAGCAGTTCGTCACCCACGACCCGCTCGGCAACCCGGTGGACCCGCGCCACCCGTGGAACCAGCACACCATCCCGGCCCCGCAGAAGCGGAACTTCGACGACAAGTACAGCTGGGTCATGTCCCCGCGCTGGTTCGACGGCAAGGACCACCTCGCCCTGGACACCGGCGGCGGCCCCATCGCCCGCCTGTGGTCCACCGCCCTGTCCGGCCTCGTCGACATCGGCTACATCAAGGCCACCGGCCACAGCGTGGTCATCAACCTGCCCCGCACCATGACCAAGCCGGAGACCACCTTCGAGTGGAAGATCCCCCGGTGGTCCAACGCGCTCGAACGCAACCGCGCCCGCACCTACTTCCAGGCGTACGCCGCCGCCGTCGCCCTGCACTGCGCCGAGCAGGGCCTCGCCGAGGTCCGCGCCGGACGCACCCAGACCTGGGAGAAGTTCGAGGTCCCGGACCAGGGCATCGGCGTCGGCTTCACCGAGGCCGTCCGCGGCGTCCTCTCCCACCACATGGTGATCCGCGACGGCAAGATCGCCAACTACCACCCGTATCCGCCGACCCCCTGGAACGCCAGCACCAGGGACACCTTCGGCACACCCGGCCCGTACGAGGACGCCGTGCAGAACACGCCCATCTTCGAGGAGAACACCCCGGAGAACTTCAAGGGCATCGACATCATGCGCGCCGTCCGCAGCTTCGACCCCTGTCTGCCCTGCGGCGTCCACATGTACGTCGGCGACGGCAAGACGGTGAAGTCGATGCACGTGCCCACCGGCCTGAGCGGACTGGGCGGATGAGCGCGCCCACGGCGACGCCGCCGGTGAACGCCGAGCAGACCGGACGCAGGGTCGAGGAGGTGCTCGACCGACTGTCCGCGGGCGGCGACCCGACCGTCACCGCCGCGGCCGAGGAACTCGTCCGTTCCCTCATGGACTACTACGGCGCGGGCCTCGCCCGCATCCTCCACCTGCTGTCCTCCGCGCCCGGCGACCCGGCGGAGCGGCTGCTCGGCGACGAACTCGTCGCGAGCCTCCTCGTCCTGCACGACCTGCACCCCGAGGACCGCGACACCCGGATCGCCCGCGCCCTCGACACCGTCCGGGAACACGCCCTGGACGTCATGGACCTCGACGAGCCGAGCGGCACGCTGAGGGTGCGCGCCCGGGCGTCCGGCGGCTGCGGGTGCGGCTCCGGCGCGGACGCCCGGCAGGCGGCGGAAGCGGCACTGGCCTGCTTCGCGCCCGAGGTCCGGGCCGTCCAGGTGGAGACCGCTCCCGCGGAACCCCCGCTCCTGCAGATCGGCTCGGCGCCGACGGGGGCCCGATGACCGCGACGACCGCGCCCACGCGGAGCACCGGCCCCGGCGCGGGCCTACGGCGGTTCCTCAGCGAGCGTCCGGCTCGGCCGGAGCGCTGCGAACTGTGCGCGGTGGTGGTGCCCGAGGACCACCGCCACCTGGTCGACACCGAGAAACGCGCCCTCGTCTGCGCCTGCGCTGCCTGCGCCCTGCTGATGGAACAGCCGGGCGCCGCAGCGGGCCGCTTCCGAGCCGTCCCCGCCCGCTACCTCACCGACCCCGCACACCACCTGGACGACAACGCCTGGGACGCGCTGCAGATCCCGGTCGGCGTCGCCTTCCTCTTCCGCAACGCCGCGCTCGACCGGCTGGTCGCGCTGTACCCGAGCCCGGCCGGAGCCACCGAGAGCGAACTCGACCCGGCGACCTGGGCGGAGGTCCTCGCCGGCAGCCGCCTCGCCGAACTCCTCGAACCCGACGTGGAGGCACTGCTGCTGCGCCGCACCGACGGACGCTGCACCTGCCACCTCGTCCCGATCGACATCTGCTACGAACTCGTCGGCCGCATGCGCCTGCTGTGGCAGGGCTTCGACGGCGGAGCCGAGGCCCGCGCCGCCCTGGACACGTTCTTCGCGGACGTAGCACGACGCACCCGGCCGGTGGACGGGGCGGTGCGTCCATGACCGAGTTCTCCTTCGCCTGCACCGGCGTCCGCGCCGACCGGTACGCCGCCGGACCCACGCTCGTCTTCCGGCTGCGCGTCACCGCCGCCGACAACGCGCACGTGCACGCCGTCGCCCTGCGCTGCCAGATCCGGATCGAGCCGGCCCGCCGGACCTACGAGCCCGCCGAGGCCGACGGGCTGACCGACCTCTTCGGCGAGCGCACCCGCTGGGGCAGCACCCTCCAGCCGGTGCAGTTCGCCCAGGTCGCACTCATGGTGCCCAGCTTCACGGGAGAGACCGACGTCGACCTCGTGGTCCCCTGCACCTACGACATGGACATCGCCGCCACCCGCTACCTCACCGCCCTCACCGACGGCGAAGTCCCGCTGCTGATGCTGTTCTCCGGTACGGCGTTCACCGGCACCGGCGGCTTCCGGGTCGAACCCGTCCCCTGGGACCGCGAGGCGGCCTTCCGCATGCCGGTCGCCACCTGGCGCGAGATGGTCGAGCAGCACTTCCCCGGCTGCGGCTGGATCCGGCTGCCCCGCGACACCATGGACGCCCTCCTCGCCTACCGCTCCCGGCACGCGCTGTCGTCCTGGGAGGCGACCCTCACCTCCCTGCTCGACCGCAGCAGCGCCGCCGACGCGCCCGCGAGAGACCCGTTCCGCGCCCTCACCGGCACCACCGGAAGGACCGACACGTGACCCTCACCGCGTTCGCCGCCGAGACCGAGGAACGGTTCGCCCTCGCCCGGCAGGTGGCCGACGCCGTCCTCTTCGAGGGCTATGTGCTCTACCCCTACCGTGCCTCGGCGGCCAAGAACCGGCTGCGCTGGCAGTTCGGCGTGCTCGTACCGCCCGCCTGGGGCGCCGAGTGCGAGGAACACGACTTCCAGCACACCGAATGCCTGATGGAGCCGAAGGCGGACGCGACCCTCTCGGCCGAGGTGCGCTTCCTGCACGCCCGGCGGCGCACGGTGCAGCGGGCCCGCCCGGACGGAGGCTTCGACACCGTCGCCGAACTCGACCTCGACGACCGGGTGCTGGTGCCCTGGGACGAGGGCGTCGAGGAACGCGTCGAGGTGATCGCGCCGGTCGCCGAACTCCTCGGCGACGGCGTCGTCCACCCCTTCCACCGCCCGGCCCGCGAGGACACCGCACCGGTCCTGGACGCGGCGGGCCGCACCGTCGGCCGGCTGCTGCGGCGCCGCGAGGAGATCAACGGGACGGTACGCCTGTCCGCCCGCGAACTCGACGGCCCCTACCGGGCGTTGCGCCTCACGGCAGTCGTGGAGAACACCAGCGGCTGGACACCCCCCGAGGGACGCGGCGCCGACCGGGACGCGGCGCTGCCGCACTCCCTGGTGGCCACCCATCTGCTCATGGCCCTCAGCGCCGGATCGTTCCTGTCGATGACCGACCCCCCGGAGTGGGCCAGAGGCGCGGTCGCCGCCTGCCGCAACCTGCACACCTGGCCCGTACTCGCCGGCGAACCCGGCCGCGGCGACATCGTGCTGTCCTCGCCGATCATTCTGGAGGACCATCCCGCCATCGCGCCCGAGAGCCCCGGCGCGCTCTACGACGCCACCGAGATCGACGAGATCCTCGCGCTGCGCACCGCCGCCCTCACCGACGAGGAGAAGCGCGAGGCCCGGGGCACCGACGAACGGGCCGCCGCCGTCATCGAGTTGGCCGACTCGATGCCCGCCGAGGTCCTGGAGCGGCTGCACGGCGCGGTACGCAGCCTGCGCGAGGTGACCGGCCCCGACCCCGCCGCCCCGGACCCCGGCTCCGTGGCCCCCGACCTCGGCTTCGCGGCACCAGGAGGCGGCTTCCCCGACGAGTACGGGGTGCAGCGGCCGGACACCCCCTGGTGGGACCCCGCGAGCGACGCGGGCTTCGACCCGACGCGAGACCGCGTGGTCGTCGACGGGCGGTCCGTGGGCAAGGGCAGCCGCGTCGAACTGCACCCCGGGCTGCGCCGCACCGACGCACAGGACATCTTCCTGCGCGGGCGCACCGCCGTGGTCGAGGCGGTGCTGCACGACGTCGACGGCGGGGTCCACCTCGCCGTCACGGTCGAGGGCGACCCCGGCGTCGACATCCGCCGCGAGCAGGGCCGCTTCCTGTACTTCCAGCCCGACGAGGTCACCCCGCTGGAGGACGACGTATGAACGACCCCGCGCCGTCGGACCCCAGAACCCTGGTCGCCGGCATCGGCAACATCTTCCTCGGCGACGACGGCTTCGGCGTGGAGACCGCGCGCCGTCTCGCCGAGCGCGACCTGCCCGGCCACATCGAGGTCGTGGACATCGGCGTGCGGGGGGTGCACCTCGCCTACCAGCTCCTGGACGGCTACGACACCCTCGTGCTCGTCGACGCCACGGCACGCGGCGAAGCCCCCGGCACGCTGTACGTGATCGAGCACGACGACACGGCCCCGAACCCGTCACCGGGCGCCCCCGCCCTCGACGGCCACCGGATGACCCCCGACACCGTGCTGGCGCTGCTGCACACCCTCTGCGCGGGGACCGGCGGCGCACCACCACGCCGCGTCCTGGTCGTCGGATGCGAACCGGCCTCGGTGGACGAGCGCATCGGACTCAGCCCACCGGTCTCCGCGGCCGTGCCGGAGGCCGTCCGGCTGATCGAAGAGCTGCTGCGGAACGGTGAGCCGTCCGTGGCACGGGCCTCAACCGCTGAGGCTTCGACATGAGGAGAGACGGGATGAAGAAGATCGTCATCGGAGGAGCGGCCGTGGCCGCCCTGGTCGCCGTCGCCGCCGAGGTCCTGCCGGACCTCAGGCGCTATCTGCGCATCCGACGGATGTGAGGCGCGGCCGCCGGCCCGCGTGCCGTCCCGGTTGCGTCGAACGGCGTACCCGGCGACCCGTGACGGCGCGCCGGGCCGGGGGACCCGGACGCGCGCGCCTGTAATGAACCCCGGCGGAAGGCAGGCGGCGGAAGGACCACAGACCCATGCACGAGATGTCCGTCGCACTGGCCGTCGTCGACCAGGTCGCGGAGGCCGCCGACCGGGCCGGAGACATCACGGCGGTACGTTCGGTACGGCTCCAGGTGGGCGAACTGGCCGGTGTCGTACCCGACTCACTCACCTTCTGCTTCGAACTGGCCTGCGCCGGGACCCTGTTGGAAGGCGCCGAGCTGATCACCGAGGCGGTGCCGGGGCGGGCCCGCTGCACTCCCTGCGCACACGAGTGGACCGTCGGCATGCCGCCCCGGCTCACCTGTCCCGCGTGCGGCGGCACACAGACCGATCTGCTGGCGGGCCGGGAGCTGAGCATCGTCGACGTGCGCTGGGAGGCCGGCGGCCCCGCGCAGCCGCCCACCCGCGAACCGATCTCCGAGGAGAGCTGAACCATGTGCCGTGTCGCCGACCTGCGCCGGGCCGTACTCGCGAAGAACGACGCGAGCGCCCACGAACTGCGTGCCGCCCTCACCGCCCGGGGCACCGCCGTCGTCAATCTGCTGTCCAGCCCGGGCAGCGGCAAGACCGCGCTGTTGGAGCAGGAACTCCTGCGGGCCCGCGAGCGGTCCGTTCCCGTGGCGGCGCTGAGCGCCGACCTCGCCACCGAGAACGACGCGATCCGGCTGGCGCGTTCGGGTGTCCCGGTCAAACAGGTGCTCACCGACGGACTGTGCCATCTGGAGGCGGGCATGCTCGCCGGGCACCTGGACGGCTGGCTGCCCGACGACGTACGGCTGCTGTTCGTGGAGAACGTCGGCAACCTCGTCTGCCCCGCCTCCTACGACCTGGGGGAGACGCTGCGGGTCGCCCTCGCCTCCGTCACGGAGGGCGAGGACAAGCCGCTCAAGTACCCCACCGCCTTCGGGCTGGCCCACCTGGTCGTGGTCACCAAGACGGACCTCGCGGAGGCCGTCGAGTTCGACGAGTTCGCGTTCCGCAGGAACCTGGAGCAGGTCAACCCCGGCGTCGAGGTGATCCTGACCTCGGCACGCCGGGGGTGGGGGGTGGGAGCCCTGCTCGATCGGGCGTTGGCCACCGCGGAGGGCACACCCGTGCATGCGCCGGTCATGGCCCGGCAGCCTCAGCACCACGGTCATGACCACAGCCACGGTCACGACCACAGCCATGACCAGGGCGATGACCACACCCATGCCCCCGCCCCGGCGCACCCGGAGGCCGCCGAAGCCATGGCCCACCCCCAGTCGTGAGCACTCCGCAGGCCCCGGCCGCCCTCACCGAGGACACCCGGCTGCGCCGCCGCGTCACCGTCCGGGGAGTCGTCCAGGGCGTGGGTTTCCGGCCCTACCTGTACGGCCTCGCCACCGAACTCGCCCTGGCCGGACACGTGACCAACACTCCGGAGGGTGTGATCGTGGAGGTCGAGGGCACCGCCTCGGCCGTGACCCGCTTCTGCGACCGGATCGCCACGCAGGCGCCCCCGCTGGCCCGCGTCGACTCCGTCGACCACCGGGAACTGCCTCCCGTCGGCGGCACGACCTTCACCATCCTCGCCTCCCACACCGGCGGCCCGGCCCGGACCCTGATCTCCCCGGACTCCGCCACCTGCGCCGACTGCCTCGCCGAACTGGCCGACCCCACCGACCGCCGGTACCGCCACCCGTTCGTCAACTGCACCCACTGCGGCCCGCGTTTCACCATCGTCACCGGGGTGCCCTACGACCGGGCCCACACCACCATGGCCGGCTTCGCGATGTGCCTCGACTGCGCCCGCGAGTACGGGGATCCCGCCGACCGGCGCTTCCACGCGCAGCCGGTCGCCTGCCCGGCCTGCGGGCCCCGGCTGCGGCTGCTCCTCGTCGACGAGGCCGGAACGAGGAGCGCCGACGGGGCGGACCCGGTCGTCGAGGCGCGCACCCTGCTGGCCCGCGGCGCCGTCGTCGCCGTGAAGGGCCTCGGCGGCTACCACCTGGCCTGCGACGCCACCAACCAGGCCGCCGTCGACCTGCTGCGACGCCGCAAGGCGCGCGGGGACAAGCCGTTCGCCGTCATGGCCCGGACGACGGACGACATCCGCCACCTCGTGCGCGTGGGCCCCGAGGAGCAGAGCCTGCTGGAGAGCCGGGCCAGGCCGGTCGTCCTGATGAGACGGCGACCGCGGCCGGCGTACGCCGCCGACGGCGTACGGCCCGCCGAGGCCGTCGCGCCCGGCAGCCCCGATCTCGGCGTGATGCTGCCCTACACGCCCCTGCACCATCTGCTGCTCGGTCTGCCCGGCGACGCGGACGGCCCCCGGCTGCTCGTCATGACCAGCGGCAACCTGTCCGGGGAACCGATCGTCACGGACGACACCGAGGCACGGGAGCGGCTCGCGCACCTGGCCGACGCCTGGCTCACCCACGACCGGCCGATCCACGTCCCCTGCGACGACTCCGTGGTCCGGGTCTGCGACGGGGAGCCCCTGGTGCTGCGCCGCTCCCGTGGCTACGCGCCGCTGCCGCTCACCCTCCCGCTGCCCGTGCGGCCGGCCCTCGCCGTCGGTGGCGACCTGAAGAACACCTTCTGCCTGGGATCGGGGCGCCACGCCTGGCTGTCGGCGCACATCGGCGACATGGACGACCTCGGCACCCAGCGGGCCTTCGCGCACGCGACGGCACAACTGGAGTCGCTCACCGGGGTGCGGCCCGAGACCCTGGTGTCCGACCGTCACCCCGGCTACCGTTCCGCCCGGTGGGCCGACCGCGACGCGGCACGGCGGCCCGTCGTACGCGTCCAGCACCATCACGCGCACATCGCCGCGGCCATGGCCGAGCACGGGCTCGACGGCACCCGGCAGGTCATCGGCGTCGCCTTCGACGGCACAGGCCACGGTGACGACGGCGCCGTGTGGGGCGGGGAGTTCCTGCTCGCCGACTACGACGGCTACACCCGGTTCGGGCACCTCGCCTACGTTCCGCTGCCCGGCGGCGACGCGGCCGTGCGGCGTCCGTACCGCATGGCCCTGGCCCATCTGCGGGCGGCCGGAATCGGCTGGGCCGACGACCTCGCCTGCACGACGGCCTGCCCGTCGGACGAACTGCCGCTGCTGGCACGGCAGTTGGATCGGGGCCTGAACTGTGTGCCCACGTCCAGCATGGGCCGCCTCTTCGACGCCGTGTCCTCCCTCGCCGGGGTCTGCCACCGCGCCGGCTACGAGGCGCAGGCCGCCGTCGAGTGGGAGGCCGCGGCCCTGCGCGCACCGGCCGGGGACACCGGGGCGTACGCCTTCGCCCTCCACGGCCCCGAGGGCGGCGAGGGCGGTGCCGTCCGGGCCGATCCGGCGCCCGTGCTCGCGGCGATCGTCGACGACCTGCGCGCGGGCGTCGCACCGGCCCTGATCGCGGCACGCTTCCACCGGGGAGTGGCCGCCCTGGTGCACACCATGTGCCGGCGGGCGCGGGAGCGGCACGGCCTCGACACGGTCGCCCTCACGGGAGGCGTGTTCGCCAACACCCTGCTCTCGTCGGCCTGTGCCTGCGCCCTGCGCGGGGACGGCTTCACGGTCCTGCGGCACCACCTGGTCCCGCCGGGCGACGGCGGTCTGGCGCTGGGCCAGCTGATGGTGGCCGCCCGGACCGCTTCCACTCCCACCGACTGAAGCACACGCGACCCACAGCGAGGAGAGGCTATGTGCCTGGCGGTACCCGGCAGAGTGCTGGACATCGAGGAACGGGACGGCACCCGGATGGCCACCGTCGACTTCGGCGGAGTGGTCAAGGAGGTGTGCCTGGAGTACCTGCCCGACCTGCGGGTCGGCGAGTACGCCATCGTCCATGTCGGGTTCGCCCTGCAACGGCTGGACGAGGAGTCGGCCCGCCAGACCCTCGAACTCTTCGCCGAACTCGGCATGTTGCAGGAGGAGTTCGGCGACGCCTGGGAGATGGCGGCGGCGGAGGCGGGCGTGGCACCGGTGGCGGAGGTGCCGGTGGCGGGTGCCCCGGTGGCAGAGGTGTCGGCGGAAGAGGTGCGCAACCGGTGAAGTACATCGACGAGTTCCAGGACCCGGAGCTGGCGGGACGGCTCCTCGACGACATCCGTGCCACGGTCACCAGGCCGTGGGCCCTGATGGAGGTGTGCGGAGGACAGACGCACAGCATCATCCGGCACGGCATCGATCAACTTCTCCCCGATGAGCTGGAGTTGATCCACGGACCAGGTTGTCCCGTGTGCGTCACCCCGCTGGAGGTCATCGACAAGGCGCTGGAGATCGCCTCACGACCGGAGGTGATCTTCTGCTCCTTCGGCGACATGCTCCGGGTGCCGGGCACCGGCCGGGACCTGTTCCAGGTCAGGGGGGAGGGCGGCGACGTACGGGTCGTGTACTCGCCGCTCGACGCGCTGCGCATCGCCCAGCGGAACCCGGACCGCGAGGTGGTGTTCTTCGGCATCGGCTTCGAGACCACCGCGCCGCCCAACGCCATGACGGTCCATCAGGCCCGCAAGCTGGGCATCGGGAACTTCAGCATGCTGGTGTCCCACGTCCGCGTACCTCCCGCCATCGAGGCGATCATGTCCTCGCCGAGCTGCCGGGTGCAGGGCTTCCTCGCCGCCGGGCACGTCTGCAGCGTGATGGGCGTGGAGGAGTACCCGGAACTCGCCGAGCGCTTCCGCGTCCCCATCGTCGTGACGGGCTTCGAGCCGCTGGACATCCTCGAAGGCGTACGCCGGGCCGTGCGCCAGCTGGAACGCGGTGAGCACACCGTCGACAACGCCTACGCCCGAGCCGTCCGCCCGGAGGGCAACCAGGCCGCCCGGGCCATGCTGGAGGACGTCTTCGAGGTCACCGACCGGGCCTGGCGCGGGATCGGGGTGATCCCCGACAGCGGTTGGCGGCTGGCGCCCAAGTACCGCGACCACGACGCCGAGCACCGCTTCGCGGTCGGCGGGATCCGGACGGTCGAGCCCGCCGAGTGCCGCAGCGGGGAGGTCCTCCAGGGGCTGCTCAAGCCGCACGAGTGCGAGGCCTTCGGCACGCTGTGCACACCGCGTACGCCCCTGGGGGCCACGATGGTCTCCAGCGAGGGAGCCTGCGCCGCGTACTACCTCTACCGGCGGCTGGACATGCCCGCCGCCAAGGCCCGGGAGGCGAGCCCCGTTGTCTGACACCACCGATCTCCCCGCCCCCACCACCCTGGACGTCGAGGCGTGGACGTGCCCGGCCCCCGTCCGCGACAGGCCCCGCGTCGTCATGGGGCACGGCGGCGGGGGAGCCCTCTCCGCCGAACTCGTCGAGCAGATCTTCGCACCGGCCTACGGCGGCGATGTGCTCGCCCAGATGGGTGACGCGGCCGTTCTCGCGCTGGGCGGGGCCCGGCTGGCGTTCTCCACCGACTCCTATGTGGTGCGGCCGCTGTTCTTCCCCGGCGGCAGCATCGGCGACCTCGCGGTGAACGGCACCGTCAACGACCTCGCCATGCGCGGCGCCCGCGCCGCCTACCTCTCCTGTGGGTTCATTCTGGAGGAGGGCGTCGAGCTGAACGTGGTCGGCCGGGTCGCCCAGGCGCTGGGCGAGGCCGCCCGCACGGCCGGGGTGGAGGTGGCCACCGGCGACACCAAGGTGGTGGAGGCCGGCCACGGCGACGGGGTCTACGTCAACACGGCCGGCATCGGTCTCGTACCGGCCGGCGTCGATCTGCGGCCCCAGCGGGTCGTCCCCGGTGACGTCGTGATCGTCAGTGGCGCCATCGGCGTCCACGGGGTGGCGATCATGAGCGTGCGGGAAGGGCTGGAGTTCGGCGTGGAGATCAAGAGCGACTGCGCGGCCCTCGGCGGTCTGGTCGACGCGATGCTCGCCGCCACCCCTGATCTGCACGTCCTGCGCGATCCCACCCGGGGCGGCCTGGCGGCGGCGCTCAACGAGATCGCGGCGGCCTCCGGCACCGGGGTCGTCATCACGGAACGCGACGTCCCGGTCCCGCCGGCCGTGGCCAACGCCTGCGCCATTCTCGGACTGGACCCCATGTACATCGCGAACGAGGGGAAACTGGTGGCCTTCGTCCCGCGCGAGCGCGCCGACGCCGTCCTCGAAGCCATGCGGGCCCACCCTCTGGGCGCGGAATCCATGATCATCGGTGAGGTCGTCGAGGGGCATCCCGGCATGGTCGTGGCCCGCACCGGGCTGGGTGGCACACGGGTGGTCGATCTGCCGATCGGGGAGCAGTTGCCGCGCATCTGCTGATGCGCACCCGCGCGTCGCCGGACGGGGCCGCCCCCGGACGGGGCCGCCCCCGGACGGGGCCGCCGACCCCGTCAGCTCCCAGGAGGCTGGTCCTGCGGGTCCTGCGGGTCCACACCGGTCACGGCGTCGGCGTCCTTGGTGCCGCTGGGGCGCTGGGAACGTCCCCGGCGGCCGGTGTCCCGGCGGCCCTTCTCGTCCGCGTCGCCGTACTCCTCGCCGCGTGTCCCCTCGCTCTTCGCCCTGTCACCGGGGACGGACTTGGTCTCCTGCGCGGACTTCTTCCGGCCCGGGCCCGGTTCGCCGGCGTGCTCGGCGCGGAAGGAGCGCGGGGCACTCGGGTTGTCCTGCTGACGGGTCTCGTCCACATCGGGCGACCAGCCGTGCTGCTCGGTGCCCCGGTGCCGGCTGGGGCCCTTGCCGTGCGGCGGCTCGGACGAACGTGGTTTCTTCGACATGGTCCGACCTGTCTGTTCGTGGGCAGTGGGGGGCGGCGCTCACGTGTCGCCGCGATGGGTAAATTATCCCTCCTTGTCATGGTTTGAGCGCGGCGAGAGTGCTCGATCAGGGGGTGAAGACCTCGTCGAGGCGGTCGATGGCCCCGTTGTCGCCGAGGTGGTAGGTGAAGACGAGTCCGGAGTTCGGGTGGGCCTCGATCCAGTCCAGGAACTCCTGGACGCCGATGGGCTGGTTCGTCGTGCTCTGAACGATGGGCGTGGTCACGGTGACGGCCGCGGCCTGGTCCATCGGGATGTACGTCTCCTTGCCGACCGTCTCGAAGGGGGCGCCGTCCGAGTCGGGGGTGCCGCATCCCCAGTTGCCGTGCTTGACGATCAGGCTGAGGGATCCGCCTTCGGGCGTGTAGCGGTAGACCGCGATCTCGTCGGGGGAGATGGGCATCTTGTGGTCGCAGCCGTCATCGGCGTCACCGCCACCGCCGCTGCCACTGCCACCGCCCGAGGCCGCGGAGCCCGTAGCCTCGGCGGCGGGCGGCTTCGAGGTGTCCGGGTCGGCCCCGGTCTTCCCGGTGTCGGCGTCCGGGGCCGCGGACGCCTTCGCGTCAGGTGTCCCGGCCGTACCCCCGCTCTTTCCGCCGGCCTTGTCCTGGGTCCCGCCTGTCGCCGTCGCAGTCGCGCTCGCCTTCGCGTCCCCGTCGGCGGCCTCCGCGCCGCCGTCCCCCGAGCAGCCGGTCAGGCTCAGTGCCCCGGCGGCGCAGACGCTCAGCACGATCGCCCGGACGGTGCCGGGTCTACGGCGGGTCTTCCTCGGTGTCACGTTCATGGCGCGTCCCCTCCTGCTTGTTCGCGATCTCCGTGAGCCCCGTCGGCTCGGGAGAAAGGGACGGTTTTCGGCCGTAGGCAGTTGCACGTCCTGGCCGAATTCTGCATGCCGGCTCCGGTGCCCTCACCGGCGGGGCACCGAGCACGCCGTCCGCTCACCGCACGCCGAGGGCAGTGACGTTGGGGGCCTGCGTCGTCCTGTCGGTCGGCCCGGCCGCGTCACCTCACGCCTCGCAGGCGCTCTTGGTGTCGTCGCCGCCGGTGCCACCGACAAGCGTGTAGTTGCCCCGCCGCCCATGGGGAGGTCGTTGCCGCCGAAGCCGGACAGGATGTCGCCCGCCGTGCCGCCGGCGAGCGTGTCGCCGAACGGGCTGCCGTAGGGCTGGCGCAGCCCCCGCCGCTGAGCCGGTCCGCGCCCGCGCCGCCGATGAGGAGGTCGAAGGTGACGCCGCCGTTCAGGGTGGCGGCGGTGTCCTGGATGACGACACTGCTCCCGGACAGGCTGACCGTGATGTTGTCGGCGCGCCCTGCCGCCGCGTTACGACCACGTTGGTCCCGCTCTTGAAGACACCCGTGGCCGCGCTCGCGGGCCCTCCGGTCGGCGTCCCGGCGGAAGCGGCCATCGCCGCGACCACCAGGACCCGGAGTAACGCCCCATATACGGCTCGCGCGCGCGGAGCGGGTGCGCGAGCGGGTGCCTGCTGGTCACCGGTCGCGGGCGGGCAGAACTCCGCCGAGACGACCTTCTTGCCGCCGACCCGGTCGCCGTTGACGGACCGGACGGTGCACTGGACAGTGCGCCTGATGCCAGGTCCGAGGGTGAAGCGGACCGCAGGGCGGACAGATGGTCGGAAAGCGGCTGAAAGCACTCCCGTCGAGGTGGTCTCGGGGGCATGGCCGGCGACGGCGCGAAACCATCCCGAGTGCCCCGCGAAACGGTGGGTATTCCGCCCGGGGAGGTATCTTTTCGGGGCGGCCGGGATCTTCGCGACCGGCTTTGGTTGTCGGACGACAACTGCGTTAACCTTCACCGGATTTTCTCATCCGGCCATTCCGTGAACTGCGGGAATCCGGCCGGTGAGCGGGCCTTTCGCGGCCCGGCGCGGGTTCCGAGTCCCCGGCGCGGGGGCTCTAGGGGAGCGGAACGAGGGTGCGCATGAGCGGCAAGACGACCGAGACCGTCGAACGGGCTCCGGGAGAGCAGGAGCTACGACAGCTCCTGGCCGGACTGACCGCCGTACGGGACGGCGACTTCGGCACCCGGCTGCCGTCCGACGGCGAGGGGCTGCTCGGCGACATCGCCACCGTCTTCAACGGCATGGTGGACCAACTGTCCGTCTTCACCTCGGAGGTCACCCGGGTGGCCCGCGAGGTCGGCACCGAGGGCACCCTCGGCGGTCAGGCCGAGGTGCCGGGCGTCTCCGGCACCTGGGCCGATCTCACCGACTCGGTCAACGCCATGGCGGGCAACCTGACCACCCAGGTCCGCGACATCGCGCAGGTGGCGACCGCCGTCGCCAGGGGCGACCTGTCACAGAAGATCGACGTCCCGGCGCGTGGCGAGATCCTTCAGCTGAAGGAGACCGTCAACACGATGGTGGACCAGCTCTCCGCGTTCGCCGACGAGGTCACCCGCGTCGCCCGAGAGGTCGGCAGCGAGGGCCGGCTCGGCGGACAGGCCCAGGTGCCCGGCGTCGGCGGGGTCTGGCGCGACCTGACCGATTCGGTCAACTTCATGGCCGGCAACCTCACCTCGCAGGTCCGCAACATCGCCCAGGTGACCACGGCGGTGGCCGAGGGCGATCTCTCGCAGAAGATCACGGTCGACGCCCGCGGCGAGATCCAGGAGTTGAAGAACACCATCAACACGATGGTGGACCAGCTGTCCGGGTTCGCCGACGAGGTCACGCGCGTCGCCCGCGAGGTCGGCACCGAGGGACGGCTCGGCGGGCAGGCGGACGTCAAGGGTGTGAAGGGCACCTGGCGCGACCTCACGGACTCCGTGAACTTCATGGGGGCCAACCTCACCTCCCAGGTCCGCAACATCGCCCAGGTGGCCACGGCGGTGGCTCAGGGCGACCTTTCCCAGAAGATCACCGTGGATGCCCGTGGGGAGATCCTGCAACTCAAGGACACCATCAACACGATGGTGGACCAGCTGTCCGGCTTCGCCGACGAGGTCACCCGTGTCGCCCGCGAGGTCGGCACGGAAGGCAACCTGGGCGGTCAGGCCATCGTCCGGGGCGCGTCGGGAACCTGGAAGGACCTGACCGACAACGTCAACGTGATGGCGTCGAACCTGACCGGTCAGGTCCGCTCGATCGCCCAGGTCGCCACCGCCGTCGCGCGCGGCGACCTCTCCCAGAAGATCACGGTCGAGGCCAAGGGCGAGGTCGCGGCCCTCGCGGACGTCATCAACACCATGGTCGACACGCTCTCCGCGTTCGCCGACGAGGTCACGCGCGTCGCCCGCGAGGTCGGTACCGAGGGACGGCTCGGCGGCCAGGCGCACGTGCCGAACGTCGCCGGCACCTGGAAGGACCTGACCGACAACGTCAACTCGATGGCCAACAACCTCACCGGCCAGGTCCGCAACATCGCCCTGGTCACGACGGCGGTGGCCAACGGCGACCTGTCGAAGAAGATCGACGTCGACGCGCGCGGCGAGATCCTGGAGCTGAAGACCACCATCAACACGATGGTCGACCAGCTGTCGTCGTTCGCCGCCGAGGTCACCCGCGTCGCCCGTGAGGTCGGCAGTGAGGGCCGGCTCGGCGGACAGGCCGAGGTGGAGGGCGTCGAGGGCACCTGGAAGCGGCTCACCGAGAACGTCAACGGACTGGCCGGCAACCTCACCCGGCAGGTCCGCGCGATCGCCGAGGTCACCAGCGCCGTCGCCGAGGGCGATCTGACCCGCTCCATCACCGTGGAGGCCTCCGGCGAGGTCGCCGACCTCAAGGACAACATCAACTCCATGGTGGAGTCCCTGCGCGAGACCACCCGGGCCAACCAGGAGCAGGACTGGCTCAAGACCAACCTCGCCCGGATCTCCGGCCTGATGCAGGGCCACCGCGATCTGCCCGTCGTCGCCGAACTCATCATGGACGAGCTCGCGCCGCTGGCCTCGGCCCAGTACGGCGCCTTCTACCTCGCCGAGGACACCGAACGCGGCCCCGAACTGCGGCTGGTGGGCTCCTACGGCTACCCCGACGACACCGACCGGCCCGAGCGCATCCCCGTCGGCCGCTCACTGGTCGGGCAGGCGGCGCGCAACCGCCGTCCCATCAGCGTCGAGGAACTGCCGCCGGGCTATGTGACCATCTCCTCCGGACTCGGACAGGCCGTGCCCAGCGCCCTGGTGGTGCTGCCCATCGTCGTGGAGGACCAGGTCCTCGGCGTCATCGAACTGGGCTCCGTCACCCCCTTCACCCAGATCCACCAGGACTTCCTCAGCCAGCTGATGCCGACCATCGGCGTCAACCTCAACACCATCGTGGCCAACGCCCGCACCGACGAACTGCTGGGGGAGTCCCAGCGACTGACCGCCGAACTCCAGGCACGCTCCGAGGAGTTGCAGGTCCAGCAGGACGAACTGCAGCGTTCCAACGCCGAACTGGAGGAGAAGGCATCCCTGCTGGCCTCGCAGAACAGCGACATCGAGGCCAAGAACCTGGAGATCGAACAGGCGCGGCAGGAGCTGGAGACCCGCGCACAGCAGCTGGCCCTGGCGTCCAAGTACAAGTCGGAGTTCCTGGCCAACATGAGCCACGAACTGCGCACCCCGCTCAACAGCCTGCTGATCCTCGCCCAGTTGCTCGCCCAGAACCCCTCGCGCAACCTCACGCCCAAGCAGGTCGAGTACGCGGGCATCATCCACTCGGCGGGCTCGGACCTGCTGCAGCTGATCAACGACATCCTCGACCTGTCCAAGGTCGAGGCGGGCAAGATGGACGTCGCCCCCGAGCGGGTCCCACTGCGCAAGCTCCTGGAGTACGTCGAGGCCACGTTCCGTCCGATGACGTCGCAGAAGAGCCTGGACTTCACGGTGGCCACCGCGCCGGGCACGCCCGCCGACCTGCTCACCGACGACTCCCGGCTCCGGCAGATCCTGCGCAACCTGTTGTCGAACGCGGTGAAGTTCACCGAAGACGGCGGCGTCACCCTGCGTATCGAACCCGCCGTGGACCGCGAGATCCCCGTGGGCGTCCTGCGGGGCGGTCCCGTCGTGGCGTTCCGGGTCGAGGACACCGGCATCGGCATCCCTCAGCAGCAGTTGGAGACGATCTTCGGGGCGTTCCAGCAGGCCGACGGCACCACCAGCCGCAAGTACGGCGGTACCGGCCTCGGCCTGTCGATCACCCGGGAGATCGCCCATCTGCTCGGCGGCGCCGTCACCGTCGACAGCACACCCGGGCAGGGCAGCACCTTCACCCTCTACCTGCCCGTGGCGCGGGACGACTTCGAGGAACTGCTCGACGGCGACGGCCGGCCGACGGAGCACCCGGACCCCACCGGCCGTGACCTCCCGTCGGCGTCCCGGCCGGAGCTCGCGTCCGCGGCGGTGCCCGAGCAGCGCCGACGCCGGCTGCTGGTCGTCGAGGACCGCCCCCGCGGACTGCTGACCCTCGTCGCCGAACGCGCCGTCGCGGACCTCGCGTCCGACGGCGACCCCCTCGGCGCGATCGACATCATCACCGCCGTCGGAGCACAGGAGGCCGCGAGCACACTGGCCGCCGAACCCTGCCACTGCGTCGTCCTCGAACTCGCCCTGTCCGACGACGAGGGCGCGCGTCTGCTGGAGGCCATGGAGGGCGACTCGGCCCTGGCCAGCGTGCCCGTGCTCGTGCACACCGGCCACCGGGTGGACATGGCGCACGAACAGGCGCTGCGCTCCCGTGCGGACGGCCGCCCGCTCGACTTCCTCTCCAGCCTGGACGAACTGCGCGAACGCATCACCCTGCACCTGTCCGCGGAGGAGCCGGGCGACGTGCTGTCCCTGGTGCGCGCCGAGGAGAACCAGCGCCCCGCCGAGCAGGTCGTCGACGGCGCCTTCCTCGGCCGCAAGGTCCTCGTGGTCGACGACGACGCCCGCAACCTCTTCGCCCTGAGCGGGATGCTGGAACTCCACGGCTTCCACGTCCTGCACGCCGACAACGGCCGCCGGGGCATCGAGATGCTGCTCGCCCACCCGGACGTCTCGCTGGTGCTGATGGACGTGATGATGCCCGAGATGGACGGGTACACCGCGACCTCGGAGATCCGTGCGATGCCCCAGTACGCCGACCTGCCCATCATCGCCGTCACCGCGAAGGCCATGCCCGGGGATCAGGAGAAGAGCCTCGCGTCGGGCGCGAACGACTACGTCACCAAGCCGGTCGACACGGGTGACCTCATCGGCCGCGTCCGACGGTGGCTGACCGTATGACGGGGCGTCACACCGCCGCGCGCACCAGCCCATCGCGTGGCGTCCCGCGACGCCCGAGCCGAGGAACAGGTCAACCGTGAGCAACCCCCACCAGCCGGCCGCGCCGCCGCATGCCGACGCCGCGCCGGGCGAGCCGTCGTCGGCCGCCGCGCCGGACTCGTCGAGTGCCGATGGGCCGAGCGCGACCGACGCGCCGCCCACGACCGACGCCCCGCCCCCGACCGGCGAGGCGTCCACGACCGACGACCCGAGCGAGGCTGTCGACTCGTGCGCCTCAGACGACCCGCTCGGGGCAGACGGCCCTGCCGCGGCCGACCACCAGCTCCCCGCCGACCACGAGCGCGCGGCCGACGACCCGGCCGCGGTCGACGTGACCGCCCTGGACACCAAGGCGCAGTCCTCGCCCGTCGGCCGGCTCGCCGCGACCGTGGAGCGGTTGCGGCGTGAGGTGCAGGCGGCCCAGGCGGAGGCCGACGGGCGGGCCGTGATCGAACTGGCCAAGGGCATCCTCGTCGAGCGGCTCGGGTGCGGGCCGGCCCAGGCCGCCCTGCAACTCGCCGAACTGACCGAACAAGCGGGCGTGACACCGCTGGAGTTCGCCGTCGAGGTGATCAACCAGGCCGCCCGCGACCGGCTCTCCGAGATGACGACCGCCCTGCTCTCGACCACCACGGGCCGGGACGACGCCGACGAGGCACCGGACAGCGGCTCCCTCGCCGTCCGGCTGCGGACCGCCGAGAGCGCCGCGCTGGCCGCCCACGACGCCCAGGCCGTGGCCGACTCCCTCCTGGAACACGCCCTGACCCCGCTCGGCGCCGAAGCCGTGGCGATCTGGGCGCTGGGCGCCGACGGCTCCCTCACCCTCGCCGGCAGCGCCGGTTTCTCGGCCGCCGAGGCGACCCGCTGGCGGTACGTCCCGCCGGGCGTGGTCACCGTCGCCCGCCGCGGACTCGGCGACCGGGCCGGTCAGTGGATCGGCAGCCTGTCGCAGACCGGCCTGCCGTCCATCGGCCGGCACCACCATCCCGACGGCGGCCGGGTCGCCGTACCCGCGGGCACCGGCGGTCGCATCCACGGAGTGCTGGAGATCGTCTGGCCCACCCCGCTGGAGGCCCAGCCCCCGCAGATCGTCCGTCAGGTCGAGGCCCTGGCCGAACTCTGCGCCCACACCCTGGGAACCCTCGCCCCGCCGCCCGGCGAGGGCGACGCGCGGACCGGGATCCTGCCCGACGTCGCCGAACTGATGGACCTCGCCGACGGTCTCCATGACCCCGCCCTGGTGCTCGTCCCGCACCTGGACGCCACCGGGGAACTGGTCGACTTCCGCATCCACCACGTCAACAGTCGCTTCCTCGACCCGGCCGGCCGACCCCGGGGCGTCGTCAACGGAGCCCTGCTGCTGGAGACGTATCCCATGGCCGCCGGCGAGAGCGAACTGTTCGAGCAGGTCGAACGTGTCTACGCCACCGGTGAGCCGTTCCGCGCCCGGCGCATGCGGCTCACCTCGCTCGTGGAGGACGTCCCGCTGGCGGCGGTCGCCGACATCAACATCACCCGGCACGGCGGCAGTGTCCTGCTCCTCTGGCGCATAGAGGACGAGACCGCACGGCTGGCGAGCCTGCTCCAGCACGCCCAGCGCCTCGGCCGCATCGGCGGGTTCGAGGAGAACCTCGTCACCGGCGAGATCACCTGGAACGGCCAGCTCTACAGCCTCTACGGCAAGCCCTCCATCAGCGGCCCCGTCCCGCTGGAGGACCTGCCCGCCCACGCCCACCCCGACGACGCCGTCGCCATCGGCCGGTTCCTGCGGACCCTGCTGCACCACCGCCGCTCCGCGTCCGCGGCCTTCCGGCTCCAGCGGCCCGACGGCGTCACCCGGCACATCCGTGTGGTCGCCGAGCCGGTCCTCGACTCCGACGGCCGGCTCTTCGTCGTGCGGGGCGCCTACCAGGACATCTCCGCCCACCACTGGACGGAGGTCGCCCTCGCCGCCACCCGCGACCAACTCGCCCACTCCGAGCAGCAGGCCAGCGAACGCGACCGGCTCACCCTCCAGCTCCAGCACGCGATCATGCCCCCGGCCCAGGCCCCGCTGGAGGCCCCGGGACTGCGCGTGGCCGTCCGCTACCGGCCCGCCGAGACCCAGCACCTGGTGGGCGGCGACTGGTACGACGCCGTCGTGCTGCCCTCCGGGCTGGTGCTGCTGTGCGTGGGGGACGTCGCAGGCCACGGCATAGAGGCGGCCACCAGCATGGTCGTACTGCGCAACGCGTTGCGCGGTCTCGCCGTGACCGGCGCCGGGCCGGGCCAGTTGCTGGCCTGGCTCAACATGGTGGCCCACCACCTGACCGGATCCGTCACGGCCACGGCGGTCTGCGGCCTCTACGACCCCCACCGCCACACCCTGCGCTGGGCCAGGGCGGGCCATCTGCCGCCCGTCCTCGTCCGCGCGGCCGAGGCGACGCCGCTGCCCCTGGTCAAGGGCCTGCTGCTCGGCGCCCTGCCCGAGGCGACGTACGAGGAACACGAACTGCAACTGGCCGTCGACGACACCCTCCTGATGTACACCGACGGCCTGATCGAACGCCGTGACCGTTCCGTGGAGGAATCCCTGGCCCAGCTGCTCACCGCCGCCCGCACCGTGCCCCCCACCCTCGACCAGCAGTTGGACCGCCTCCTCACCTACAGCAGGTCCGACACCGACGACGACACCTGTCTCGTGGGCGTCCGGGTGGCGCAGGTCGTACCCGACTGACCACCGCCCTCCGGCACGACCACCGTAGGAGGGAACGTCTGCGGGAACGGTTGGCGGGCACACGGTGTGTAGGAGACGGCGTCGGACGGAAGAGCGGGGAAGTCGGTGACGAGCAAGAGGACGGGTACCGGAGCGACGGGCATCAAGGCGAAGGGATGGGCGCATTCGTTTCCCGTGTCGGGAGGCGTGCACGCCGGGCGGCGGTGGACACGCAGCCAGTTGGAGTCCCTTCCATGGACAGCGGACGAGCCCGAGACGGTGGACGCGGTCGTTTTGGCCGTCTCCGAACTGCTCACCAACGCGCACATCCACGCGCACAGCGACGCGCGGCTGATCCTCACCTGGGACGGCGAATGCCTGCACGTGAACGTCCACGACGAGGATCCGACCCTGCCGCGCCCACGCACCCCGCAGGCGGGGGAGACCTCCGGTCGCGGCGTGGGGATCGTACAGATGCTTGCCGACACCTTGGAGATGAGGTGCCAGCGGCACGGCAAGACGGTCTCGGCCTGCTTCCGTCCGACGGGCTCTCCCTCACCGGGCTCTCCCTCACCGGGCTCACAGCCACCGGGCACTCACCGACCGGGCGCCGACCGGCCGGACGCCGGTTGAGCGGTGCCGCGCCGGAGAGTTATACGATGACGCGTCCGTTGCCCGCCGTCCCGTACGGACGGCGAGCCGGGGGTCCAAGACGCGTCGTACAGCGGCACATGAGGGCAGGGGGAGAGAACATGGACACCTCCCACGACGTGCGCGGGCCGAGGCCGGCACGGTCGCACGGGGACACCGCGCTGGAGATCTGTTCTCTGCCGGGCCGCCCGGGAATCCGAGCCGCTGGAGAGATCAACGTGATCACCCGCTCCTGCTGGGAACACGCACTGGAGGATCTGGCGAACGCCCACACGGACGTCTCCTACGTGGAGCTGGCCGATCTGATGTCCATCGACGTGGGCGGCGCCACGGCGCTGGCGGTCACGGCGCAGCGACTGGGGACGGGCCGGATCGTGGTGGACCGCCCCCCGCCGGAGCTGGAGCGGATCCTGGACATGTTCTGGCCCGGCCTTACGACGATCGAGGTGGCGGGCCGATGAGTACGGCCACGAGCAGTGAACACGAACCCTTCGTACACCCCGCGCTGTTCTACCGGGGCAGCGAGCAGTACACGACGGGCACCGTGCCGTTCCTCCAGGCGGGACTCTCCGCCGGCGAGGCGGTGGCGGTCGCCGTCCCCGGCCCCAACCTGGAGCTGATCAGGGACGCGCTCGGAGCGAGCGCCGCAGAGGTCGAGTTCCTCGACATGACCAGGGTCGGCCGCAATCCCGGGCGGATCATCCCCGGCGTGTTGCGGGCCTTCGCCGACGCCCACCCGGGCGGCCGGGTGAGGATCATCGGCGAACCGATCTGGGCCGACCGCTCGGCTGTGGAGTACCCGGCGTGCGTCCAGCACGAGGCCCTGATCAACACGGCCTTCCAGGGCCGGGACGTGACGATTCTGTGCCCGTACGACGCCGACGCCCTCGCCCCGGAGACGCTCGACGACGCCTACGCCACCCATCCCGTCGTCATCGACGCGGGGATCGAACTGGCCAGCGACATCTACGATCCCGAGCGCGTGGTCGCCCGCTACAACCAGCCGCTCAGCCACCCGCCCGGTGCCGCTTCCCTCACGTTCGACGCGGACGCGCTCCCGTCGGCCCGCTCCTTCGCGGTGGAGGAAGCGCGACAACTGGGCCTGACCGGGGCCCGGTCGCAGGATCTGACGCTGGCGGTGGCGGAGCTGACCACCAACAGCGTGGTGCACGGCGGCGGATCGGGCACCCTGCGCGTCTGGGCCGAGGGGCCGCAGGTCGTCTGCGAGGTCCAGGACCGGGGCCGGCTGACCGATCCCCTGGCCGGCCGCCGGCCCCCGGCGCGCGACCAGCTGGGCGGGCGCGGTCTGATGCTCGTCCACTACGTCGCCGACCTGGTGCGCGTGCACACCACCGAGGCCGGCACCACCATCCGCTTCTATCTGGACCTCTGACCGCGCCGCCGGGACCGCACCCCGAGCGGGGTCAGTAGGACAGCGCGTCCTCGGCCGTTCCGAGGAAGCTGGTGACCGTGCCGTCGTTGACGGTGACGGGGCCGTTGACGATCGTCACCGTCGTCGGGCTCTCTGCGGCCGTGAGCGCGATCTCGACCTGGTCGGCGGTCTTGCCGCCCCCGGTGCCGGCGCCAGCGAACAGGATCCCCGCGTACGCTCTCTCGCCGGGGTTCAGGAGCCAGTCGTCGACGGTGGGTCCTCGGTGCTCCGCGGCGCCGTCCAGTTCCGGAATCGTGATCACCAGGTCGTTCGCCGACAGCAGGCAGGGGGCGCCGGTGTTGTTGGTCGCGGTCAGCAGGGCGTGGTTGGCGGGGCTCGACGCGACGGTGACGTTGTAGGTCAGGTCGCTCGTCTCGCACATGCCCACGCCACCGTCCTGGTCGTCGTCGGCCCCGGCCCCCTCCGACCCGGACTTGTCGGTCCCGGACTTGTCCGATCCGGACCCACCCGATCCGGCCTTCGACGGCGGGGTGCTGCCGCCACCGCCGGAGGAGCCGCCACTGCCGCCGCCCGTGCCACCGTCGTCCTCCGGAGAGGCTGTCGCGTCCGATCCCTTGTCCGACCCCGACCCCGACCCCGACCCCTTGCCCGCTCCCTTGCCGGGCGCGCTCGCCGACGTGCTCGGGGCCGCCGCAGCCTTGTCGGAGCCCCCCTCGCACGCGGTCAGGCCCACGATGCCGAGCGAACAGGCGGCGAGTACGGCGGTGATACGGCGCGAACGAGCTGTGTGAGCCATGAGGAACCCCCCGAAAGTGTGAATGTCCGGTGATCGTGCCTCATGGGAGCGGTTTCACCACCCGCTCGCACCGAGAGGGAACCGTCCCCGGACAGCACTGTGACACTGTGACGTGGACATCGCCGGTCCCGGCCCGTGCATGGCGGCGTCGACCTGGCACCCGGCGTGACGGGTTTCGACCGGCCTGATCCCTTCTGAGTACGCGTACTCAGGTCCGGTGACGATCACACGGGCAGACTGTGGCCGTTCAGGACAGTCAACAGGGGGAGTACGCGTGAACCGGACGAGAGCAGCCCTGGCCGTGACGGCGCTGACGGCGTGTGTGCTGGCGGGTTCGGGAGTGGGGCCCGCCGCCGCGGCCGGCGATCCTCTGCTGCCCCACCCCGGCCCGGAGGGCCTGGTGTGGGTGGAGGAGCAGACCGGCGACGGCGGTGTGGCGTCGGGCGGCGCCTGGGACAAGCTGCCCACCGTCCTCACGGTGGCCTGCGAGGGCGGCGGAGACGTGCGGGTGACGATGCGATCGCAGGAGACGGAGGTCGCCGCGTTCTCCGTCGACTGTCCGGTGGGAACCGCCGGGATCGGCTCCGTGACCATGGACGCCGGTGTGGTGCGGATGGGCTCCTTCACCATCGGGGTCGACGCCGCGTCGGAGACGATCCGCTGGGCACTGACGGTGACCCAGCCGGAATAGCGGGCTGGAGAGCGTCATCTCCCCGTCCCCGTGCTCCTGTTGCGGCGTCGGCACCGCATGATGGGCACATGAGCGATCACGAACTCCCCGCGGCGGTGGACCCGGCGGCGCTGCTCGCGTTGTCCCGGGGCCATCACGGACGCACCGTACGGCCGCTGGGCACGAGGCAGGCCGGCGGTCACCTGGTCAAGGTGTACGCACTGGAGGCGCCGGGTCGCGGGGTCACGGAACAGGACACCGCCGCGGCCCTGCGGATCGCGGCGGCGCACCTCGAACTCGGCCGCGTCCGCGGGTCGCTCGGGCTGGCCGCCCTGATCGTGCACGCGGGCGGCGACGGCGACTACGTCCTGGTCCACACCTGGATCGAGGACCACATGTCCGACCTGGCGGTCTTCGCCGGTCCGGCCGGGCGGCCCGACCGGCTCCGCCCGGGACGCGCGGGTCTCGCCCCCTGCGTCTGGGAGGCCGCCGTCATCGCCCACGAACGCGACGCCTTCTCCCGGCACGTTCTCGACGGCACCGCGCCGATCGCCGACCGGCTGGCCGCCTGGCAGGACGACACCCTGACGGGCAGCCTCCGGTGACCGGCGTCCCGGCGTGGCGGAAGGGACGCGTGTGGCGGGCGGCGGTCGGGCTGGTCGCCCTGGCCGGCGCGGCCGTGATGTTGAGCGGCTGCGATACGGAGGGCGGTGACGACAGTGCCTCCGGCGACCGTGAGGCGCGGTACAAGCGCGTCATCGAGGATCCCCACCCGAGCCCCGCCGACGTGATCGAGGCGGCCGGGGCTCCTTCCGGCGTGGTGGGCGCGGACGACGGCTCGCTGCTGCTGACGTACGACGCCACCAACGTCGAGGACGACGAGGGCCCGGCCGCGACCGCCTGGCGCATCGTCGGCCGCGACGGCCGTACGGTCGCCGAGCACGCGGAACACGCCGACGCCGAGGACGTGCCGCCCGCGTTCCGGGGGGTGAGCGGCGGCTTCGTACAGGTGCCGGGGGACAGGGGAGCGTTCCTTCTCGACGTCCGGGGCGAGCGGCACGCCGTCACCGTCACCGACACGCCGTCGCGCCCCCGCTCCGGCGACGTCCTGCTCTCCGAGCGGGAGCCGGCCCTCGTCTACCGCCCCGCCACACGCACCGCGGCACCTCCGGCCGGACTGCCGGAGGAGGCCGTCGACTTCGCCGTGGACGAGCGGGGCACGGTCTGGAGCCTGGAGCAGTCGCTGTCCGAGGACCCGCATCGCGTCGTGTGGCAGCGTGACGGCCGCACCCTCGGCTCCGAGGCCGTGCCGAAGGCGTACGGGGCCGCCGACCTCGCCGCGCGGGGCGACACGGCGGCCGTCGCCCTGGACCTGGACGAGGGCGTGCGCGGTCTGCTGGTCACGTCGGACGGCGGCGCGCGCTGGCGTACCGTCCTCGCGGGCGGCATCCCCTGGAAGGAGCTGAAGCGCGGCCCGGGACTGTTCGTCCTGGAGGTGCTCGCCGACGGGCGGCTGCTCGTCGGCGAGGAGGGCGGCCGCTACTGGCTCGCGGACGACCGCGCCAACAGCGCCTTCCATGAACTGACGACCCCGGCGACGTTCACGTCGTTCACCGTCGAGGGCACCACCCTCTACGGCATCGTGGACGCGACGACGGCGACGTACGACCTGGTGCGGGACGAGGGACTGTGGATCTCCGACGACGGCGGACGCGCATGGCGGCGCGCCGCGGGGTAGAGG
Organism: Streptomyces sp. NPDC034049; assembly: GCF_055575575.1. Lineage (NCBI taxonomy): Bacteria > Bacillati > Actinomycetota > Actinomycetes > Kitasatosporales > Streptomycetaceae > Streptomyces > Streptomyces sp. NPDC034049. Next base: position 102,785 of record NZ_JBVISJ010000015.1, read on the forward strand.
CACCGCGACACCGGGCGGTCCAGCCCCCGCCGAAGGACGCCAGGTGCCCCGCACGGAGAGAGCCGGGCACCCCGTACCGAGAGAAGGCCGACCCATGGCCATCGACCTCACCGCTCTGCGGGCCCACTTCCCGTCGCTCGACACCGGGCTCGCCTTCTTCGACGGTCCGGGCGGGACCCAGACACCCCGCCCGGTCGCCGACGCCGTCGCCGCGACCCTGACCGGCCCCCTGTCGAACCGGGGGACCGTCAGCCCCTCCGAGGCCAACGCCGAGCGCGCCGTCGCGGAGTTCCGCTCCGCCTACGCCGATCTCCTGCACGTGCGCGCCGAGGGCGTCGTCCACGGGCGCAGCGCCACGCAGTTGACGTACGACTTCTCCCGCCACCTGGCCAAGAGCTGGCACCCGGGCGACGAGATCGTCCTCAGCCGCCTCGACCACGACGCCAACGTCCGCCCCTGGATCCAGGCCGCCGAACGGGCCGGTGTCACGGTGCGCTGGATCGGGATCGACCCGAGGACCACGGAGCTCGACCTCGACTCCTACGAGCGGGCCCTGACGCCCCGGACCCGGCTCGTCGCGGTCACGGCGGCCTCGAACGTGCTGGGCACCAAGCCGCCCGTCCGGCACATCGCAGACCGCGCGCACGACGTCGGCGCCCTGCTGTACGTGGACGGTGTCCACTACGCCGCGCACCACCTCGTGGACGTCCCCGCCCTCGGGGCCGACCTGTTCGTCTGCTCGCCGTACAAGTTCCTCGGGCCGCACTGCGCGGTCCTCGCGGCGGCGCCCGAGTTGCTCGAAACCCTGCGGCCGGACAAGCTCCTGCCGTCCCCCGACACGGTGCCGGAGCGCTTCGAGTTCGGCACCCTGCCGTACGAGATCCTGGCGGGCGCCACCGCCGCCGTCGACTTCCTCGCCGCGCTGGACCCGGGCACGGGCAGCTCACGCCGGGAGCGCCTCACCCATTCCCTGGACTCCCTGCACGCGCACGAACTGACGCTGCGCGCACGGATGCTGGCGGGGCTGGAGGGACTGGGGGAGGCCGTCACCCTGCACTCGAAGGCCCCCGACCGCACGGCGACCCTCCTGATGACCCTCGAAGGACGCGACGCCCGCGAGGCCCAGGCGCATCTGGCCGCGCGCGGCGTGGTGGCACCGGCCGGATCGTTCTACGCCTACGAGCCCTTCACCGCCCTCGGACTCGACGCCCCCGCCCTGCGCGCGGGCCTCGCCCCCTACAACACCACCGACGACGTGGACCGCTTCCTGAGCGGGCTCGCCGCCTTCCTCTGACCGCGCGATCCGGGCCGACCGCCCGGCGCTCCGCCCGCGAGGGGACGAGCGCCTGTGTCACCGGGTGTCCACGCTCGACCTGAGCATGGACGCCGTGCTCTTCAGGTGCCGCAGACCGTCGCCCGTGATCTCCATGACGCCCTGTGAGGCCAGGGCGTCGTCCTGCGCGTCCACCCCCGCGACGCAGTCCGGGATGCCGCGCTTGAAGCTCGCGAGGGCGTCCGCCCAGGTCTCCTGGATGTCGTCGTCCGGGATGGACTCGAACTCCTCGGCCTCGGCGACATGCTTGCGCAGGCTCTCGCAGGCCTCCCCCAGGACCACGCTCGGCGACATCCTCGCCCGGTTGACGTCGGACACGTCGTCGACGAGGTTCTGTATCCGGGTCTCGCCGCCGGCGCCCCACCACTCCGCGGGATCCTCCGAGGCCGAGCCGCACCCGGTGAGCAGCACCGCCGCGGCGGACAGGCCGGTGATCGTGAGGACACGGGCACCCGCACGCATGTGCTCTCCCTGGTTCGTCGAGGCGATGGCGGGTCCATTCTGTTCGGCGCGCGCACCGGGCGCGTCCGTGAAACTACGGCAATCCGCCTACGCGTCAGCAGGGCTCGTTCGGAGGGACGCGAGGGGTCGGCCGCCCGCCACAGGCGTACGGTGCCGTCCTGGTCGGCGGTGATCACCTCACGGTCGTCCGGCGTGAACTCCACGTAGCCGATCATGCCGGTGCGGGCGTAAAGCCGGCCGAGCCGACGGCGCCGGCGCGGATCGGTGACGTCCCACAGGCGTGCCGTGCGGTCGTCGCTGCCGGAGACGAGGGTGCGGCCGTCCCGGCTGAAGGCGAGTCCGACGACGAAGTGACGAGGACGGCACCCCCCTCACCAGCGCCCCGTACGAACTGCTGCGGCTGGCCGTCCCCCGCAGGACCTAGAGCCGCGGCCACTTCGACCACATCGGCCGGACGCCGGCCCGCACGGTCGAGGGCGCCTACCTCGTCCCCGGCCTCCGCATCACCGAACAGCCCGCCCTCCTGGGCCAGTTCCGCTCGAAACTCGCTCCGGTGACCCCACAGCGTGTCCCGCCGCTCGGGTCGTTGATCCATTGCACCCCGGTAGCGATCGGCACCCGTCTAGGGAGGTTGAGGTTCTGCCCCCCATGGACCCGACGTTCCGCGACACGGCGAGGAGCCCGGGGCGGGGTCTCCACCGTTAAGATCCAGTCGGCTCGTGAGCGGAGCCGGGGCCGTGTACGCAGGGTGGGGGCTGACCGGAGGGTGTGCTGCATGACCGGAGATCGGGACCGCTGGGCCGAGCTGACCGGCGGGCAGGCCGGGGAGGAGTACGCCCGGCGTTTCGCGCGACTCGCCGCATCGGGCCAGGACGTCCACGGCGAGGCCCACTTCTGCGCGGCGCTGCTGGCGCCGCCCGCCGCCCGCGTACTCGACGCCGGCTGCGGCACCGGCCGGATCGCCATCCGGCTCGCCGAACTGGGGCACTCCTGCACCGGCGTGGACATCGACCCCTCGATGCTCGCCGTCGCCCGCCGGGAGGCCCCCGAGCAGGAGTGGCTCCTCGGCGACCTCGCCCGTCTGGACACCCTCGGCCTCGAACCGGGTTACGACCTGACGATCGCCGCCGGGAACGTCATTCCGCTGCTGGCCCCCGGCACCGAGGCGGCGGTCGTCCGGCAACTGGCCGCCGTACTGCGCCCCGGCGGGCTCCTGGTCACCGGCATGGGCCTGGACGCGGCCCACCTGCCGCTGCCGGAACCGACGGTGACCCTCACGGAGTTCGACCACTGGTGCGACCAGGCAGGACTGACGCTGCGTCAGCGCTACTCCACCTGGAGCGGCGACCCCTACGACGACGGCTGCGGCTACGCCGTCAGCGTGCACGCCCGCCCCGCCGCCTGAGCGGCCGGGGCGGGTCGCCGGCACCGCGTGCGGGGGGCGGCCTCAGCGGGCGAAGACGCTCGCGAACTTCCGGCCCGCCACCACCGGGTATCCGAAGTCCGTCGCGTTGAAGGACGTCGCCGAGGTGGTCGTGAGGCCGGAGGCCGAGCCCCGCAGCACCCATCCCGCGCCGTCGTCGTAGCCGTTCGGCACGACGTCCTCGCCGTACGCGCCGATCGCGAGGTCGGCCTTGCCGTTGCCGTTGATGTCGCGCAGGCGCAGCGAGGAGCCGAAGTGGTCGCCGGCCTCCGCGGCACCGGGCACGCCCGCCGTGGCCTGGTGGAAGGACTGGGCGCCGGTGGTGGTCAGGCCGCCCGAACTGCCCTTGAGCAGCACGATGTTGCCCACGGTGCGCTTGCCGTCGACGCCCTCGTTGGGGGCGCCGATCGCGAGGTCGGCGCGGCCGTCGCCGGTCACGTCGCCCAGGGCGAGCGCGGAACCGAACGCGTCGTAGGCCTCGTCGGTGCCGGGAACCCCGGGACTGTCCTGCTGGTACGTGCGGCCCTTGAGCGGCAGACCGGACGCCGACCCGTACCGCACCGTGAACGAACCGCCCTTGCCGCCCGCGGAGTCGGCGACGACCAGGTCCTCGTAGCCGTCGCCGTCGATGTCGCCCGTCGCGACCGCCGACGACCACCATGCCGCCGAGCCGGTCGTGCCGTCGTCGCTCAGGACCGTGTGCCCGGAGCCGATGTCGCCGGGCCCGCCGCGCAGCACGCCGATGTAGCCGGGGGCCGGGGTGCCGTCGGGCTCGGTGCGGCTCCCGTGCAGGACGTACTCGAAGCCGTTGCCGCCGTCCTTGGAGGAGAAGTGGCCGGCCACGATGCCGTCGAGGCGGACGCCGTCCGGCAGGAAGTCGACCTCGGGGGCGATCGCGCCGTCCTGCGTGGGCCCGCCGTCGCCGTACCACCAGAAGGTGTCGACACCGACGACGGCGAGCTGGGCGGTGCCGTCCCCGTCGAGGTCGGCGAAGGCCGCGCCCTCGCCGAAGCCGGTCGCCTCGGCGCTCGGGGCGGTGAGGGCGATCCCGCCGGAGGTGAACGGCTTGGCGCCGCCCCAGACGATCGTCACCGACCCGCGCGGCTTGCCGGTGACCTCCTCGCCGGGCGCGCCGACGATCAGGTCGGCGTAGCCGTCGTGGTCGACGTCGCCGCTGGTGATGTTCTCCCCGAACTTGTCCACGCTCTCCGCGGTGCCGGGCACGCCGGGGGTGTTCTGGGTGACGTTCACGAAGCGGGTCCGGCTGACGCCGGAGGCGGAGCCGAGGAGGACGGTGACCGTACCCCCGCTCGCCTTGGGGGTGCCGATGGCGAGATCGCGGTATCCGTCGCCGTTGAAGTCGTCCGCGAGGCCGGAGGGCGCCGCGCCGGCCGAGGGCGCGCCGAGCCCGGTGACGGCCAGGGCGAGGGCGGCGGCCGTGGCCACCGGCAAGGTACGTGCGCGCAACGCGATGCTCCCGTCTGAAGATCCGACGCCCGTACGACCCTCCGCGGGCGCAAAGGGTTGTACGCGGAGGGAAGGCGGGGTGAACGGGGATCGGCTGCCCGGCTCGGTCGGCTACTGCTCGCCCAGCCCCACGGCCCGTTGGTCCACCTCGAACTCCGAGCGAGGCAGGTTCCTGAACCGGGTGGGGCGGAAGGACGAGAGAGGGCTCTGTTCCTGACCGGTGGTGAGCTCGGCCGCGACCAGGCGCCCCAGGATCGGTGCCAGGGTGACGCCGCTGTGCGTGACGAGGCAGTAGACGCGGGACCGCGCGGAGGCGTAGCCGGCGACGGTGTGGCCGTCCGCGGGCAGCGACCGGAGGCCGACCCGCAGCTCGATCTCCGGTTCCTGGCGGGGGCCGGGCAGCAGCGCGGAGAACCGCCGGGAGAGCGTGCGCGCGATGTCCCCGTCGACGGCCGGAGGGTCCGCCGGATCGACGTCGGCGTTCAGGTCGAGGGCCTGGAGGACCGTACGCCCGTCGGCGTCGGGGCGGAGGTTGAGGCCCGGGCTGTGGATCACGCAGCGCAGGTCGAGGGCGGGGGACGAGGCGTACCCGAGGAGGCCGACGGTCTGCGCTCCACGACCGGTGTCGGTCACCATGGGAACGTCGATCCCGGCCCGCGCGGCGAGCCGCTGACTCCAGCGGCCGGCCGCCAGGACGACGCGATCCCCCGTATGGACCTGGCCCCCGACGAGAGTGACGGCGACTCCGTCCGGCCCGTCGTCGACGGCCTCGACCTCACCGATCCGGTACGTGGCCCCGTGCCGGCGGGCGTCGGTGAGCAGGTTCCGTACGAAGAGTTCCGGCAGAACGTACCCCTCGCTCGGGAAGTGCGCGATGGATGTGACGGTCGCCGGGACTCGCAGCTCGCCCGCCGTCCGCGCGGCCTCGGAGGCCGTGACCCAGTGCACGGGGTAGCCGAGGGACCGCAGTCGTGCCACGTTGTCGGCGAGCCGCCGCTCGTTCGCCGCGTCCGCCCACTGCAGTGCCCCGCTGGGGAAGTAGGACCGCGCACCGGGCAACCGCTCGGCGAGCCTGGCGTGCTCGTCCATGCCGGCGAGGTTCAGCCGGTGGTAGGCCGGGTCGGGCTTCCGGCTGGAGTTGGTCCAGGCGAAGGTGGTCGCGCTCGTGCCGGTGCCCGCTCCCCGCCGGTCGAGGAGCAGCACGTCCTGGCCGGCGACGGCGAGGTGCCTCGCGACGCTCACGCCCAGTACACCGGCACCGATGATGATGACCTTCATGGTTCACGCATCCCCTTTCCGGAGGCGACTGGTGCTCACACGGCCGGGACCGGCAGCTCCAGGAAGAACTCGGCGGTCCCCGGCCGGACGAGGGTCGTGACGACCTCGACGGTGCCGGCGTCCTCGGCACGCAACTCTCTGCGCCTCATCAGCGCCGGGGTCCCGGCCTCGCTGTGCAGCAGGGCGGCGTCGTGCTCGTCGAGGACCACCGGGTCGAGGTAGAGCCGGATCGTGTCGACGGGCACGCCCCTGCTCCGCAGGTACGGGAGGGTGACGAGGTCCTCCAGGTTCTGGTCCAGCAGGTCGGGGGCGGCCGCGAACAGCACGACGTGCCGCTCGATCGACTGCGGCTCCTCGCGCACGTTCACCTTGCGCCGGACCAGCTCCACCACGGCCGTGTCGGCGTCGGCGCCGGGGAGGGCCAGGACCGCGTCGACGGCCCTGACGATCCGCGCGGAGACGACCTCGTGCCGGCCCGGTACGCCCCTGGCGGCTGTCGCGGGGGTGACGAAGTTGAGCAGATTGATCTGCCGTGTCACGTCCGCGACGAACGTACCGTGACGCCGTCGACGGATCGCCAGCCCCGCCTCCGCCAGGTCGTTGAGGACACGCTGCGCCGTGGCACGGCTGACACCGTGTTCGACGGAGAGATCCTTCTCGGTCGGCAACCGGGAGCCGGGAGGCAGTTCCCCGGCCCGGATCCTCGCCTCGATCTCTCGTCTGATCCGTACGTACAGCGGCGCGCCCAACCGACCAGTCCGTTCTGTGCGTCCGCCGACCGGCGGTACCGTTCCCCCGACTCTTAGACCGTACAATCCATCAATTGACCGGTCAATTGGGAGAGTTGATGGATCTCGTACTGTGACTGCGCATGACCGACGGCGAGATCGAGATCACCGCGGACCTCGTCCGCGAGCTGGTGCGGGAGCAGCATCCGGACCTCGCGGGGCTGGCCGTCCGCGAGGTGGCCGGCGGCTGGGGCAACCAGATGTGGCGGCTCGGGGACGAGTTGGCCGTACGCATGCAGCGCATGGACCCCACCCCGGAGCACCAGCTCAAGGAGCGCCGATGGCTGCCCGTCCTGGCCCCGCGCCTGCCGCTCCCGGTGCCGACCCCGGTGCGCGCCGGTGAACCGTCCGCGCGCTTCCCCAAGCACTGGACCGTGATGACCTGGGTGCCGGGCGAGCCGTTGGACCACGGCTCGATCAGCCGCGGTGATCACGCGGCCGACACGCTGGCGGGCTTCCTCAGGGCACTCCACGTGGAGGCGCCCGCCGACGCGCCGCCCGGTTCGGACCGGGGCGGTCACCCCAAGGAGTGCGCGGACGGTTTCGAGAGGTTCTTCCGAGCCGTCGACCCCGGCGACCTCGCCGCCGACGTCCGGGCCGTCTGGGACGACGCCGTGGCCGCCCCCGAGTGGGAGGGCCCGCGGGTGTGGGTCCACGGTGACCTGCACCCCGCGAACGTGGTCGTCTCGGACGGGACGCTGACGGGCGTGGTCGACTTCGGCGACATGTTCGCCGGCGATCCGGCATGGGATCTCGCCGCCGCCTGGGTCCTCCTTCCCGCAGGCGCCGCGGCGCGCTTCTTCGACGCGTACGCGCGCGCGGACGAGGCCACCGTCCGCCGCGCCCGCGGGCTCGCCGCCATGAAGTGCCTGTTCCTGATGCTCATGGGCCAGAACGGCGACCGGGGCCTGCCCGGCGGCAAACCGGCCTGGGGGCCCGCGGGCCGGGCAGGACTCGAACGGGTCATCGCCGACCCGCGCTAGCGCCCCGAGAGCGTGCCGCTACGTGGTGATGCGGCGGCCGAGGAACGCGGCCACCCGGTCGAGCGCCGGGGCGTCCTCGGGTACGGGCCGCTCCGGGGCGATCGATCCACCGGCGGTGCGGGGCAGTTCGCCGTAGATCTCCCGGACCACCGGCAGGGCGGCGCGCGCGATGTCGGGGTGCGGATCGCGGTCGCGGCCGAGGGCGGTCGCGAGGTCCCAGCCGTGCACCAGCAGTTCGACGAGGAGCTGCTCGACCACGCGACGGCCGGGAGCCGGACCGAAGGAGCGCTCCAGCAGGCCCGGCTGCCGGAAGGCGGCACGGGCCGTGGCGGCGGCGGCCTCGAAGGCGGCACGGGCCGTGGCGGCGGCGGCCTCGAAGGCGGCCACGTGGTCGTCGCCGAGGTGGTCGTCGGCGTGGCCGACGGTGGGGGGCGTGCCCTGGGCCAGGCCGCCCCAGATGATGTTCTCCCACACCAGATGGTCGAGCAGGTCCCGTACGGTCCACTCCTCGCAGGGGGTCGGCAGGCCGAACCGGTCCGGCGTGGCCGCGCGCACAAGGGCGCGCACGGTGTCCTGGACGCGAGTGAAGGCGTCCAGGACACCGCCCGGCCAGGGGTCGGTGCCGTCCGCGTAGAGCGCTTCGAGCGCGGCGGCGCGCGCACCCGGCGCGGGGTTGGCGCGCAACGCGGTGACCATCCACCGCCCTTCCGCCGCGATCCCGGCAGGCGCGGGCCGGCCGCCGAGGACGCACAGCAGCTGCCAGAAACGCTCGACGGCGGGTTCGGCCGCGGCGGTGAGCTGCTCACGCAGCATCGCACGTGCCCCGGTGCCGTCCGCGCGCACGGCGGGGTCGGTGTTCGCGCGGCTGGGCAGCCAGGCGGCGACGACATCGGCGACGGCCCGGTCGGCGGCGGGGGAGTCCGCCGCGACACCGGCCCGCATCGCCTCGCGGACGCGTGCGGTCCAGACGTCGGTGAGCGCGCGCATCTCCTGTGCGGCGGAGGCGTCCTGAGCAGCCGGCCCCTGGCGGGCGCCGTACTCCGCGAGGCGCCGCACGGCGGGCCGCAGGTCCCCGTCGGCGACCAGCTCGCCCAGCTCCAGCCAGGCCTCGACCTGCTCGTCGGTGGGATCGTCCGGCAGGTCGGAGCCGGCCGCGAGAAGCCCCTCGCGGAAGTGGGGCACCTCCAGATCGCCCAGGGTGTCGGTGAGGAAGTCGTGGACCAGCTCGCGACGTTCGTCGGGAGACAGGTGGGCGGTGCGGGTCATCAGAGCGAGCCCCTCGTGGGTGGTACGGCGGGTGACGGTGCGCAGGACGGCCTGGTGGGTCCGCAGACGGCGGATCCGCGCCTCCAGCGCCTCGACGTGCGCGGCGGCCACCTCCGTGAGCCCGTCCTCGCGGTCCAGGGCGGCCCGGATGTCCCCGAGCCCCATACCCAGGTCCCGCAGTGTGCGGGCCAGGTGCAGCCTGGCCACGCCGGCGGCGTCATAGCGGCGGTAACCGCCGGACGTCCTGCCGACCGGCGTCACGATCCCCACGTCCGACCAGTGCCGAACCACCTTCACCGGCAGCCCGACCTGACGCGCCACGGCCCCGATGCTCCACGCGGCCGACGCCACGTCGTCCCTGTGCATGGGCCCCACTCTCGACTCTCCCCCGGTGGGAGAGTCAAGCAGCCCTGCGGCACGCCACCGGGGTTCCGTATCAAGTGGGCGCCGTCCAGGCCGAGTTGTGGCAGGATGCGATGGCATGTCGCCGTCGATCACATGGTCGCCCGAGTCCGGTCGTCGTCCGATGAGAGTGCTGCTCGTCCTGCTGGTTCAACTCCTCGTGATCGGTCCCGCGGCGTGGGACGCCGGCGCGGCGGGCGGGTCGGGGGCCAAGGATGTCGCGACGCCCGATCTCGCCCGCTACGACGTGTCCCTGCGCTCCGACGGCGACGGCGGTCACTGGACGGGACGGCAACTGGTGTCGTTCCGCAACGCCTCGCGCCAGCCGCTGCACGAGGTGTACCTGCGCCTGTGGGGCAACGGCGAGGACGGGTGCGGCACGCCCGGCACGCCTCCGCCCGTCACCGTGTCGCACGTCGACGGCGGCACGCCGGACCGGCTCACCGTGGGGTGCACGGCCCTGCGCGTCGCCCTGACCGCGCCGCTCGGGTACGGACAGCGGACCTCCCTCTCCTTCGATGTCTCCCTCACCGTGCCCGACCGCAACGCCCGCTTCGGCCGCGAGGGCGCCCACCGCTTCCTCGGCAACGCCCTCCCGGTGCTCGCCGTGCACGACGCACAGGGCTGGCATCTCGACCCGTACGTGTCACTCGGCGAGAGCTTCCACGCGCTCGCGAGCGACTTCCGGGTCCGTCTCGACCACCCGACGGCCCTGAAGGTGCCCGCGACCGGTCGCACCCGCGCCCTCCCCGGCGGCAGCGGCCGTACGGTCACGCTGAGCGTCGCGCACCGGGTGCGGGACTTCGCGTGGGCGGCGGGCCCGTTCCGTACGGCGACGGAGACCACGCCCGGCGGCGTGCGCGTGAAGTCGTACTGGGCGAGCGGCACACCCGCCGAGGGGGTGCGCCTCAACCGCGCGGACGCCGTCGCCGCGATCGACCGCTTCGGCGCGGAGTTCGGCCGCTACCCGTACGGCGAGATCGACCTCGTGATGACCGGCGGGTTCGGCGGCGGCATGGAGTATCCGGGCCTGGTCCTGGTCGGCACCACCGAGGAGGGCGGCGCCGTCGTCCACGAACTGGCGCACCAGTGGTGGTACGGCATCGTCGGCAACGACGAGTACGCCGCACCGTGGCTGGACGAGAGCTTCGCCCAGTACGCCAACGCCCGCTTCTACGGGTGGGAGACCCGCGACTGCTGGTCGGACGTCCAGTGGCCGAGCGACAGTGCCGCGCTCACCAACTCGATGGCCTACTGGTCGGAGCACCGCGACGAGTACCACCTCGTCTACATGGCGGGCTCCTGCGCCCTGGCCGACCTCGAACGCGCCCTCGGCGCCGACACCATGGCCCGGTTCCTCAAGGGGTACGTCCGGGACCACTGGTACGGCGTCTCCACCACGACCGCCTTCAAGAAGGCCGCACAGGCGGCCACGGACGAGGATCTCGGCCCGTTCTGGGAGGCCCACCGCATCTGGTGAGTGCGGCGAGTCGCCGTGCCGGGTGGCGGCACGCGGGCCAGGGGGTTCGGGAGGCGTGCCGTGTGATGTCCGGCGTCCGGGAGCGGTCCGTTCGGTGGGACCGGACCGCCTCGCGCGGCGACTGCGCCCCGGCCGCCGCGCAGGCAGGCCGATCTGATCATCGTGATCCGGGCGGCCGTTCCGAACTGCCAGGCCCGGCATCTCGGCCTACGAAGGTGCTCGACACCGCGGGCACACTCGACGGGGCCCGGGCACTGCTGGTCATCGGCTCCAACCCGGGCGTGTCCGCGCCGCACGCCGACCACGTGGAGCGGCGGCTGCGGGAGCTGGGCCTGCTGGTGGTGGTGGACGTCGTACGGTCCGAGACGGCCGAACTCGCCCATGTCGTGCTGCGGTCGGCCCAGTGGCGGAGGAGACCGGCACCCTGACCAACCCGGAGGGCAGGATGATCCTGCGCCGCAAGGCCGTCGAGCCGCCTGCCCGGGTCCGCACCGATCTGGAGATCCTTTCCGCCCTCGCGGCCCGGCTGGGCCGTACCGAGGGCTTCCCGGCCGACCCCCGCCTCGTCTTCGACGAACTGCGGGCCGCGTCGGCCGGCGGCCGGGCCGACTACGCGGGGATCAGCTGCGAACGGATCAGCGCGGAGAACGGGGTGTTCTGGCCGTGCCCGACGGAGGAACACCTCGGGGCGCCCCGGCTGTTCCTGGAGTAAGTCACCGGGGCGTAGGCGAGGTCTGGCCGCGATTGAAGATCCTGTCGAGGTGGTACTGGAGCGCCGCGGTGGCAGACTCCGGCGTGCGCTGTCCGACGAGGATGCTGGTGCCCATGGTTGCCGTCATGGCAAGCAGGCTGATCGCCTCCGTGCGAGCGTCGGCTCCGGTATCGGCCCGGCCCGTCTCCTGTGCCTGTTGGATCAGTTGGGTCAGGGCATTCTCGGCGGCGTCAGGCTTGTCGATGAACGGCTGGGCGGCGAGGGCCTCGTCGGTCACGGACAGGATCGAGTAGGAGCTGTAGAGGAGGTGGAAGATTCGGCTCTCCTCGTCGGTCGGCAGCGAGGCCAGCAGCAGAGCCTCGATGGTCGCGCGGGGGCCCGGGTCTCGGCCGGCAGCGGCGAGGCGGGCGCCGACACGTGCGTTGAAGCGGTCGGTCAGGTGTTGGAGACCGTGGAAAAGCAGCTTCTCCTTGGTCTGGAAGTAGTACTGCACCAGGCGCAGTGAGACGCCCGCCTCGGCGGCGACGTCGCGCATGCCGACGGCGTGCAGGCCCTGCCGCCCTGCGACCTGGATGAGTGCTTCAGCGATCTGGGCGCGGCGTTCGTCGTGGTCCACGCGCTTGGGCATCCGTGGTGTCTCCGGCCGTCGTTGGGTTGTGGGATCCCTGTTCGCCGTCCAGTCCGGCTCAAGGGCTTCCTTTCATGGTACCGCTGTACCATCAATGTGGTACGGTCGTATCATAAAGAGCGGGATCTCACGGAGGTACCCCATGCCCGAGAACACGCCCCGAACGCGCCGCGACATAGGCCGCTACGTCAACGACCAGCTGCGCGACCGCTACTTCGCCGCCTGCGACGTGCTCTACGCGAAGGGCGCACCCATCCGCTCAGAGACCGACGTGGAGACGAGCTTCGGAACGACGCACGTCTACCGGTACGGCCCCGCGGACCCGGTGGCCGAGTCCCGCACGCCGGTCGTCCTGATCCACGGCTCGGGCGGCTGCTCCGCGATGTGGTATCCCAACACGGCCGCGCTCAGCGCCGATCGCCCGGTCTACGCCCTTGACACCCCCGGCGACCCGGGCCGCAGCATCCATCGCGAGCCGATGTGGCAGCCCGAGCGGGCCGCCCAGTGGATGGACGAGGCCCTTGGCGCCCTCGGCCTCGACAAGGTCCACCTCGTCGGCTCCTCCTACGGCGGCTGGCTCGTCATCAACCAGGTCCACCGCCGACCGGAACGGCTCGTCTCGGTCACCGCTCTCGACCCGGGTGGGCTGGAGAGGGTGGGGCTGCGCTTCTTCGTCTGGATCTTCGCCAGCCTCTTCGCCACCTTCGCTCCTAAGCGGCTGCGCCCGGCTCTGGCCAAGTGGCTGGAGCAGCCGGTCATATCCGATCCGGATCTGCGCGCCTGGATCCAGGCCGGCGTGAAGGCCTTCCGGATACGCCGTCCCGCTCCACTGCCGCTGTCCGACGCCGAGCTGGGCTCCATCCGGAAGCCGTTCTACCTGATCATGGGTAAGCGCAGCTTGCTGGTGCACCCGAAGCGTCAGCTCGAACGCGTTCCCCGGGTGATTCCCGGTGCCCGCGCCGAGATCGTCGCCGCGACCGGACACGGGCCGCAGATCGACCACCCCGACCTCGTCAATGCCCGGATGATGAGTTTCATGGAGGACGTCGACTCCCTCCACCCGGTGACGCCCCGGGACGTCACCGACGCGTAGCCGGTGAGACCTCCGGAACCACTCGCGGGGCGTCAAAGGGGGACAGCGAAAACCTGGACTTCTCGACAGTCGCTCGCCCCAGACAGAGGGCAGATGGGTTCTCAGGGTCAGCTCATCACGCACCGCCAGGCCGGCCGTAGGGCCGAGTACGACTATCGGCTGCGAATAGAATCCGCAGGACCTCTCGCCCACCTCGCAGTCGGGGCTGGATCGGTCGGCCGGATCAGTCGGGGGCACCCGTCCGGGAGCGGCGGGTTCCACGTCAGGAGACGGGACCACCGGCGGGGCGTGCCAGTCACCGTTCCGGCGTACGGGGCGGGCGGGACGCGTGAGCCGTCGGGGGACCTCGGCACCGGGAAACGCCCCCACGCGATCGCCGTCTGTCGGTAGCGTGATCGTCGTGAGGGTGGGCACCGAAGAGACCCGGCTGGTCGTACTGCGCGGCAACAGCGCCTCGGGGAAGTCGTCCGTCGCGGCGGGCCTGCGGGAGCGGTTCGGCCGGGGCCTCGCCCTGGTCGGCCAGGACAACCTCCGCCGCACGGTGCTCCGCGAACACGACCGTCCCGGTGCGGCGAACATCGGCCTGATCGACCTAACGGCCCGCTACGCCCTCGACGCGGGTTTCCATGTCGTCGTCGAAGGCATCCTGTACGCCGACCGTTACGGCGACATGCTCGCCCGGCTCCGCGCCGACCACCGCGGCCCGACCCACAGCTACTACCTGGACGTTCCCTTCGACGAGACCCTCGTCCGCCACGCCACCAAGCCGATCGCCGACGTCGTCGACGAGACCCGTCTGCGGGAGTGGTACCGACCCCGCGATCTGCTGCCCGGCGGGATCGAGACCGTCATCGGCGCCGACACCACCCTGGCGGAGACCGTGGACCGCGTCATGACCGACACCGGCCTGGCCCGCCTGCCCGCGACGGACCGCTGACCGGGCCTGATCGCGACTCCACCCTGTCGCTAATCTGTGCGAGTGACACCTGTTGATGAGCGGCGGTTCCCCGCCGCGCTCGCCGCCGCCCTGGCCGTTCCGTTCGTCTACGACGGCGGCGACGGGATCGACTTCGAGCCGTTCGAGACGTTCCTGTCCGCCGAGGAGACCACCGACTGGTTCCGGGCGTGGACGGGGAACGGCGCACTCGACGGCGACGCCTTCCGCGTCTTCGGCCAGGACGGCACGGGCGGATACGCGGCGTTCTGGCTGATCCGGCCCGGCCGTCCCCTGACCGACCAACCCGTCGTCTTCCTCGGCTCCGAGGGGGAGACCGGCGTCGTCGCGCGTGACCTGGGCGACTTCCTGTGGCTGCTGGCCGAGGGGTACGGCCCCTGGGAGGCGGCCACCACGTACGAACCTGACCGGGTCCCACGTCCCGATCCTGAACTGGCGGCCGTCGCCGAACGGTTCGCACCGGACCGACGCACGACGGCGGCGGCCGTGATCGAGCTGGCCGGTCAGGAGTTCCCCGACTTCGAGGACACGGTCATGGCACTCTGCCGCTGACCCCGCTGACCCCGCTGACGCCGCTGACGCCGCTGACGCCGCTGACGCCGCTGACGCCGCTGACGCCGCTGACGCCGCTGACCCCGCTGACCCCGCTGACCCCGCTGACCCCGCTGACCCCGCCGCCGATCCCGCGTGTGACGGCGGCGGCACGACCGTGCGGACGGGGCAGCCGGCCATGTCGAAGCAGGCCCAGGCCTCGATGAAGCGGCCAGCCGCTAGGTCGTCCCGGTGCTGGGTGTGGCTGACCAGGGCGGCGTCGAGATCGGGCAGCTGTGCGGGCTTCAGCGTCCAGCCGGCAAGGCGGATCAGCGCGGTGGGGCCACCGAGCACCATCACGGTGGGCGCGGCGGGGCGGTCACGGTGAGGTGAGCACGTGCAGGAAAGCACGCGAGGCAACGTCCGCGATCCCGCCTGCCCGAGCAGGCAGCTCTTCGACCTGGTCACCGCCAGGTGGGCGCCCCCCGACGGTGCAGTACGCCCTGCCCGACCTGGCCCGGGGCGCCACCACCGCACTGCGGCACGTGCAGGACTGGGCCGAGCAACGATGGCCCGGCATTCGCCCGCCCGTACAGGCGGCGCCGGACCGTCGGCGGGTGGATCACCTCTCAGAACAGGCCGTTGCCGTGCGGCAGTTCGGTCGGAGCGGGGGCGATGACGTCCCAGTGCTCGACGATCCTGCCGAAATGGCGACCAGGCATGTTCAAAAAGCGACATGGGGATTCTCGCTGGTTCGTCAGCTCGCAGCGACGCGGACGACGTCGGCGAGGGGTGTGGCGGGACGGCCGGTGAGGCGTGGCACGGCGTCGCTCACGCCGTCGAGTTCACCGGAGGCGATGGCCGTGTAGGTGGACACCCAGGCGTCCAGCTGCCAGGCCGGGGCGTCGTAGGAGGCCCGGGAGGCGTAGGCCTCCTCGACCGTCTCCCGGCGGTAGGTGACGGCGCGCCCGAGCCGCTCGGACAGGATGACGGCCGCGTCGTCCAGTGACAGCGACTCGGGTCCGGTCAGGTCGTACGTCACGCCGGCATGGTCGTCCGGCCGGGACAGCACCGCTGCGGCCGCCTCGGCGATGTCGTCCTGGGCGACGAACGCGGCCCGCCCGCTGCCGGCCGGACCGCGGATGGCACCGTCCTCGCCGACGAGGTCGGGGACGAACTCCGCGTAGAGGTTGTCCCGGAGGAAGGTGTGTGCCATCCCGCTCGCGCGGATGTGCTGCTCGGTGTGGAAGTGGTCGCGCGCCAGGGTGAACGTGGCGTCGGGTGCGGCACCGTAGAAGGAGACGTACACCAGGTGCCGTACACCCGCCTCCGCCGCGGCGTCGACGAACGCCTTGTGCTGGGCGAGCCGGTCGGCGCTCTCGGAGGCGGAGACCATGAACAGGGTGCGGGTCCCCGCGAGGGCCTCCCGCACGGCGTCCCGGTCGGCGTAGTCGCCGCGCACGGCGCGTGCCCCGGTCAGCCGAGGGGCCCGTTCCGGGCTGCGGGCCAGCAGTTTCTGTGGGATGCCTCGCTCGGCGAGACGCCGGGCGACGCGCCCGCCGAGTCGGCCGGTGGAGCCGGTGACGACGATCGTGGGGGCCGATGCGGACGTTGCTTCGGACATGCGCGCGTCTCTTTCTTCGGTGACGACGATGGCTCAGCCGCCGAGGCGCCGGCTCCCGCAGCGGCACGACCACCGTACGAAGAGCGGGGGGAGGAAGCCGGATAAACTTCCGACTGATGATGGCCAAAAAGCGACACGACTCCCCGCATGACATCCCGGAGATCCCGTTCGCCGCGCCCGCGGGCACGCCCGCCGGTGTCGAGGTCATGTCGCTGGCCGAGTTACGGCGGCGCGTCCCCGAGCACGCCCTCGGGCGGCCTCAGCGCCCCGACTTCCACCATCTCCTCACGCTCGGCGCGGGTGTCCTCCGCCATGTCGTCGACTTCGACGACCACACCCTACGGCCGGGCTCCTGGCTCTGGGTGCGTCCGGGGCAGGTGCACCAGTGGGGCGATCTGGCCGGCGCCGAGGGCACCCTGATCCTCTTCCAGCAGGACGTGCTGGACCCGGTCACGGCGACGGCCGCCCGGGTCGACGATCCGCACGCGCCGGTCGTCACCACTCCGGTCGCCGCCGACGCCGCGGCGGTGACCATGGCCGCCGACCATCTGCGCCACGAGTTCCGGTCACTGGGGCGCCTCCCTCTCGACCTGCACATCGCGGCACTGCGCCACCTCCTCGCCGTCCTCCTGCTGAGGCTGGCCCATCTCACCGTCCCGGTCGGCGGCCCCGCTCCGGAGCCCGACGAGACCTACCTGCGCTTCCGTGACGCCCTCGAACGGCACTTCACCGCCACCCGACGGGTGGAGGACTACGCCCACATGCTGGGCTACTCGGGGCGCACCCTCGCGCGGGCGACACTGGCGGGCGCGGGGCTCAGCGCGAAGGAGTTCATCGACCGCCGGGTCGTGCTGGAGGCGAAGCGTCTGCTGGCGCACAGCGACGAGAGCGCGGCCCAGATCTCCGACCACCTGGGCTTCGTCACACCCTCCCAGTTCAGCAAGTTCTTCATACAGCGCGCGGGCCGTAGCCCGATCGACTTCCGCAACGGGGTACGGGGGCGCGCCGAGGCCGCCGAGGCCGCCGAGGCCGCCGACACGCCGGCGGCCCTCGGTCAGAAGGGGTAGTGGGCCTGCTGGCCGGCGATGGTCACCCAGCGGGTATTGGAGGACGCCTCGATGCCCGGCTGAGGACTGCGCCGCGCGGCGCGGCGATCGCGGCCGCGGCCTTCCGCAGGATGTTCGACGGGAGCGCCACGTTGCAGTACGCCCACGGCCGGGTGCCGCCCGCCTCACGGGTCATGATCTCGGCCACCTGCTCGGCGCGTCCGTCCAGGAGGTCGGCGGCCTTGAGGAGGATCGTGCGACGGGCTAACGGCGCGAGCGCGGCCCAGTCGGCGAACGCCGCGTCGGCGGCGTCCCCGGCGCGGGTCACGTCCTCGGGGCCCGCCGCGGCGACGGTCGCGTAGACCTCGCCGGTGTAGGGGTTGATGTCCTCGGCGGTGCGTCCGCAGAGGGCGGGGACGTCCTTGCCACCGATGTGGAGTTCACGGGTGAGAGACATGAAGGGCTTCTTTCGGTACGGGGCTGGTCGTGGCGGGGCCACGGGGAGTGCGGGGATCAGACGGGCATACGGACGATCGGCTTGATGACGTCGCCGGCGTACGGCGCCTCCAGCGCCTGCTCGATCTGGTCGAAGGTGAACCAGGAGACGAGGCGCCTGATGAACGCGGGCTGAGCGGGGGTTGAGCGCGGGTCGAGCGATAGTCGACCACTTCCTCCGGCCCGCTCATGCGGTCCGGGCCGGGGCGACCTCGTCGATCCCCCTCACGCATCCCCGTATCATCAACGTCACGCTCGGCATGCGCGACGGGGGACCAGGCCAGGCGGTACGCCACACCGGACAGCCGACGGGTCCCGGTCGTCTCCGGGCCGTTCCGTCCGCCCGGGGTCTCGGCGGGCCGGACATGCCGGAAACAGACACGGACGAAGAGGGGGCACGGTGTCCCTCACGGACAAGGCCATCGAGCGGATTCGTGAGCTGATCCGGACCGGCGAACTGCCGCCCGGTTCGAAGCTGCCTCCGGAACCCGATCTGGCGGCTCAGCTGGGGCTCTCCCGCAACCTGGCGCGCGAGGCGGTCAAGGCGCTGGCCGTCGCGCGTGTGCTGGAGGTCAAGCGGGGCGACGGCACGTACGTCACCAGCCTCCAGGCGAGCGTCCTGCTGGAGGGCCTCGGCGGTGCGGTGGAACTCCTCCAGGCCGACGTGGGCGCGCTGTTGGACCTGATGGAGGTACGGCGGCTGCTCGAACCGGCCGCCACCGGGCTGGCCGCGGTCCGGATCACCGACGAGCAGCTGGCCGAGGTCAGACACCACCTCGACGCGATGCGGGAGGCCCGCGACGACGTCGAACTCCTCAACATGCACGACGTGGCCTTCCACCGCGCGGTCGTCGCGGCCACCGGCAACGAGTCCCTGCTGGCGCTGCTCGAAGGCGTCTCCGGTCACACGCTGCGCGCCCGGATCTGGCGCGGCCAGGTCGACGCCCAGGTCGCGGCCAGGACAGTCATGGAACACGAGGCGATCTACGAGGCGCTCGCCGCCCGCGACGCCCCCCTCAGCCAGGCGGCCGCACTGCTGCACGTCAGCAGCACGGAAGGATGGTTGCGGGAACACCTGGAGTCCGACGGCTTCGACGGCGCTCCCTCCGGCGCCTCCGCGAACTCCGCCTGACAGCAACCCCGTCCGGTTCCGCCACTCCGACACCGCCCCGTCAGCCGCACCACCCGGGCAGACGCTCGCCGGAACCCGGAACACTCAGCGGACGATGCCGTCCAACTCGGTCAAGTCCTGGTGCGAGAGGGCGAGTCCCGCGCCGGCGATGTTCTCGCGCAGGTGCGCTGTCGACGACGTGCCGGGGATGAGCAGGATGTTCGGTGATCGCCGCAGCAGCCAGGCCAGTGCGACGGACATCCGTGTCGCCTTCAGCCGAGCGGCGACCGCCGAGAGCGCCGAGGACTGGAGCGGGGGGAAGCCCCCGAGAGGGAAGAAGGGCACGTACGCGACGCCCTCGGCGGCGAGCCGGTCGATGAGCTTGTCGTCGTGGCGGTGGGCGAGGTTGTACATGTTCTGCACGCACACGATGGGCGCGATGCCCTGCGCCTCGGCGACCTGCTCCTCGGTGGCGTTGCTGACCCCCAGGTGGCGGATCAGACCCTGCTGCTGGAGTTCGACGAGCGTCTCGAATGCCTCCGTGAGCGAGCCGGGGCGGGGACTTTCGGCGTCGCCGAGCCGGAGGTTGACCAGGTCGAGCACGTCGAGCCGGAGGGACGTGAGGTTGTCGTGGATCTGGCGGCGCAGGTCTTCGGGGCGCCGGGCCGTGGGCCAGCCGTCCTGTGCGTTGCGGGTCGCGCCCACCTTGGTCACGATGTGCAGCGACGCGGGATAGGGGTGCAGCGCCTCGCGGATCAACTCGTTGGTGACGCGCGGCCCGTAGGCGTCGCTGGTGTCGATGTGGGTGACGCCGAGGTCGACCGCTTCCCGCAGAACGGTCAGCGCGCCCTGGTGATCGGTGGGCGGCCCCATGGACTCAGGCAGTGGGCGCAGACACACATGGCCGAGGTCCTGGAGAACCGCGAGAAATACGAGTCCCGCACCTCCTGACGTCTCACATGAACGTCGGCTCGGAGCGGGGCGGGATGACGATCCGGGCGAGCCCTAGTCCTGCCAGTAGAACAGCAGGGTGTCGACGCTGACGGGTGCACGCTCGCCGAAGTAGTAGACACACAGGCCGGGGACGCGTATCGCGCTGGTGGTCTCGTCGATCCAGCGGAAGCCCGCCGATTCGAGGGCCTGACGGGCGGTCGGGTCGGGTTCGGCACTTGTGACGAACCGCCCGAGGGTGCTGATGAACAGTTCGTTCTCGCCGAACTCCATGACGTGGTACGTCCCGTCGCCCTGCCGGTGGTGCTCGCCGCAGGAGACGGCAGGCATCGGCGCGAGGCCCGCTGCGGTCAGCGCGGCCGTCGCGCGCCCGAGTTGCTCGTCCTGGTCCGGACGGGCGGGTGGTTCGCTGCACAGGGCTTCGACGCGCCATCGCGGATCGCTCTGTCGTTCGCAGCCGCTCGCGTACTCGTGCAGGATCGCGCCGCGGAGTTCGTCGTCCAGACCGGCCACCTCGACCCGCGGACGCCCCAGGGTGTCGTAGACGCGTCGGGTCTCGGCAACGTCACCGGTGAGGCGACGCAGCGCGTATGCGGCCCAGAGTTTCGCCTCGACCGTCGGAGCCTCGTCGAGGTAGCCGCGGATGTGTCGCGGATCCGACAGGAACGACTGCGCCAGGTAGGCGACTTCACGATCAGGGTCCGCCAGCGCGTCGGTCACGTCCGCCGCGGCGCGATGCCGCATCCGGACCTGGAAAGCCCGGTCCTCGGGCCGCTCGTCGCCGAGGTCGGCCAGGACCGCCTCGACCCCGTACCGGGAGACCAGCGCGTCCAGTCCGGCCTCGCCGACGCCCTGCCAATGCGCCCACGGGGAGGCCGCGAGCGTCGCCAACTCGCGTGCGGCCGAGCGATCGCCGAGCATGCCGCGTGCCTTGAGGAACGCCTCGGGCATCCCGTACGACCGCTCGTGTCGCCGGTCCTCGTGCTTCAGCCACGGCAGCAGCTCAGCCCGGCCCGCGAGAAGGTCGAGAAGCGCGATGCGAACCTCGGCCACATCGTCCGGATCACGAACACGTGGGATCAGGTGGGCGACATGCCGTTCCGGTACGCGCTCCGCCAGCGCCTGCGCGCAGGGCACGCGACGCCACCAGGGGTACGCGGGGTCGGCCACGTAGCGGGCGAGTGCGTCGGCGTCGAGCCCCCTCAGGCCGGCGATGTCGGCCTGCCCCGCGTCCGGCACCAATATCTCGATGTTCCGCATACGCGGATGCTATGCCCGAGCACGTGCGGGTGCCGAAGTCGTCAGCGACCACCGCTCCGGCGACCGGAGATGAGCGAACCCGGAGGCAACGCCCCCGGTGCTCGACCAGTTGCTCGCCCGGTCCGAGCCTCCGACCGAAACCGGCGCGGGACGGCGCCACGCCGCGCCGGGCCGCACCACGGCTTGGCTTCGGCGCCGTCGTCCGGCAGCGAAACGCGTCGTCCCCGGGACCGATCTCAGGCGAGTTGGCGGACCACCGCCTCCGCGACGGCCTTGGCGCTGCCGGGGTTCTGGCCCGTGATGAGACGGCCGTCCTCGACGACGTGGACGTCGAACGGCTTCTCCGCGATGCTGTACGACGCGCCGAGTTCCTTGAGCCGGTCCTCCAGGCTGTACGGGACGGCCTGCGCCCGCTGGGCGAGTTCCTCCTCGCGCCACGAGAAGCCGGTGACGTTCCGGCCCTTCACCAGCGGCTCGCCGCTGCTCAACGTGACGTCGAGCAGACCGCACGGGCCGTGGCACACGGCCGAGACGATCCGGCCGGACTCGTAGAAGCGGGCGATGAGCGTCTCCAGCGCCTCACTCTGGTGGAAGTCGAACATCACGCCGTGGCCGCCGGTGAGGTAGATGGCGTCGTAGTCGTCGACCTGGACCTCGGTCACGGCCACGGTGTCCTTGAGCTTGTCCATGAACGAGCGGTCGGCGTACCGCTTGTCGGTCCCGAGGTCGCCGAGGACCGCGGGGGAGAGGCTTTCCGGGTCGAGCGGCACGGGTCCGCCGTCGATGCCGGCGATGGTGACCTCGAACCCGGCCTGTTCGGCGACGTCGTAGAAATGCGTCAGCTCGCCCAGCCAGAGGCCGGTGCGGTATCCGACCGTCTCGTACTCGCCGACGCTGGTGACGATGACAAGGATGCGGTTCGTGCGGGGCATGGGATTCCTTCTGTTGCGGATCGACGTCGAGGGCGAGGCTCCTGGGACAACCCTGGAGTGGTCTTCCAGGCACCTCCCGGTACTTCGGAAGTGAATCGGGACGCGTCGTGTAGTAGGGGAGTACTACCGTCACTCCTCCCCGAGGCCGAGGACCTCCGGTCTCTCGGCGATTCTCCCCCACCGCGCGACGTGGTCGTCGTGGCGACCTCTCGCACGCCGTACGCGTCGCCGTCGAGGACAGCGGCCCGCCCCGCGTCCCGCGCCGACACCCCCGCGACGACGGGGGACAGGGCCTGCTCGGCATGCGCGAACGCGCCTCGCTCTGCCAGGCGACCGTGACCGCCGGCCCGTAGCGCAGGCCCTCGGCACGGAGGAGGTCGTGCTGCGGCGTGATGACGAGGGCCGGGGCGATACCGGTCAGGTCGGCCGTGTCGGAGGGGTGGGCCGGGGAGACCAGACGATCGCTGCGCAAGGCCGGGTTCGGCACGTAGGAGGGGTCGAAGATGCCCGCCATCCACGGCCTCGGCAGCGGCTTGGCGATGACCGTGCGCTTGTCGCGGGCATCGGTGACGAGGTCCAGTGGGGGATAGTTCAGGATCGCAGAGCGATGGAGGCACCTCGCTTCTCCAGCACCTGACGGGCCACCGCCGCCGAGAGGGCCCCGCCGGCACTCCGGCTGCCCGTGGTGAGAGGCAGCCGTCCCAGGCTAGTGATCCGGTACGGGAGGACCACGGCACCGAGGAAGCGGGAAGGGCCGGGCCGACCGGTACTGGAGCGGGGGGCCGCTTCCTCCGAAAGGAGAGGTGCGCGAGAGGTGCGCGCTGCCTCGCCGCGCCCCGGCCGTGGGGGATGCCGGTACGCCGGACGCGGCGGCGGGGGGCGGGCGCACACCGCAGTGGCCAGGACCGCCCCGGCGGCGGTGGGGCCACTCGTGAGCGCGATGCGCTCTCCGCAGCCCTCGGTCAAAGACGAGCGAGAGCCCTCGGTCAAAGACAAGCGAGATAGCGACCGAAAATCTCCTGGCTGTCGGGAGTGAACGTCCACTGCCGCAGAGCCCGCCGCAGTTCGGACTCGGTCAGCCATCCGTACCAGGCCACCTCACCCGGATCGGGGGCGACGACATCCGAAAGCACGGCATCGCACACCCCGAGCCAGTGGGGGCTGAGCCCGCCCCGGTTGAGGAACTTGAACCGCAGGCGCACTGTTGCCGACGACCCAAGCTCCTCGCTGAGCTCGCGGGCAGCTGCCTCCTCATAGGACTCGCCGACTCCCACGGCGCCCCCGACCCCGAGTTCGTGATGCCCCGGGAGACGGGAAAGCTGCTCGGCACGCCGATGGACGAGAAAGCGGTCTTGTCCATCACGGCACACCACCGAAGCAACTCGATGAAGCCAGCGCTCCCCAACGGCCTCCCAGCGACCGACCACCCCCACAACACGGTCCTGAGCGTCAACGCGTTCCACGAGTTCATCGGCGCCGGGTGGGCGTCCGTTCGGCGCAGACATCTTCCACCCCTCGACCACGTCGGCCTCGGGCAGCGACGCCTCCACCCAGCCCTGCCGTGCCAAGAGGCTCAGCAGCTCCGGGTTGTCCGGCACCGCGACTCCCCAGTACTCGTCGGGTTCGATCCCGTCCGGGTCGCCGGCCATAGCGTCCGCGACCTCGGTGACGAGCCGGTCCGTCAGTATCGACAGATGGTCTGCGGCCGTGTCGTTCTCGAAGTTGCCGGCGCCCCAGTCGCCCACGGGGCCTCCTCTGCTCGTCGGGTCGGTGCGCGAGAGTTGTATCAGCGCGTACTGACAGCCGGGCCGCACACAGAGGTGCGGCGGCTTGTTCTTTGACCTCCGTCCCTACTCCAGGTCTCGCCCTTAATGGGGTGAGCATGACGAGTTGATCCGACACACTGGTTCGATGCGCCACGATGATGAACAGCCTCTGTCCGGTGGCAACGTCAGTGATGGTGTCATTCGCGTCGGGGACACCGTTCGCCGTCCGGCCGGACCATGGACTCCCGCTGTGCATGCCCTGCTTGCCCACCTGCACGAGGTGGGGTTCGGCGCGGCGCCTCGTCCCCTCGGCATCGACGATCAGGGGCGTGAGGTCCTGACCTTCGTGCCGGGAGACGTGGTCTGGCCGGAGCGGTTCTCGCTGATGGAATCCGCTCGTCAACTGGCTCGCGTGGCACGGCTGATCCGCGACTTCCACGACGCCGTGCAGGACTTCACGCCGCCCTCCGATGCGCGGTGGCAGACGCTGATCCCCGCTGAGGGCAGTGACATCATCGCCCATAACGACCTGGCCCCCTGGAACCTCGTGGTCGCAGACGAGGCGCGGTGGGCCTTCATCGACTGGGACACCGCAGGTCCCGGCTCGCGCCTGTGGGATGTCGCATACGCCATCCACGGGTTCATCCCGCTGTCCGCGCATCCGGACTGGCAGAGCCCGGACGCGGCGGGCCGACTGCGAGTCTTCGCCGACGCCTACGGTCTGGCTGAGGCCGAACGCCGTCGGCTGGTCCCTCTACTGGGGCGCCGTACGCGTTCCATGCACGACTTCCTGCGCGACCAGGCAGCCCAAGGAGCCCAGCCCTGGGCAAGGCTGTGGGCTGAAGGCCACGGCGACGCATGGCGAAACGACGCCGAATACATCGAGCAACGCGAAGAGGAGTGGATGCAGGCCCTGCTCGCCGGCTGAGGCGTCAGGGCCCATGCCTGGCTCCTGGCATCGAACGACATCTCGAACTGGATCACTCGCACTCTGTGTGCGGTCCGGTCCCGGGGCCGCGGTCTGTGGCCTCCCGCCAACGCCCTGATGCGCGCTCTCTCCGATCACGCTTCCTTCAGCTTCTCGACGGCAGTCCCGGCCAGGTTGCGTGCCACGCCTTGCAGTTGATCCGCGGTATCCGCCCCGGCGGCACCGGCCACGTAGTACTTGACTGTGATCGTCACGTTCCCCTCGCGCACGTACACTTCGGCACCGCCGGAGTTGTACGTCTCTATGGCCTCGTCACCGATGCTCGGCACCTTCTCGAAGCTCACGAAGTGGTCGCGCAGGAACGTGGCGCGGTCATCGATCCAGTCCTCCGCGGCCTCGGTACCGGACTGCCGGGTGGTGGCCTCCTCCCGGCGGTACTCGATGTCGATCGTCACGACATCCGGGTCGTAGCGAGCCCATCTCGCGGTCGAACTGGTCGTATAGCCATGGGAGGCGGGCAGGTACCCGCGCTCTTCCTCCAACTCGAGGACCTTGGAGAGCTGAGCGATGTCGGAACCCTTGGTGTCCATGGCTTCGCTTGCCGGAGGCACGACGTCGTAGGCGTCGTCCCTCCCTTGCCACCAAGGCATCCCCTGGCTCCATGCGGCCGCCCCGCCTCCGGCGAGCACGACGAGAAGGGTCGTGAGCCCGATGAGGCGCAACCACCGGCGCCGCCGTTTCGGAGTGGGGTGTTGTGGAGCTTCGGCATCGTTCGACGCCCGCGTCATCGGATGCCGCGTCGGGTCGGTCTCCCCCTGCCCGGTGCCGCTGTCTTCCACGCATTCCCCTTCGCCCTGAACATGTGCTTCGGCTCGCTCCCGGATCGGCCTCCGCGCGCCTCATCTCGGCGTCGGCGGGGCCGCAGTGTGGCGCCGGACAAGCGCACTACTGGGCGGGAGAAGCGGTCAGCTTCGCACAAGTCTTCGCGCTTGACCAGAAGTTGACGTATCGTCAGATCGCGGGTCGCATGTGTCTCCCGGACGTCACCGACTCGGGATTCCGCCAGGGACAGGGGCGCACCGCACGACGGGTCGTTGTCAGCGGTGCCGCGTGGCTCCCGTGTCAGGTGCTCGAGTCGGTGCATACGAACAGGCAGAAGGGGTGGCCCGCCGGGTCGAGCAGGACGCGTACGTCGTCCTGGGGCTGGAAGTCCGCCATGGCCGCTCCCAGGGACAGGGCACGGGCGGCGGCTGATGACAGGTCGTCCACCTCGATGTCCAGATGCAGCATCATCTGCTGGGCGGACCCGGTGGAAGGCCACTGCGGGCGCCTGAAGAGCGGCTCTGTCTGGAAGGACAGCCCGGCGCCCCCGTCCGGCGGAGCGATCTCGATCCAGTCCGCTTCGTCCTTCCGCCTCGGCCACCCGAGCAGCCCCTGGTAGAACCGTGCGAGTTCGTCGGCGTCCGGTGCGTCGAGGGTGGTCGCGGACAATGTGAAACGCGGCTGATGCTTCATACGGTGCTGTTGCCCGGTTTCGGCGCACGAATCCTCGCGGCGGGCTGCGCGGGGAACCGCCGAGGTCAGGCCGGGGTGAGTCGGTTCCCCGGAATCGGTCGTGGTGTCCGGCGTCGTGTCGACGGCACGGTGCTTCGTCTCGCCCAGAGCGATGACACAATCCAGGCTGAGCAGCCCGAGCGCGGCGCCCGCCCCTCTCCGCCCCGGCGCCCCACCCCGGCGCGGTGCTCCGCCGCTCGCGTTCGGCGCGGAAGGCCGGGCGGGGTCTCCTCGATCACCGTACGCACTCACGAGGGCGCCGTCAGGTGTGGTTCACGGCCGGTTGCCCCCGGGCGTGAGGACGTGGGAGGAGGGTCCGCGGCGGCCGCGGGCGAACTCGCGGCTGATGACCATGCGCGCTCGTCACCGGCGCGGCCGGCCGGCAGCCCCGCGAAGCACAGGCCGTACTCGTCCGCCGGGGGCGCCGACGACCACGGTCAGCCAGGGCGGATCGGCCGGCATGTCCCCGCCGGTGCGAGCTTGGCGCGCTGATCCGCGTCGACCACGACGACCTTCGCCCGGCCGACGACGAGGCGGAGCCGAATCGCGCGCGGGGCGAACGCGGTGACCAGCGGCAGGTGCACCGCGCCCCGAGCCAGCTGCCCAGCAGCGCCACGACCAGGTCGGCGGACTTGCCCGTCAGCGTGGCGACCGTGTCCCCGGGCCCGACGCCCAGACCGGCGAGCGCGGCGGCGAAACGGGCCGACTCGCGGCGCAGCCGCCCGTAGGGGAGGTCCTCGGCGGACAGGTCCGCGTCCACGACCGTGAAGGCCACCGCGTTCTCGGGATGGCGGTCGCACAGCAGTTCCGCGGCGCAGGCGTCCGGTGAACCGAAGAGCGCGAGCAATTCCGGTGTCCGACGTCCCGGCGCGGCCGGATCGGGGGAGTTCGCCCGCGCCTCGGCGGAATGACCGTGGGAAGCCACGACGATCCCCTTCCTTGCTCGTGGATCGCGTGGATCCCGTGGATCCCGTGGACAGACCTTTTGCCGGGGCGTTACCGGGTCTTATGCTGCGCGCTGCTGACACATGCTGCGCGTCACGCACGGCGCCGACCACCCCCGGAAAGGGGCAGTGGCAATGCACTCCGGTACGGACACCTCCCTGCGGCCCGACGACGGGGACGCCTTCCGACAGGCCCTCCGGTCGCTCCACCAGCGCTCGCGCATCCCGGTCGTCTTCGGTGGCCAGGTACGCGAGCAGGTGCTGAACCTGTCGCAGTTCGTCGGTGCCCGCACGGCCGCGCTGCGCGGCCTCGACATCCGTACCGAGACCGGACTCGGCGGCCGTGTGCTGGCCACCGCGCGGCCTGCCGCCGTGGCCGACTACGGGGCGGACCGGTCGATCACGCACGACTACGACGAGCCGGTGCACGCGGAAGGCATCCGTTCCGTCGTCGCCGTTCCCGTCGTCGTGGCCGGAGCGGTGCGCGGCGTGCTGTACGGCGCCAGCCGGGGCGCCACGCCGCTCGGGGACCGGGCGACGGACGTCGTCGTGCACGCCTCGCGACGGCTGGCCGGTGAGGTCGCCGTACGGGACGAGGTCGACCGGCGCCTGCGGCTGCTGCGGGTCGCGCAGAGCGAGCCCGCGGGGGACCGGTTCATGGTCGAGGAGGTCCGCGAACTCCACGCGGAGCTGCGGCTGATCGCACAGTCCGTCGACGACGACGGCCTTCGCGCCCGGCTGGGCGCCGCGTCCCGCCGACTGGCCGCCCTCGGCACGGCACCGGAGCCCGAGCCGGTGCCACCCGTGTCGCCGCTGGCGCCCCGGGAACTCGACGTGCTCGCCCAGATCGCCCTGGGCTGCACCAACGCCGAGGCGGGGCGTCGCCTGGGCCTCCAGACCGAGACCGTCAAGGCGTACCTGCGCAGCGCGATGCGCAAGCTCGACGCCCGCACCCGCCTCGCCGCAGTGGTCACCGCCCGACGACGGGGTCTGCTGCCGTAGGGGGCGAGGGTCGGCCGAGTCACGGTCGCCCCAGGTGGCCGTCGGGGCTCGTCCCCGGGCGTCGGGTCACACGTCAGCGATGAGTTCGGGCGGCGGGCCGGGTCTACCCTGTATGACTCGCATCATCGCTGACATCTCGGTCTCTCTCGACGGCTACGTCACCGGGCCCGACCCCGGGCCGGACAACGGCCTCGGCACCGGCGGCGAGGCCCTGCACACCTGGGCTTTCTCCGACGACCCCGACGACCGCCGCCTCCTGCGCGAGGCGACCGCCCGCTCGGGCGCCGTCGTCCTCGGCCGCCACCTCTTCGACGTGGTCGACGGGCCGAAGGGCTGGGACGACACCGTCGGCTACGGCGCGGGCGAGGTCGGCAGGCCCGCGTTCGTCGTCGTGACCAGCACGCCACCGGTGTCGGTCCGGACGGCCGGCCTCGACTGGACGTTCGTCACCACCGGTCTGCCCGACGCGGTCACCGCCGCGCGCGAGCGGGCCGAGGCGGCGTCGTCGGACCGAGGCCAGGACCTCGACGTCGTGCTCATGGGCGGCGGCGCCACGGTCGGCTCGGCGCTGGAGGCCGGGCTGGTCGACGCGCTGAGCCTGCATCTCGCGCCCGTCGTGCTGGGCGCCGGGACACCCCTGTTCACCGGCGGGGCGCCACGCACGCTGGTGCGGCGGAGCGTGATCGCGACATCGACGGCCACGCACCTGACCTACGACGTCGAGCGGTGATCCGATGACCACCCTCCACATCCGTGAGACCGCCCTCGGAATCGAGTCGTTCGGTGACGACGACGCACCGCTCGTCCTGCTCGTCGGCGGGACGACGATGCTCTCCTGGCCCGACGCGCTGTGCGAGGGCCTCGCCGCCGGCGGCCGCCGCGTGGTGCGCTACGACCTGCGCGACAGCGGGGAGTCGACGACGAGTGATCCGGAGGCGCCCGCCTACACCCTGCGCGACCTGGCCGCCGACGCGGCGGCCCTCGTCGACGCGCTCGGCGGTGGCCCCGCGCACCTGGCGGGGATCGGCGTCGGCGGGATGGTCGCCCAGGTGGCCGTCCTCGACCATCCCGGCGCGTTCTCGGCGCTCACCCTGGTCGGCACGCGCGCGGTCGCCCCAGGCCCGCCCGACGACGATCTCCCCGACCACGACCGGGCGACGATGAGCCGGCTGTTCACCCGGCCGCTGCCCGACTGGGCCGACCGCGAGGCGGTCGCGGAGTTCACCGCCGGCGGCGCGGAGATCCTCGGCGACGATCCCGTCACCGCGCGGGAGACCGCCGCGCGCGTCTGGGACCGCACGCCCGGCACCGCACCCCCGATCCAGATGGCCAACCAGATGGGCATGGTGTTCTCCCGCCTCGACTGCGCACCTCGCTGGCGCGAGCGGCTGCCCGGGATCACGGTCCCCACGCTCGTCGTCCACGGCCGCCGTGACCGGTTCTTCCCCGTCGGCAACGGCGAGGCGATCGCCCGTGAGATCCCCGGCGCACGGCTGCTCGTCCTCGAGGAGGCCGCCACCGCGATCCCCGCCGCGGCGATCGACGAGGTGACCGCCGCGATGCTCTCCCTCGCCCAGCGGCCGACGGCGCCGGGACCTCGATGAACAGGACGCCCCCACCGGCAGGATCACGATCCCCGGTGTGAGTTCAGGAGAGGCGCTCTCGTACGGAGTGACCACGCGGCCCCGCCCAGACCGATGTCGTACCGGCGGTTTCATTCCTGCGCGTGCCCGAGCAGATGGGCCCTGACCTCGTTCTTGAGGACCTTGCCCACCTTGGAGCGGGGCAGGTCGGGCCATACCTCGACCTGCTTGGGGGCCTTGACGCCCCCGATCCGGGACTTGACGAAGTCACGGATGCCCGAGGCGGTGACACGGGTGGTGCTCACCCCGGGGTGGAGCTGGACGACGGCGGTCACCCGCTCACCCCACTTGTCGTCGGGCATGCCGACGACCGCGCAGTCCTGGACGGCGGGGTGCTCCATCAGCGCCTGTTCGACCTCCGCGGAATAGACGTTGAACCCGCCGCTGATGATCATGTCCTTGGCGCGGTCCACGATGAACAGGTAGTTGTCGGCGTCGAGATAGCCGATGTCCCCGGTGTGGTGCCAGCCGTGCCGGAACGCCTCCTCGGTGGCCGAGGGGTTCTTGTGGTACCCCGCCATCACCAGGGAGCCGCGCACCACGATCTCACCGCGCTCGCCGGGCGGCAGCAGTCGTCCGTCGCCGTCCATGACGGCCACCGTCACCAGGGGAGACGGCCGCCCGGCGGAGGCGAACCGCTCGACGGCGAGCGAACCGTCGGCGTGGAAGTGGTCCTCCGGCGCCATGGTCGAGATCATCATGGGCGCCTCGGACTGGCCGAAGAGCTGGCCCATCACCGGGCCGATCCGCTCGATGGCCTCCCTCAGCCGGGCCGTCGACATGGGTGCGGCGCCGTACCACAGGCAGCGCAGGGAGGTCAGGTCCGTGGAGGGCAGATCGGCGTGCCCGAGGAGCATGTAGATGAGCGTGGGCGGCAGGAACGTGTGCGTGACCCGGTGTCGCTCGACCAGCGCGAGAAACTCGGTGAGGTCCGGTCTCGGCATGATGACGATCTCGCCGCCCAGCGTCATCACGGGGAAGCACAGCACCCCGGCGGCGTGCGTCAGCGGCGCGAGCGCCAGATAGACCGGCCGGTCGCCGGACGGTCCGAACGGGTAACTCATCAGCGTCAGCGCCGACATGGTCTCGATGTTCCGGCCGGTCAGCATCACGCCCTTGGGCCGGCCCGTGGTGCCGCCCGTGCCGATCACCTGGTCAAGGCTGCCTGACGAGGCACGCCGGACCGACGGGAGAAGCGCTGGTCCGAGAAGGGCACCCTCGTCCTCGGCCTCGCCATGACGGGGCTGGGCGCCGCCGGGCTGCTCGTCACCGCGGCCGCTCAAGTGCCCCTGGCGGCCATGGTGCTCTCGTTGTTCGTCATGGTCAGCGGTGTGGCGGCGACCACCCCGCAGTCCACCTCGCTCGCCGCCCCGCTCGTGGGTCTCGGCGGCCCGGGCGCCGCGTTCCGCTCGGTCTGGGCACAGTCGTCTCCGCCGCACTCGCGGTGATCGTCTACGCGTCTCGGTCCGCCGTCACGGCAGCGCTCCCGAGCGCACCGTCGCCGTCGGCAGGACGCTCGACGCTGACGGCGGACTCCTGGTCGACCGACGACAGCCTCTCTACCGGTCGTCGGCCGGTTCATGGGGCCGCGGCGCTCGCCCTCGGTGAGCGCCGCCGGCTTCTTTCGCGATGTGGTCCTTGCGGGTCCATGCGGGTCCTTGCGGGTCCTTGCGGGTCCTTGCGGGTCCTTGCGGGTCCATGCGGGTCCTTGCGGGTCCTACGGTTCCTCCGGTTTCACCGCAGATGCCGGTTCAGGAAGGTGATGACGGTGTTCCAGGTCGGGGTGGTCGGGTGGGCGGGTGTGGTCCGGCCGTTCCGCGCGGTCTCCTTGTAGGCGCCTTCGCGGACCGCGTCGTCGCCGAGCATTTCGAAGAGCGTGCCGTGAGCCGCCTTCGGGAAGGAGTACATGCTGGTGTCATGGCCCTTGGCCGCCAGCTTCTCGAACAGCAGACGGCCCTGGTGGTAGGGGACGAGGGCGTCCGGCTCACCGTGGAAGATCAGCGTCGGCGGGACAGGGCGCCTGCCGACGTAGGTGAGCGGGTTGGTGGGGGCGATCTGCTCCTCGCTGCAGTCCGGGACGGCGCAGCCGACCAGTCGTGACTCGGGGGAGCGCGGGTCGTTGTGGCACCCGGTGGTCCCCATGATCGCGTTGAACTCCTCGCAGTTGCCCGGCATGTGGGCATCCATCTGGCGGAAGTCGGTCGGCGGGTAGAAGGGGATCGCCGCCTGTACGGCGCTGGAGGGCCCGCTGACGCCCACGTCGCCCTCCGTCGCGGGGTCGCCGCTGGTGACGGCGGCCATCGCGGAGGCCCAGCCGCCCGAGGAGTCGCCCATGATCGCGACGCGCCCGGGGTCGAGGTTGTACCTCTCGGCGTTGGCCCGCAGCCAGCGGATGGCGGCCTTGACGTCGTGCAGCTGGGCCGGGAACCGGGCCTGTGAGGTGGAGCGGATGGACACGCCGGCGACGGCGTACCCGGCGGGGTTGAGGTGGGCGGCCACCTTGTCGGCGTCCAGGCGTCCGTTGTCCGCCAGCCAGGCGGAGCCGCGGCTCGAGATCACCAGCGGGACGGGCTTCCTGGACTTCGGCACGTACAGGTCGAGCAGATGGCCCTCGGTGCCGGCGGGCTGGGCGGGCGCGTAGGCGAGGTCCTTGGTGACCTGCACCTCGGGAGTCGCCGCCCTGGGCGCCCCAGGGGAGGAGGTGGCGGCCTCCGCCGTGGTGACGAGGGTGGCGGCGGCCACCGCCGTCGCGGCCACCGCCACGGTCCGCGGAACGCGCCTTCCGCGAAACCATCCCGACTTCGTTCGTGTGTTCATCGTGTCTCTCCTCTGTGGGGGAGGGTGGGAGTGAGGGAAAAGCGGTCGAGCGGGGCGGCGCTCAGTCGTCCGCGGCCAGGGGTCGATGACGGCGGTGTCGGTGGGGTTCCCACAGGATGTTCGCTTGGTGAATTATTGTCCACTCGCTGGCGCCCATGCGCCTCACCTCGTGGGGGCGAGTGCCGATCAGCGCTGCCTTCGCCGCGCCGCGGGCCTGCCAGTGCGTGCACTGGCGCCTAGTTGTTCGGTGGCATGCCTGCGTGAGTTGGGTAGGTCTCGGACGTCGGGGCCGGTGGCGGGGGAGGGGCAGTTCTCTCCCCGGCAGGGCTCTCGCAGGGCGGTGCGAGTGACTCGAACGCGCCTATTGACGCACCCCACCTGGGGACATAACCTCCGCTTGCCTTGTTCGGCACACGTAGATTTGTGCGCAGTGCGAACACTCCACTTTTTCTGTCAGGAGGGCCCCTATGCGAAGGCGCGTTCTAGGGCTTGCTGTAGCGGTGTTGACGGTCGCGGGCGCGGCCGGATGCGGATCGTCGTCGTCCACGAGCGGAGCCTCGTCGTCCGACGGCGGCAAGACCACCGAGGTCAAGGTCGGGATCATCCCGATCGTCGACGTGGCGCCGCTCTACCTGGGGAAGGAGAAGGGCTTCTTCAGCAGCCGGGGCATCGACCTGAAGATGGAAGCCGCCCAGGGCGGCGCCGCCATCATCCCCGGGGTGGTCAGCGGTCAGTTCCAGTTCGGGTTCAGCAACGTCACCTCGCTGATGATCGCCCAGACCAAGGGCGTACCGATCAAGTCCGTGGTGAACGGGGCCTCTTCCACCGGAGACACCGCCAAGGACATCAGCGGGGTCGCCGTCAAGAAGGACAGCCCGATCAAGTCCGCGGCGCAGCTCGCCGGCAGGACGGTGGCGGTCAACACCCTACAGAACATCGGCGACACCACGGTCCGTGAGGTGGTGCGCAAGGACGGCGGCGACCCCTCGAAGGTCAAGTTCGTCGAGATGCCGTTCGACCAGATGCCGGCCGCGCTCGACGGCGGCCAGGTCGACGCCGCCTGGATGGGCGAGCCGGCGCTGACCATAGCCAAGGGGCAGGGCGCCCGCGTCATCGCGTCACCGTTCGCCGAGACCGACCCGAACCTCACCATCGCGACGTACTTCGCCTCCGCCAAGCTGGCCCAGGACAACCCCGACCTGGTCAAGAAGTTCACCGAGGCGGTGACCGAGTCCCTGAAGTACGCCTCCGACCACCCCGACGAGGCACGTCGGACGATCACCGGCTACACCAAGATCGACAGCGGGGTGCTGAAGGACCTGACGCTGCCGACCTGGCCGGCCGGGTACGACATGGCCTCCCTGCGGAAGCTGGCCGACCTCGGCGAGCAGGACGGCCTCTTCGGTGGCAAGAAGCCCGACCTGGACGCCCTGTTCTCATGAGCGCGACCGGGAGCACTCCCGCTCTGACGAAGCCCGCCGGGACCTCCACCGGTCCCGGCGGACCGGGTGACGGCCGCGTCCGGCGCGCGATGGACGCGGCGGGCACCCCGTTGCGCGGGCTGGCGGGCCTGGCCGGGCTGGTCGTCCTGCTGGAGGTGCTGCCGCACACCGGCCTCGTCTCCGCCGACTACCTTCCGCCCGCCTCCGAGATGGGCCGGGCCCTGTGGCAGATGCTCGGCGAGGACGTGTTCTGGACCGCGCTCGGCGACACCCTCACCGGCTGGGGCCTCGGACTGGCCATCGCCGTGGTGGCCGGGGTGGTCGCCGGTGTCGTGATCGGCTCGGTCCCGGCGCTGCGGGCGGTGACCGCCTCCACCATCGAGTTCCTGCGGCCGATCCCGTCCGTGGCCCTGATCCCCGTGGCGGTGCTGCTCTACGGCACCGACCTGGAGTCCAAGCTGCTGCTGGTGGTGTACGCCTCCTTC
The DNA here is from genome assembly GCF_055575575.1 of Streptomyces sp. NPDC034049. Taxonomy (NCBI): domain Bacteria; kingdom Bacillati; phylum Actinomycetota; class Actinomycetes; order Kitasatosporales; family Streptomycetaceae; genus Streptomyces; species Streptomyces sp. NPDC034049. The sequence continues at coordinate 137,586 of NZ_JBVISJ010000015.1, forward strand.
TGGCAGGTCCTCGTCCAGGTGCTGGCCGGCACCCAGGACGTCGACCCGGTCGCCGAGGACACCGCCCGCAGCTACCGCATCGGCACCTGGGGGCGGGTGCGGTACGTCCTGTGGCCCACCGCGCTGCCGTACGTGATGACCGGGGTGCGGCTGGCCGCCACCGTGGCCCTGGTCCTGACGATCACCGCCGAACTCGTGATCGGCTCTCCGGGCCTGGGCAAGGAGCTGGCGGTCGCCCAGACGTCCGGCGCCGTACCGAGGGTCTACGCCCTGGTTCTGGTCACCGGGATCCTCGGAGTCGCGGTCAACCTGGTGGCTCGGGCGGTCGAGCGGCGGGCATTGCACTGGCACCAGTCGATGCGCAGGGAGGGACGATGACGACCATCCTCACACTGGCCCGGCGGACCGGGCTGGTCCTGGGGCTGCCCGCGGTCCTGTTCGCGGTGTGGTGGTTCGCCACCGCCGGCAGCACCGACTTCTACGTCCCCCCGCTGTCCACGATCCTCGGCAGGTTCGGGGACGTGTGGACCGGCGAACGACTGCTCTCGGACGTCGTGCCCAGCCTGGTCCGGCTGCTCGTCGGCTATGTCCTCGCCGTCGCCGCCGGCGTCGGACTCGGCCTGCTGGTCGGCCTGCACCGGGGCGTGCGCGACGTCCTGGAGCCCGTCCTGGAACTCTTCCGAGCGATCCCGCCCCCGGTGCTCGTCCCCGTCATCATGCTGTTCGCGGGCATCGGCGACACCATGAAGGTGCTCGTCATCGTCAGCGGCTGCATGTGGCCGATCCTGCTCAACACCGTCGAAGGCGTCCGCGCCGTCGACGAGGTGCTGAGCGACACCTGCCGGTCCTACGGCATCACCGGCCCCTCCCGGCTGTGGCACCTCGTGCTGCGCTCGGCCAGCCCCCAGATCGTCACCGGTATGCGCCAGGCGCTGTCGATCGCGATCATCCTCATGGTGATCAGCGAGATGTTCGCCGCCAGCAACGGACTCGGCTTCACCATCGTGCAGTTCCAGCGTTCCTTCGCCATCCCCGAGATGTGGAGCGGCGTCCTGCTGCTCGGCCTGCTCGGATTCGTCCTCTCCCTACTCTTCCGCCTCGCCGAGAACCGGGTCCTCGCCTGGTACCACGGCCTGCGCCGGGCCCAGCGCAACCCCTGACAAGGAGACGTCGATGCTCGACGTACGCAACCTGCAGAAGATCTACACCGGCCGCAACCGCAACGTCGAAGCACTGCGGAACCTGACCTTTCACATCGGCGCCGGCGAACTCGTCTGCCTGGTGGGCCCGTCGGGGTGCGGCAAGACCACCCTGCTGAAGTGCATGGCGGGACTGCTCACCCCGACGAGCGGCGAAGTGAGCCTGGACGGCCGCCCGGTCAGCGGGCCCCCGGCCGACATGGCGGTGGTCTTCCAGGAGTACGGCCGCTCCCTGTTCGCCTGGATGAACGTCCGCGACAACGTCGCCCTGCCCCTGCGCCGCAAGAAACTCGGCAAGGCCCGCGAGAGGGAACTGGTCGACCACGCCCTCGACGTGGTCGGGCTCGCCGACGCCCACCAGGCCTACCCGTGGCAGCTCTCCGGCGGCATGCAGCAGCGCGTCGCCATCGCCCGCGCCGTCGCCTTCGAACCGAAGGTGCTGCTCATGGACGAGCCGTTCGCCGCGGTCGACGCGCAGACCCGCGCCGAACTGGAGGACCTCATCCGGCGGTTGTGGCACGAGCTGGGGGTGACCGTCCTGTTCGTCACCCACGACATCGACGAAGCCGTCTACCTCGGGCAGCGCACCATCATCCTGTCGAAGTCACCGACGGTGGTGCAGGAGGACCTGACCATCGATCTCCCCGACGAGCGCGACCAGTTGCACACCCGCTCCAGCCCCCGCTTCGCCGAACTGCGCGCCCACGTCTACGAACAGATCCAGCGTGCCAAGCACCACGACGGCGACAGCGTCCCGCGGACCACCGACCGCCGCGACGACCTCGCCCTCCAGAAGAGCGAGTCGTAGCCCACGCCGCACGCGTCCTTCCGGACGGGGAAGCAGTCTGGTGTCGTACCGGTCAGGATTCGCGGCCGCGGTCCCGTCGTTCGTCTGCTCCGGTCACCCGCCGTACCAGGTCCACCCAGGTGGCCTGGAGGCGCGCGGTGGTGACCTCGCTCTTCTCGCGCAGGTAGTCCACGGTCTCGAAGTTCGTCAGGGCGAGCACGGTGTGGGCGAGCATGTCGTGATCGCCCTCGACTCCCGCTTCCCGCAGGAGAGACGCGACGTGCCGATGGAGGGCCCGGCCGACGAACGAGGCAGGGCGCCGTTCGAGGGGCACCTGGCGGGCCAGCGCGGCACCCAGGTCCGCGTCGTCGGCTATGCGTGCGAGCAGGGCGCAGCCGAACGCCGCCAGACGGTCTCTCGCCGGCGCTCCCGGTCCCAGCAGCGGGGGCCAAACAGGTGTACGCCTCATGGAACTCCGCCTCGGCGTCGTCCCGCAGGGCCAGCAGCAGCCCGGTGCGGTCGCCGAACCGGCGAAAGAGCGTGCCCTTTCCGACCTCGGCCTCCTGTGCGACCTCGTGCATCGTCACATGCTCGGCTCCCAGCTCGGCCACCAGGAAAGCGGCCGCCTCCAGCAGCCGTGCGCGGTCGCGGGCGGCATCGGCCCGCTCCGCGGTGACGTCGTCCGGCGTCCGCCTCACCGTTCACCGCGCGGCGTGACACGGGCGTGAACACAGCCGTCCTCGACGCGCATCGGGTACACCGGGACGGGGCGTGGCGCCGGCGGACGCCATCCAGGACCTGCCGAACTGCCGGACCGGCATCTGCACCACCTGCCACCAGTTCCTACCCCGCCGCCCCCCGACATCGAGACAGACCTGACGGAGTCCCACTGGGCCCTCGCCCACGCCGTCCACGTACGCGCCCAAGCCGGTGGACGGCCCGGCTTTCCACGTCGACGCCGGGGCCGGGGGCGTTCACGGGTTCCCGGGTAGGGGGCGTCAGCCACAGTCCGTCGGCAGTGGGACATGCGGTGCGTAGCGCTTCCTGTCCGCATGGGCGGACTTGAGGTCGCGGGCGCACACCGCCCGGCGTACTGGGGTCCTGCCGTGCGACACATGTGAACCCGTGTGGAGTCGCCTCCGGAGTCGTTGGTCAGGCCGTTTGGTCCCACCGCACATGCAGGGTGGTGGGCTTGCGGAAGACCAGGCCGTACGGGGCCGCGGGGTGGCCGGGGTCGAGGCGCAGGGCGGGGAGGCGTTCGAGTAGGCGCTGGAGGGCGATGCGGGTCTCCAGGCGGGCGAGGTGCGCCGCGAGGCAGTAGTGCGGGCCGTGTGCGAAGGCCAGTTGCAGACGCGCGTTCTCGCGGCGGACATCGAACAGGTCGGGGTCGGGGAAGACGGCCGGGTCGCGGTTGGCCCCCGTAAGGGAGACGGTGACCAGGTCGCCACGGTGGATCGTGGCCGGGCCGAGGACGGTGTCACGGGTGGCGTAGCGGTCCACGACCGCCGCGCCGGGTTCGAGGCGCAGGGATTCCTCGATCGCGCCGTCCAGCAGATCGGAGTTGGCCCGGACAAGGGCGAGTTGGTCGGGGTGTCGCAACAGGTGCAGCAGCGCGTTGGTGATCATCGCTTCGGTGGTCTCGATGCCTCCGAACATCAGTACGGCGGCATTGGATGCCACCTCGGGCACTGTCAGCTGCCCGGCGGCCGAGACGAGGAGAGAGGAAGCGTGCCGGTCGGCCACGGTGGCTTCCACCGCGGTTCTCAGCTGCGCATATGCCGCGAGACCCGCGGGGCCCGCCTCGTGGCCGGCGGTTATGTCCGAGACCGACTGCACGATGGAGTCGTACCAGGCGAGCACCGTCTCCCCGTCGGTGCCGACCAGCCCCAGTGCCTCGGTCACGACCGCAACCGCGAGGGGGCCGGCGAAGGCACGTCGCAGGTCGACGGCGCCCGTCGGCTCCAGCCCGGTGATGAGCCTGTCGGTCTCCCGCTCTATGAACGCGGCAAAACCGTCATGCACGGCCCGGGGACGGAAGGGGGAGTTGAAGGGCTCGCGGTGTCGGGTGTGCTGGTCGCCGTCGAGCGACAGCATGCTGGGGCCGACGATCTGCGCGGTGGAGAACCGGGGGTCGTCGACGGTGAAGGTCGCGGCGTCCCGCATCACACTGAGGGCGAGATCACGACGGGTCACCAGCCAGCCGTCCAACTCGGGGACCCAGGACACCGGCTCCCGCGCACGAAGCAGCGCCAGCCGCGGATGAGGGTCCCGGGCGAGTTCGGCGAGCGTGGTCGTGGCACCGAGCGGACAGGATTCGACGACGCTCGTGGCGCGCCTGTCGGGCAGGGAAGAACCGTTCACGCTGCTGACGTTAACAAATCGGCCTGTTCAGCAAACTCCCCGTCCGGAGCGGTCAGCACGACACAAGCGCCATGCTCGAACAGCACCCACGACTTGCGAAAGTCAGCGAGAAGCCGCTGCCAGACGTCTACGAGTATCTCGGTGTCCGTGACGGTCGTCATGCCGCAGAGCCTTGACACAGGGTGACGATCGACCGGCGGCTCCAGCGAGTACGCGACTCCTGGACATGCGGGCCCACCAGTCCCGAGACCGGTGTCGGAGGGCGCCATCCCGACGACAGTCCGCTTCGACGCCGGCTCGCCCTCCCCGCCATCTCGCCCCCGCCATCTCACCCCGCCTTCCAGGACATCGGCGAGCAGCAGCGGCTGTCTACCGGCGACCGGTGCGGGGACGCGTTCAGGGCTCGCGGGGGATCTCGGCCTCCGGGTCGTAGCCGTGCGCGACGGCATGGGCCTGGAACGCGTCGAGGGCCACGCCCCAGGCGGCGCCCCGTATCCGTGTCCGGCAACGGGGGCCGGTCCGCCCGTTCCTGCAGCATCGCCTGCTGCGCCTCGTCCGGCAGGCCCCCGAACTCCAGCCCGGAGAACTCCCTGGGTATGCCCCTGTGCCGTCCGCGCGCAGGAACTGGGCTGGCATCCCGAGCACCGCGACATGCTCGCCATGAACGGTGACCAGCGTCTGCGTGATCAGTATCAGGTCTGCTGAGCGCACGAAAAGACCTCCGTATAAACCCCCGACGGTCATGATGGAAGTCTCTCGGTCGGTCGTAGCGGGCCTTACGCCCGTGGCGGGGCGGCAGGGCGAGTTCAGAGCTGGGTTTCGCCGCCGTCCACGGCCAGCTCGCTGCCGGTGGTGTACGTGGCATCGAAGGCGAGGAATGCGGTCGCCTTGGCGAACTCCTCGACCGTGCCGTAACGCCCCATGGGGTTGCTCGCGGTCCGCTCCGCCCTGAACTGCTCGGTGGCCTCTGCGGACAGGTTCGTCCTTTCCAGGATCCCCGAGTCGATGGGACCCGGGCTGATCGCGTTGACACGGATACCTCGCGGAAGCAGCTCGCGGGAGAAGGTGCGGGCCATCGAGCGCAGCGCCGCCTTGCCGGCCGCAAAGACGCTGGTGTCCACCAGGCCGATGACGTTGGCGATCGAGGTGGTGAGGACGACGCCATCCACCGCGAGCGGGCCGGCTTCCGCCACTACGCCGAGCCCCTCCCCGCCCGACCCCCTGGACGCTCCTTGATCCCGCTTCCCGCACGCGCTCTCGTCCGCGCCGTCCCGGCCGCGGCCCTGCTGCTGGCCGTGACCGCGTCCACGGGCGAAGAGCCGTCGTCCTCCCCGTCTCGGGCCGCTTCCGCGCCGTCGACGCGGAGGACGACTTCGGGCCCGTCACCGACCACGACCTCAGGCAGGACGACCGCCATGGACATCGAGCTCACCATCGGCGGCAAAGCCGTCGCCGGAACCCTGAACGACCGGCGTCGCCGCGCGCGACTTCGCCGCTCTCCTCCCACTCACCCTGAACCTGAGCGACTTCCACGAGACGGAGAGAATCGCCGACCTGTCCCGTCGGCTGTCCACCTCGGGAGCCCCGACCGGAGCCGAAGCGAAGGCCGGTGACCTGGCCTACTACGCGCCCTGGGGCAACCTGGCCAGCTTCTACCGCGACTTCCCCTACTCCGACGGGCTGGTCATCCTCGGCCATGTGACCGACGACGGCACCGACCGCCTCGCCACCGCCGACGAGGTCACCCTTCGAGCCGCCTCCTGACACCGCGCCCACCACTGGAGCACCTGGCCCGGTGAGGTGGGAAGGCCGGCCGAACCGGTGCCGGGGGGTGGAGCGGGCCCCGTTCCGACCGGCCGGTCGGAGGCTCCGGCACCTGTTCCGATCGCGTGCGATGATGCGCCGTGCCCGAACTCCTCACTGCCCGGCTGCGGTTGCGGCCCTGGCGCGACGACGACCTCGACCTGCTCGCCGAGATGCACGCGGACCCGGAGGTGATGCGGTACATCGGCGACGGCTCCGTACGTACGAGGGACGAGACGGCGGCATGGCTGACCCGGATACGGGCCGATGGCGAGGAGCAGGGGCACGGTTTGTTCGCCGTCGAACTGCGCGAGACCGGTGAGTTGACGGGCTGGACGGGCACCGCCGTTCCGAACTTCCTGCCCGAGGTCCTTCCCGCCGTCGAGATCGGCTGGCGTCTCGCGCGCCGGTTCTGGGGACACGGCATCGCCACAGAGGCTGCCCGCTCCGTTCTGGAGCACGCCTTCGACAGAGTCGGCCTGGAACGGATCCTGAGCATCTGCAACATCGACAACACCGCCTCCGAGTCCGTCATGCGCAAACTCGACATGCACCTGGACCGCGAGACGACGGTGCCCTCGCACGGCAGGCGAGTGCGCGTCTACGCGATCACACGCGAGGAGCACGCGCGTGGGTGACTAGGTTCGACGCATGGCGAACCCCGCTCACCCCAGCTGTCCGGGGCTCGGAACTTCCCGTGCCGCACCTTCAGCAACTCGCCGCCGGTACCGAGTCCTGCATACGCCGAGGGGTCGCCCGGCACCCCAGCATCACGGACGCGCCGCTGCGGGAGCAGCTGCCGGCAGACAGCTGGCCGGGGAACCAGACGAAGCCTTCGCAGCACGAGCAGGCCCACCGTACATCCGCTGTCGTAGCGCGGTCGCACGTACGCGAGGACCGCGTGCCGCAGGGGAAGGCGCTCCGCAGAGGAAGGCGGTCCTCAGAGGAAGTCGCTCCGCAGAGGATGGCGCACCGCAACCGCAGTGGCTGAAAATGTGTCTCTCATCGCGCGGCGCGGCGATTCGCCAGAGAGGTGGGGCTTCGGCGCACGGCGGTCTTGGGGGGCTGGAATGAACACATGGACATTGCCCGGATACACCGAGTCGTCCGAGCTCGGGTCGGGGGCGAGCGGGCGGGTGGTCCTCGCCGTGCACGAGGAGACCGGCGTGCCGGTGGCCGTCAAGTACCTCAGCGAGTCCCTGCGCACCCGACCGGGGTTCGTACGTGACTTCCGCACCGAGGCGCGGCTGCTCGGCGGGCTGGAGAGCCCCTTCGTCACCGAGCTGTACGAGTACGTGGAGGGCCCGGACGGCGCCGCCATCGTGATGGAGCTGGTGGACGGGGTCTCGCTGCGCGCCGTACTCAAGCGGGAGGACCCGCTCGGTCCCGAGGCCGCGCTCGTCATCCTCAAGGGATCACTGCTCGGGCTGGCGGACGCGCACCGCGTGGGCGTCGTCCACCGTGACTACAAGCCGGAGAACGTCCTCGTCGCACCGGACGGATCCTCCAAGCTGGTCGACTTCGGCATCGCGGTGGACGCGGGCACCAGCGCGGGTGTGGCCGGAACCCCCTCCTACATGGCCCCGGAGCAGTGGACCGGAGCGCCCGCCTCTCCCGCCGCCGACGTGTACGCGGCCGCCGCCACCTTCTTCGAATGCCTGACAGGCCACAAGCCGTACCGCGGCGACAACCTCGCGGCGCTCGCGTTGCAGCACGTCGACGCACCCGTGCCCGCCGACGAGGTGCCGGAGGCGGTGCGTGAGCTGGTACGCCGGGGTCTGGCGAAGGATCCGGAGGAACGGCCCGCGGAGGCCGAGGCGTTCGTCAGGGAACTGGAGGCGGCCGCCCTCGCGGGCTACGGGCCCGAATGGGAGGAACGCGGCCGTGGCCGGCTCGCCGCGCTGGTGGCCCTGCTGCCGTTGCTGTTGCCCTCGGCCCGCAGCACCCCTCGAACCACCACGGACACCGCCCGCACCGTCCTGCACCCGGAACCCGGCCGCGGCGGCGCCCAGGCGTGGCTGCCTGGCCGCTCCGGCATGCTCGTCTCCGGTGCCGCGCTGCTCCTCGGAGCCGTCCTCACCTTCGGACTCCAGCACACCCCCGGAGACGACACCGGTCAGGTGGCCCAGGCCCTTGCCACCACCAGCGCCGATGCGAGTACGGACACGGCGGCGCCGCCGTCCCCGACGGGCTCCGCCTCCCCGTCCCCGACGCCCTCCGACTCGGCCAGTGAGTCGCCGTCACCCACCCTGTCGCCCTCGGACGCCGTCCCCACCCCCACCGACGAACCCTCGTCCGCCACGACGGACGGGACCACGGGCGGGACCACGGAGACGACCGAGCCCGGCGGGGCGACCACCACTCCGGCGCCGACGACCACCTCCCCGGCCCCGGTCACCGCCCCCGCCGTCAAGGACGTGACGGTCTCGGGCTTCCGGCAGACGGGTCCGGCGACCGCCACGGCGACCATCGGCATCGTCACGGACGGCACCGGACCGATCTCCCTCACCGTCTCGTGGTTCGCGGGCGACTCGAGGGGACAACTCGGCGCCCCGGACGGCACGTCCCAGACCTTCGAACGCAGCGGCGCCACCCAGTACACACTCACCGTCGACCACGCCTTCCTCAGCACCGGCTGCTACTGGGCGGTGCAGGCCACGACCACCCCGACCTCCGCCGACGGCGGCGCCTCGCAGCAGCTTCTGACCAGACGGTGTGATATCCGATGAGCACGCAGAACGACGACAGCACGCCCGCGACGGCTGCGGCTGACGAGCCCACGATGATGCTGCCGGACTCGGTGACGCTGGTGGAGGGCATCGACGACATGGTCACGCAGGTGCCGGAGCACACCGGAGCCGGCGAACCCACCCAGGTTCTTCCGACCGCCGGAGAGTCGGCCCCCACCATGCACCTAGGCCCCGCCGCCACCGTGCAACTGGGTCCTGCCGCCACCGTGCACCCGGGTCCTGCCGCCACCGTGCACCCGGGTCCTGCCGCCACCGTGCACCCGGGTCCCGCCGCCCCCCTCCACCTCGGCCCCGTGGAGGACCGCGTCCCCGCCGAGACGGACGCGGCCGACGTCGAGCACGCGGAGTACGCCGAGTACAGCGCCACCGTGCTGGCCAGCCACTGGATCCAGAGACCCGAGACCGACGACACCCTCGCCGAGGCGACCCTCGCCGAGAACACCGTCGAACAGCCCGCCGCAGCCGCGGTGAACGGGTTCACCCCGCCCGACCGCGTCGACGGCACGCTGCTGCGCTTCGGCCCGGGCGTGACCAACGTCGTCGCACAGCGAACCCACCGCACGCTCCCCGCCCTGCCGCCCACCCCCGCACCCCGGCGCCGACGGCTGCGCCGACATGCCCTGCCCGTCCTGGTGCTCCTGTGCGTCCTCGCGTTCCTCGCCTGGCAGCGGCTCGGACCGCCTCTCGAGGTCGACACGGTGACGGTCACGGCCCGGCCCACGGTCCTGGGGTGCGACAGCACCGCGGACATCGTCGCCGTCGTCGCGACGAACGGCCGTCCGGGCACGCTCTCGTACCGCTGGATCCGCAGCGACGGGACCCGCTCGGGCGTCCTGGAAGAGGTGATGGTCCGGGGGCAGCGTCAGGCACGCGTGCACCTGCGGTGGACCTTCCAGGGCAAGGGCCACCGCACGGCCCGGGCCGAACTGCGCATCCTCACCGCGGACCCGCACACGGCCGGCACCCGCTTCACGTACGACTGCTCCTGAGAGCCTCCCTGAGCGTCAGTCGCAGCTGGAAGCGCTCTGGATCATGACGCCGGTCACGGTGAAGTAGGAGGGATACTGGCGTCCCGTGCTCGGCTCGATGCATTCGTAGCCGGTCACGCCGTTGCGGAGGTACCTGAGCATCACCCGGTCGTCGTTGCGGGTGTTGAACACGTAGGCCGAGCCCCGGCTCCGCGATCCCAGGTTCTGGTAGGAGCTGGTGACGTCCTGGTACGCGGCGGTCGGCGACTGCGCCTCCCAGTCGGCGGCGGTCAGATAGAAGCAGACGCGAGGGTACACGCATCCCTTGTAGGAGTCGGCGTGGGCCTGGGGCGCGGCGAAGATCGCCGAACCGGCGACCATGGCGCCGACCATGGCGAAAGTGCGCTTGCTGAGGGAAAGGCGCATGTCTGCTTCCTTCTGTCGATGAGATGCCACGGGTCCCTGTCTCCGGTGATCGCGGAGAGGCCCGGTGGGCAACAGACATTGCCGACGATGATCCTTTCCGGCAAGGAGATCCGGGGCCCGGGGGACGGTGGGACGCCGTGGCCGCTGCTGCCTGGGACGTTCCACGGGCGCTGGGACGCCCGTGGGACGTGTCACCGTGCTCGCCGGGGCGAGCACCGAGTGGTACACCCGGCTCGAGAAGGGCCACATCACCGGGGTCTCCGAAGAGGTGCTGGCCGCGGTCGCCACCGCCCTGCAACTGGACGAGGACGAGCGCACCTACCCGTTCGACCTGGCCCGTGCCGCCCGGCCGAGTTCCGCACCATGTGGGCCGCACGACGTCCGCATCCGCCACGAGGGCGTCAAAGGGCTGCGGCACCCCGAGGTCGGCCTGCTGGAGCTGACCTACCAGTCCCTGGACCTGCCCCTGTCTCCGAGGGCCCCGCACGACCTGAACATCTACACGGCGGAACCGGGGCACCACGTCCGAAGAGCGCCTCAAACTCCTCGCCGGCCTGGCGGCCACGTCCTTCCCCACCTCCACCTCCGCCCCCCCGTCCGAGCCCACGGACCGCAAGCGCTGAACGGGCTTACGTACGTGGCCCCTTGAGTCCTGCGTGCCGCAGACCGCGAGTCGAGGGGGCCGGCGGCCGTCGTACAGGAGGCGGCGCGGAAATTCGTTGGACAGTGGGTGCGTCAGTGGGGAGCGTTGACTGAATGGATCAGGAGATGATCTGGGACGCTGACGTCGCCCAGAGCTATGACACGCCCGGTACCGGGATGTTCGCGCCCGACGTCGTGGGGCCGGCCGTGGAGCGCCTCGCCGCATTGGCGGGCGGGGGAGCGGCAGTTGAGTTCGCTGTCGGTACCGGTCGTGTGGCCGTCCCTCTCGCACGGCGGGGCGTACCGGTCACCGGGATCGAGTTGTCTCGGCCGATGGTGGAGCAACTGCGGGCCAAGGCTGACGAAGCGACCCTTCCCGTGATCATCGGCGACATGGCGACCACGGTCGCCCCCGGCCAGTACAGCCTGGTCTACCTCGTCTACAACACGCTCTCCAACCTGCTCACCCAGGCCGAGCAGGTCGACTGCTTCCGCAACGCCGCCCGCCACCTCACCGCCGGCGGGCGTTTCGTGGTCGAGCTCGGCGTACCCGATCTGCGCAGGCTCCCGCCGGGGCAACCAGGGGTCGTCCAGCGGTCCGAACCCGGCTACGTCAATGTGGGCACCTACGACGTCCTGCGTCAGCAGGTGGTGTCGCACCACTTCTCGTTCGACGAGACCGGGCAGACCCGGCTGTTCCGCAGCCCTCACCGCTACGTCTGGCCGTCCGAACTCGATCTGATGGCCCAGCTCGCCGGCTTCGAGCTGGAGAGCAGGCATGCGGACTGGTCCGGCGCCGAGTTCACCGCCGAGTCGCGTTCTCATGTCTCCGTCTACCGGCTGCCGCCCACGCCGTAGCCAGGACTCACCGTCGTACGACGTGGCTCTCCGTCGGCGGCGCGTCGGGCATGGAGGCGTCGTCTGGACGTGCTCCCGCAGCCATTGTTCGGTGTTGCTGACGTGCAGCAGGGCGGCGGCCTTGCTGAGGGCGGCGTCGCGGCCGGAGAGGCCTCGAAGATCGCCTGGTGCTCCGCGAGGGTCGGGTCGGCGGCACGGGCGTCCACCAGTCCGCGGCGGATGCGCGCCCGCGACCAGGTCCTCGTCGGAGATCCGGGTGGCGGCCAGTGCGGTGGCGACGGGCTCCAGCAGCCGTCTGACCTCCATCAGGCAAGGTGGAGAACCGCGCCAACGGCACCGTGGCGACGGCCGCTACCCCCTCACCAACCGCACCACGGTCATGGCACTGGACGGCGGCGGCAACGTCGCCTCCGGATCCAACGCCAAGCAGTGGCGCTTCGACAACAGCACCAACCTGCTGTGGACGTTCACCGCGCTGTGACGCATCCCGGTGCGGCGGCACCCCGCTCCACCCAGCTGCCGCACCGGCTCTGCCCCCGACCGGGACCGGGACCGCGCCGACACACAGCGCCGGCACGGCTCAGCGACGACGGCGCCGGGGCCGGGGCCGATGAACTGGCGGGCGTGCAGGAAGCCCGGTCAACCCTCTCCCTCCTGTGCGCCGAAGACACCGTCGCCCTCGCCGACGCTCTCGCCCGCCGGGTCTGGAACTCCCGGCCCAGCGAGGGCCGTGCCGATCGCAGGACCGAGCACAGGGAGACGGAGGAACTCCTGCGCCACTTCACCCGACAGCTTCGGCAAGAGATCGCCAGGACGTAGCTGAACGACCGGTGCCTGGACGTGGCCGCCGAGGTCTCCCGAACCCCGCGCCTTCGACACCAGCCGACCCGGCACCCCCGCCCGCTCGGTGCTCGGAGGCGCAGCCCCGGCCGGAGACGCGCGAGGCGAACCCCAGCCGGAGCCCGGCCGGCCTGCCCGGCGTACCCGGGTGCCCGGGCACCCGGCCTACCAGGAGGCCAGTGAGCCGTCCGTGTTGCGCCAGACCGGGTTGCGCCAACGGTGGCCGCGTTCGGCGGCGGCCCGGACCGCGTCCTCGTCGATGGTGATGCCGAGGCCGGGTGCGGTGGGCCGGTCGATGTAGCCGTCGCGGAACGTGAACGGCGTCGTGTCGGCGAGGTAGCCCAGCAGTCCGCTGCTGTCCCCGTAGCCGATGCCCAATGCCTGTTCCTGGATGAGGAAGTTGGGGATGGCGAAGTCGAGCTGCAGACTGGCCGCGAGGGCGATCGGGCCGAGCGGGCAGTGCGGTGCCACCATGACGTCGTACGCCTCCGCCATCGCGGCGATCCGGCGGCTCTCGGAGATGCCGCCGGCGTGGCTGATGTCGGGCTGGGCCACGGCGATGCCGTCGGAGAGAACCGAGCGGAAGTCCCAGCGGGAGTACAGCCGTTCGCCCGTGGCGATGGGGATCGAGGTGGAGCGCACCACGGCGCCGAGGTCCTGGGAGAACTCCGGGAGCACGGGCTCCTCGACGAAGAGCGGCAGGAGCGGTTCGAGGTGGGGCAGCACACGGCGGGACATCGCCCCGCTGAACCGGCCGTGGAAGTCCAGCGCCAGGTCGCGCTCCGGTCCGATGGCCTCGCGGACCGCGGCCACTCCGTCCACGATGGCGTTGATCGCGGCGGGTGCCGCGAGCGGCTCCAACTGGCCGCAGGGGTTGAGCTTGACCGCCGTCATGCCCTTGGCGACCTGCTCGGCGGCCGACTCGGCCAACTCCTCGGGAGTCTCGCCGCCGACCCAGCCGTAGACGCGGACCCGGTCGCGCACATGGCCGCCGAGGAGCTGATGGACCGGGACGCCGTGCGTCTTGCCCGCGATGTCCCACAACGCCTGGTCGATTCCGGCCAGGGCGCTGTTCAGGACGACTCCGCCGCGATAGAAGCCGCTCTTGGCGAGCACCTGCCAGTGCTCCTCGATGCGGGCGGGGTCCTGGCCGAGCAGGTAGTCGAACATCTCCTCGACGCAGCGGGCGACCGTGTGGGCCTTGCCCTCGACTATGGGCTCGCCCCAGCCGGAGATTCCCTCGTCGGTGTCGACACGCAGGAAGAGCCAGCGCGGTTCGACGAGGAAGAGTTCGAATCCAGTGATCTTCATGGGATGGACCTCCGGGTCCAGTGCTGTGTACGGCCCGGTGCGGGGCCGAGGCGCGGGGCGAGATGGATGAGCGGGGCGTGGTGGCGAGGGGGGGTGGGGCAGTAGGTGGGTGGGGCGTGCGTGGTGGGGCGGTAGGTGGTTGGGGCGGTGCGTGGTCGTCGAGAGCAGGCGCGAGGGATCGCCGCCCGCGGCCACAGGAGTGCCGAGCCCGGCGGCCGGGGCGGACTACTCCTGGGAGTCGATGCTGCGGCCGCCGTCCACGAGCAGGTTCTGGCCGGTGATGAAGGAGGCGTCGTCGGAGGCGAGGAAGGCCACGGCGGCGGCGATGTCCTCGGGGGCACCGAGCCTGCCGACCGGTGTGCGCGCGACGGTCTGTGTTTTGTACTCCTGGGGTGTGTGGGCCCACAGCGCGGTCATCACGGCTCCGGGCAGGACGGAGTTGAACCTGATCCGCCCCCCGTACTCGACGGCCAACTGGCGTACGAGGGCGTCGATCCCGCCCTTGGCGGCCGCGTAGGCGGGAAAGCCCCTGAAGCCGATGGCCGCGTGCACGGACGAGGTGATGACCACCGCGCCCGAGGCCGTCCCGAGGAGCGGCACCCCGGCCCGGACGCCGTAGAACACGGAGTCGAGGCAGAGCCGCAGCTGGTCGTGCCAGGAGTCGTCGCCGAGTTCGTGTGCCGCTCCGGGCACGTTGCGGCCCACATTGAGGTGGAGCACATCGAGGCGCCCGGTCCAGGACTCGGCCGCGGCGATGGCCGTGGCCCACTGACCGGGAGAGGTCACGTCGAGGGGCCGGTCCTGTGCCCGCCCACCGCTCGCGCGGATGTCCTCGGTCACGCGCCGGGCGGCCTCGGCGTCCACGTCGGTGACGAGGACGGACGCGCCCTCGGCGGCCAGCCGTCGGGCGGTGGCCGCCCCGATGCCGGAGCCGGCGCCGGTGAGCAGGGCCGTACGGCCGCTGAAACGGGCCGGTGCGGCGGCGACGGTCATGGTGTTTCCCCTGGTTCTGCCGGTCCGGCCGTGGAGCCGCGCAGCACCAGCCGAGGCTCGGTGGGCACGACGACGTCTCCCACCGGTCTGTTCTCGATGGTGGCCACCAAGGAGTCCACGGCAGCGGTCCCCAGCTCGTACAGCGGCATCGCGACGGTGGTCAGCGGGGGATGGAGATGCGCGGCCACGGGCAGGTCGTCGTTGCCGACCACGGAGACGTCCTCCGGGATCCGCAGGCCGAGGTTCCTGATGGCGGCCATGGCGCCTATCGCCTGGGCGAGGGAGCTGGTGTAGACGGCGGTGACCGGCGGGTGCGCACTGCCGACGGCGGGACGCAGCAGCTCCCGCGCGGCGGCGCCGCCGCCGTCCTCGGTGAAGTCCCCGGACGCGATCGGGGCCGCGTCCAGCCCCAGGGCGTCGGCGTGCCGCTGGAACGCCTGCTTGCGGACCTCGCTGGGGGTGATCCCGGGGGGACCCGCTATGTGGCCGATCCTGCGGTGACCGAGGCCGTGCAGGTGGTCGAGCGCGGTCACGCTCGAACGGGCGACGTCCATGGTGACGTTGCGGCCGGACCCCTGCACGGAGCGGTTGAGGAAGACGTGGGGGACCGGGCTGTGGCTGAGGGTCTCCAGCAGGGGGTGGCCGGGGCGGGCCGAGGCGATGAGCAGCCCGTCGACCCTGCCCTCCTGCACCAGGTCGTTGAAGGAGTCGTCGGCCTCCTGGCCGTCGAAGTCCTCCGCCAGCAGGGAGAGATATCCCAGCTCGCGGGCCCGCTGGTAGGCGCCGCGGGCGATGGTGACGTAGGTGGGGTTGCCGAGGGCGGGGACCAGCAGGGCCAGTGCGTGGGTACTGGCGCCGGCCAGGGCCCGGGCCCCGGAGTGGGGGCGGTAGCCGAGTGCCTCGGCGGCCTCGTGGACACGGCGGCGCGTCTCGGGCCGTACGGACAGGTCCTGTCGGCCGTTGAGCACCTTCGACACGGTGGCCTTGGAGACCCCGGCCGCGTGTGCCACATCCACGAGCCTGGCCCTGACGGGTTGTTCCGGCACGTGTTCCCCCTCTCCGGTGGGTATCGCCCTGCTCCGCTGTCGCGGACCGAGGGTGACTCGATACAACCTCTTGACACCTTCTGGCGACGCAACCTAACGTTCGCGAAAGTTTCAGTCAACCGGTTTCCTCAGACGGAAATAAGCGATAAGTCTGAGCAGAGCCCCAGAAATCGGTCATATCGCCACAGTTAGATGTCGGCCATGTTGACGTGCAGTCAACTGAGCCGAGGAGCCGTCCCCGGGCTCACCGCGGACGCGACCACCGTCGCACCAGCGGTTCCCCGGCACCGGTCCCGCGCACCCGTCCACGCAGACGGTCGCGCCCGGTCCGGGCATCTCGCGCCACCACCGAGCGAGCCGGTGATCCGCCGGACGCCGTGCCCCGTTCGTTTCTCGCGGCAACCCCACGCGCCGCCTCGGCCCCGCAGTACGTTCCCGCAGCCGCCGTACGTCCCGCACCCGCGTACGTCACGCACGAAAGGCTCATTAGCATGCCCATGTCAAAGTCGACCTCTCTCGACAGACGGAGCTTCCTCGCCGTCTCCGCCGGCACCGCGCTCGCCGCGACCGGTCTGTCCGCCTGCGCCGGCTCTGTCAGCAACGGCACGAACGGATCGGGCGGCGGCAAGACGACGCTCACCGTGATGACGGTGGACAACGAGTGGGACAAGAAGGGCCTCAAGGCCGCCGAAGAGGCGCTGGGGATGAACCTCAACGTCATCATCTGGGACGCCACCAAGCTCAACGCCATGCTGGCCGCGAAGAACCCGCCGGACGTGGTCCGCGGCTTCGGCGCCACCGAGACCCCCTACTTCGCCGCCCGCGGCCTGATGACGGACCTGGACCCGTACTTCGCCAAGAGTTCCGTGCTCAACCCCTCCGACCTCGACCCGGTCAACGACGTGTGGCGCTACGACGGCAAGAAGCAGGGTGCCGGACCGCGCTTCGGCATGGCGAAGGACTACTCCCAGGACTCCATGTTCTGGTACCGCACCGACCTCTTCGAGGCCGCGAAGCTGGACGCCCCGAGCGAGACGAAGCCGATCTCCTACGACGAGTGGCTCGACCTGGGCCAGAAGCTGGTCAAGCGCCGCCTCGGCAAGGTCAAGGTGTACGGCCTGAACGCCACCGGCATGGGCGTCTTCCCACAGCTCATGGGCATGACCGCCTCCGCCGGCGGCAGCCTCTTCGCCGAGGACCTGGCCACGGTGGACTTCTCCTCCCCGGAGGCGCTGAAGGCCCTGCGGTGGTACCTGGACTACGCGAAGGCGGACATAGGCCCGAGCGTCGTCAACCCCAACCCGGACGGCTGGGACGGCCCGACCTACCAGGCCAACCGGATGGCGATGAGCTGCAACGGCTACTGGTTCGGCGGACTGATCGGCGGCGACCCCAAGCTCGCCGGCGTCTCCCGCTTCGCGCCCGCCCCGCAGCTCGGCGCCAACCGCGTCAGCTCCTGCTTCGGCGCCACCGGCTTCTGGATCCCCAGGGACGCCAAGAACAAGGACGCCGCCTGGAAGTTCTTCGAGTGGTACTTCGGCGGCAAGCCCGCCCAGGACCGGGCGGCCAGCGGCTGGGGCATACCGTCCCTGAAGTCGCTGCGCGGGAAGATGCCGCAGACCACCGACTTCCAGAAGCAGGCCTTCGCGGTGCAGGAACAGGAGCTGCCGCACTTCTCCGTCATCAGCTTCACCCCCTACGCCCAGCAGGCCGCCCTGGAGGGCGTGCTGAACAAGGTGCTGCCGGGCGCCGTGAAGGCCGGGACCTCCGCCGGCAAGGTCGCCGACCAGCTCACCTCCCGTATGAACGAGCAGCTCGCCCAGGGCAAGGAGCTCGTGGGGTGAGCACCGAACAGATCACCGCGCCGGGCGCGCCGTCCCCCTCCGGGGAGACGGCCGCCCGGCCCGGGCCCCGCACCGGCGCGCACGCCGGTCGCAGAGCCCGCTCGCTGACCACCCGTCGCGCCTGGTCCTTCTATGTGTTCGCCGGCCCCTGGGTGGTGGGCTTCCTGGCCCTGACGGCCTTCCCGCTCGGCTACGCGCTGTGGCTGAGCCTGACCAACTCCGACGGTCTGTCGAACAACTCCCGCTTCGTCGGCCTGGACAACTACCGGCAGGTCCTCTCCGACCCGGAGACGTTGTCCTCCCTGGCCCGCACCGGCGTCTTCACCGTGATCACCGTGCCGCTCACCATCGTGGCCGGCATCCTGCTCGCGGTGCTGGTCAACCAGCCGATCCGGGCCCGCGGCCTGTTCCGTACCCTGCTGTATCTGCCGGCGATCGTCCCGCCGGTCGGCGCCGCCCTCACCTTCAAGCTGATCTTCGACCGGGACTCGGGCGCGGCCAACGGAGCCCTGGACGCCCTGAACATCGACGGCGTGAGCTGGCTGATGGACCCCTACGCACGCTGGGTCCTGGTCACCCTGACCCTGTGGGGCGCGGGCAACTGCATGATCATCTCGCTGGCGGGGCTCCAGGACATCCCCAAGGAGATGCACGAGGCCGCCCGTATGGACGGCGCGAACGCCTGGCAGTCCTTCACCAGGATCACCCTGCCGCTGCTCTCCCCGGTGCTGTTCTTCCAGGTCATCACCGGCATCATCGCCGCCGTACAGAGCTTCCTGCCGCTGCTGATCTCTCTCGACCCCACTCCCAGGGGCGTCACGGCCGTACCCGAGGGCAACTCCCTTTTCATGATCCAGGTGTTCGCCCAGTACTTCGCCAACGGCCGGTACGGATACGCCTCCGCGATGCTCTGGGTGCTCTTCCTGATCATCGTCGCGGTGACGTTCCTCGTCTTCAGACTCAGTAAGGGCGCGGTGTTCTATTCCGTCGCCCCGGAGGCGGCCAAGCCGTCCAAGCCGCGCACGATCGGAGGCAAATGATGGTGTTCCCCCGCAGAAGTGCCGTCTACATGCTGCTGGTCGGTGCCCTCGTCCTCTTCCTCGGCCCGTTCGGCTGGCTGCTGAACACCGCCCTGAAGGCGCCCTCCGAACTGCGCGCGCTGCCCGTCCACTGGTGGCCGCACCACCCGAGCCTGAGCAACTTCCAAGAAGCGCTGACCCACTTCGACTACCTCGGCTACGCCCGCAACTCCCTGACGGTCGCCACGGTCTACGCCGTGCTGGTCACCCTGGCCTCCGCGTGGGCGGGGTACGGATTCGCCCGCCTCGACGCGCCCGGCAAGCGGGTGATCTTCTCCGTGCTGCTGTCGACGATGATGCTGCCGCAGGTCCTCACCCTCATCCCGACCTACCTGCTGTTCGCCAAGGCCCATCTGACCAACACCTACATGCCGTGGGTGCTGTGGGGCCTGTGCGGAGCCCCGTATCTGATCTTCCTCTTCCGGCAGTTCTTCTCGAACATGCCCAAGGAACTGGAGGAGGCCGCGATCGTCGACGGCTGCGGGCAGATCCGCATCTTCTGGCGGATCTTCCTGCCGCAGTCCTGGCCGGTCGTCGCCACCAGCCTGATCCTGTCCTTCAGCTGGACCTGGGGCGACTGGATCGCGCCCGCCCTGCTGCTGGACGACGCCCACACCACCCTCGCGGTCAAGCTCGCCTACGGCTATGTCAACCAGCAGGGCGCACAGCTGGGGAACCTGGTCGCCGCGGGCGCGGTGATGTACGTCGTCCCGGTGCTGGCGTTGTTCCTCATCGTGCAGCGGGGCTTCGTCGCCGGCGTCGCCACCTCCGGACTCAAGTGACCTTCGTACCTTCGCCAACTCGCTTTCGCCCAAAGGAACTTCGCGTGACGCACACCAAGGGAACCCCCATGTGCCCTGCGGCGGTGGGGTCATGACGGAGCGCCCCGCACTCACCCCGCAGCTCGGCCGGACACGGGTCATGGCCATCCTCAGGTCGGCCGACGCCTCTGGACTGCCCGCCGTGGCCCGGGCCCTCGCCGCCGGTGGCGTCACCTGCCTGGAGGTCACCCTCACCACCGCCGGAGCGCTCGACGCGCTGGCCCGTATCCGGGCGGAACTCGGCCCCGACGTCGCGGTCGGCGCGGGCACCGTGATCACCGGCGACCAGGCCAGGGACGCCCTGGCGGCGGGAGCGGAGTTCCTGGTCGCCCCGGTCGTCGACACCGAAGTCGTCCGCAACGCGGCCGACCGGGGTGTCGCCTGCTACCCGGGGGCCTGGACACCGACCGAGGTGTCACAGGCGTGGCGGGCCGGCGCCGCCGCCGTCAAGCTGTTCCCCGCCGCCACGGGCGGCCCCGCGCATCTTCGCCAGCTGCGGGCCCCCCTGACCGGCATCCCCCTGGTCGCCGTCGGCGGCGTCGGCATCGACCAGGCGCGGGACTACCTGGACGCGGGCGCCTGCGCGGTCGGCATCGGCTCCCCGCTGCTGCGCGGCGCGGACCGGGACCCGACTCCGCAGGCACTGAACGGCCTCACCGCGAGGGCGGCCACCCTGCTGGAGGCGGTACGGGCCGAGGAGGCAAGAACGTGAACACCTCCTCACCCCCGCCCGGCGAGCCCTACCTCGTCACCCTCGGCGACGTGCTCGCCGTCATGGCGGCCGGGAGCCCCGGCCCGTTCGCGCTCGGCACGGCACTGCGCCTGGGAATCGCCGGCGCGGAGTCCAACGTCGCCGTCGGCGTCAGCCGCCTCGGCGGATCCGCGACCTGGATCGGCCGGGTGGGCGACGACGGACTGGGCGACCTCGTCCTGCGGGAACTACGGGCCGAAGGGGTCACCACCGTCGCCGCGCGCGACGCGGCCCCCACCGCCCTGCTGCTGAAGGAACGCCGTACCTCCACCCACAGCCGCACGCGCTACTACCGCACCCACACGGCCGGCGCCCGGCTCACCGCCGACGACGTCCCCGAGCGCGTCGTCGCGGGGGCGGCGGTCCTCCACATCACCGGCATCACCCCGGCACTCGGGGAGGGCCCCGCCCAAGCCGTGCACCGGGCCGTGGACATCGCCGCCGACGCCGGCGTGACCATCTCCCTGGACGTCAACTTCCGCTCGCTGCTGTGGAACGAGGCCGAGGCCCGGCATGCCCTGCTGCCCCTGCTGCGCAGGAGCGACCTGGTCTTCGCCGGACCGCACGAGGCCGCTCTCGTGGTGCCCGGTGCGGACGGACCGGAGGAACTCGCCCAGGGCATCTGCGACCTCGGACCCGGCGCGGCCGTGATCAAGGTCGGTGCCGACGGGGCGTACGCCCTCATCGACGGAAAACCCCACCGGCAGCCCGCCGTAGCGGTCCAGGTCCACGACTCGGTGGGCGCGGGAGACGCGTTCGCCGCCGGGTACCTCGCCGAACTGCTCGCGGGAGAGCCCCCGGAGCGGCGGCTGCGGACGGCCGCCCTGCTCGGCGCCTTCGCGGTGAGCACCGCCGGCGACTGGGAGGGCCTGCCCCGGCGCTCCGAACTGGGACTGCTCGACCACCACGACGACATCGTCCGCTGACGCCTTCGTCCGCCGACACCTCCATCCGCCCCCCTCCATCCGCCCCGGCACAGCGACTTCCAGGACCACCCATGCCCACGACCAGCCCCTCCACCGGCGCGATCGCCCTCCTCACCGGCTCCTACACAGCGGACTCCGGCGGCGACGGCCCCGGCCTCGCCGCGCTGCTCCTCGATCCCGCCACCGGCCGCGCCGTGTACGACGACCTGGTGAAGCCGCTGCCCGTCAGCGGGGCCTCCTTCCTGGCGGCGCACCCCTCGCTCGACGTCGTCTACAGCACCAACGAGACCGAGGCGGGCACCGTCAGCGCCGTCGCCCGCGACGGCGACGGCACCCTCTCCCCGCTGGGAGACCCGATGAGCAGCGGCGGGACGAACCCCTGCCACCTCACCGTCCACCCGGACGGCGAGTGGTTGCTGACCGCGAACTACGGCAGCGACACCGCGCCGGGCACCGTCGCGGTGCACCGACTGGGAGCGGACGGACGCCTGCTGGAGCCGACCGACCTCGTCGTCCACCGGGGCTCGGGCCCCGTCACGGGACGCCAGGAGGGCAGCCACGCCCACCAGGTACTCGTCGACCCGGCGGGCCGTTTCCTGCTCGCCACCGACCTGGGGGCCGACGCGGTGTTCACCTACCGGCTCGACACTCGCGCCGGCACCCTGGAGCGGGTCGCGGTGAATCCGATGGGCGCGGGATCCGGCCCCCGCCACCTCGCCTTCGCCCCCGGCGGCGACCTCGTGTTCAGCGCCGACGAGCTGTCCTCCACCGTCACCCGCCACCGCTACGACGCCACCGACGGCACCCTGACGGCCCTCTCCGCCACTCCCGCCACAGCCCACGACGTCGTCAACCAGCCCGCCGGCATCGTCGCCTCCCCCTGCGGACGCTTCGTGTGGGTGACCAACCGGGGCGCGGACACGGTCGCCGCCTTCCGCGTCACCGGCACCACCCTGGAACCGCTCGGCGAGGTCCCCGCCGGCGGCACATGGCCCCGCGGCCTGACCCTGGCGGCTGGTCATCTGCTCGTCGCCAACCAGCACAGCGGCACGCTCGCCGCCCTGCGGATCCAGGACGACGGCACCCTCACCCAGCCCCACCCGCCGCTCTCCGCCCCCTCGGTGGTCTGCGCACTGGCGCTCTGACCTCCCAGTCCCTCCCCCTCCTGCCCTCCACCTCGTCACATCCGAAAGGCAGTCATGTCCGAGCCCGGCACCACGCCCGCCGCCCGCTTCACCCTCGACCAGGCCTTCGCGGTCGGCAGCGTCAACCCACGTCTGTACGGATCCTTCGTCGAGCACATGGGCCGCTGCGTCTACACCGGCATCTACGAGCCCGGCCACCCCGCCGCCGACGCCGACGGCCTGCGCCAGGACGTCCTGGAACTGGTCCGGGAGCTCGGCGTCACCACCGTCCGCTACCCCGGCGGCAACTTCGTCTCGGGCTACCGCTGGGAGGACAGCGTGGGCCCGCGCGAGGAGCGCCCGGCCCGGCTGGACCTGGCGTGGAAGTCCACCGAGACCAACGAGTTCGGCCTCGGCGAGTTCATGGACTTCTGCGGCAGGACCGGCATGGAGCCCATGATGGCCGTCAACCTCGGCACGCGGGGCGTCGAGGACGCGGTACGGCTGCTGGAGTACGCCAATCACCCCGGCGGCACCGAGCTGTCCGACCGCCGCGCCGCCCACGGTGACAAGGAGCCGTACGGCATCCGGATGTGGTGCCTGGGCAACGAGATGGACGGCCCCTGGCAGACCGGGCACAAGACCCCCGAGGAGTACGGCCGCCTCGCCGCCGAGACCGCCCGCGCCATGCGGCAGGTCGACCCCGGTCTGGAACTGGTCGCCTGCGGCAGCTCCAGCTCCGCCATGCCGACCTTCGCCTCCTGGGAGGCGACCGTCCTCCAGGCCGCGTACGACCTCGTGGACTACGTCTCCCTGCACGCCTACTACGAGGAGATCGACGGCGACCGCGACTCCTTCCTGGCGTCCGCCGTGGACATGGAGCACTTCATCGAGTCGGTCGTCGCCACCTGCGACCACGTCCGCGCCCGCCTCAAGGCGGACAAGCGCATCAACCTCTCCTTCGACGAGTGGAACGTCTGGTACCAGAAGCGGCCCAACCCGCACCACGTCGAGGAGTGGCAGCAGGCGCCGCGACTGCTGGAGGACGTCTACACCGTCACCGACGCCGTGGTCTTCGGCTCGCTGGTCATCGCACTGCTGCGACACGCCGACCGGGTCACCGCGGCCTCCCTCGCGCAGCTCGTCAACGTCATCGCGCCGATCATGACCGAGCCCGGCGGCCCGGCGTGGCGGCAGACCACGTTCTACCCCTTCGCCCAGGCCTCGGCGTACGGACGCGGACGGGTGCTGCGCGTCGAGGTGGACAGCCCGACGTACCCGACGGCCCGCTTCGGCGACGTACCGCTGCTGCACGCCACCGCGGTGATCGACGACGAGACGGGCGCCGTCACCGTCTTCGCGGTCAACCGCGGCCAGACGGAGGCCCTGCCGCTCGCGATCGACCTGCGCGGCGTCGACGCCCACACCCTCGTGGAGCACCTGGTCCTGGCGGACAGCGACCCGGAGGCCACCAACACCGCGGACCGGCCCGACCGCGTCACCCCGCACACCGCCACCGGCACCACCGTCACCGACGGCGTCCTGCGCGCCGAACTCGAACCACTGTCCTGGAACATGATCCGCCTGACACCCCGTCAGGACTGAGGGGAGAACCGATGACAGCCATGGCCCGCCCCCTGTTCCGCGACCCCGTTCACGACGGCGCGAGCGACCCCACCCTCATCTTCAACCGGCACGCCGGCGAGTGGTGGATGTTCTACACGAGCCGACGCGCCGACGCGCCGCCGATGAACGACGTGAGCTGGGTGCACGGGAGCGACATCGGGATAGCGTCCTCGGCGGACGGCGGAGCCACCTGGCTGTACCGGGGCGTCGCCGAGGGGCTCGACATCGAGCCCGGACGCCACACGTACTGGGCGCCGGAGATCGTCGACGACGGCACCGAGTACCACATGTTCGTCAGCGTGATCCGCGGTGTGCCGACCCGGTGGGCGGGCCACGCGCGCGTCATCCGTCACTACACGAGCCACGACCTCTTCACGTGGACCTACCGCTCCACCCTGCCGCTCTCCTCCGAGAGGGTGATCGACGCCTGCGTCCTGCGGCTCCCCACCGGCGGCTACCGCCTGTGGTACAAGGACGAGGCCGATCACGCGCACACCTACGCGGCGGACAGCGACGACCTCGCACGGTGGACCGTCCGGGGGCCCGCCGTCGAGTGCTCCGAGCACGAAGGCCCGAACGTCTTCGAACTCGGCGGCAGTCACTGGATGCTCGTCGACGAGTGGCGGGGACTGCGGGTCCTCCACTCACGGGACCTGGAGACGTGGGAGCCACGAGGACTCATTCTCGACCGTCCCGGACAGGGCCCGGACGACGGGGGATACGGCTACCACGCCGACGTCGTCACCAGTGAACTCGGCGCCTACGTCTTCTACTTCACGCACCCGGGGCGCTCCGACGACGGCGCCGCACGCCACGGCGACGACAACGACCGCCGCAGTTCGATCCAGGTGGCCCGCCTGAGGGTGAGCGGAGACACGCTCGTGTGCGACCGCGACGAAGTCCTCGAAGCCCCCGTCCTCCCGCTCGAAGGACCGGTCCGGTGACCGGCATCCGACAAGCGGCGAACGGAGCCCGCCGCACATCGGTGATCCGGTTCCTCGCCGCGCTCCTGCTCGCCCCCGTGCTGCTGCTCGTCACCGCATGCCAGGCGGACGAACGACCGGCCGGCTCCGGGGTGACCCTGCTCGACGGCAACCGGATCGACGTCTCCGGCCCGACCCTCGTGGCCGCCCTCCCCGTCGACGACCGGGGAGACGTCGTCGCCGCGCACGCACGGAGCCAGATCCCGTCGCTCAAGAGCGTGGCGCTGCAGTACCCCGGCGTCCGGGTTCTCATCTCCGACTCCGACGGTCACACGACCGACGGCGCACTCAAGAACTTCGCGGCGAACTGGGCCATCCCGCCCGGACTCGTCGTCGCCGCGGACTCGGCCTCGGCCGGCACCCGGCTGTCCAAGGACGGACAGCTCCACACACTCCTGATCGGCGCCGACGGACACGTGGCCGCCGATTGGGCGAACCAGCCCGCTCCGACGCAGGCGATCGTCGCCGCGCTCCGCACGAGCACGGCGAGCCCCACCACCCATCCCGACAAAGTTGTGCGGGGAGAAGCACCATGAGACATGTCACCGACATAAGACGGTTCATCGCAGGCCTGGTCGTCACCATGCTGCTCGCCTGCGCCGCGGTCGTGCTCACGCCGGCCGTGCAGGCGCAGGCCGCGGGCACCTCCTACTACGTGGACTGCTCGGCAGCGGCGAACGGGACCGGCACGTCCGGCTCACCGTGGAACTCGCTGGCCGGCCCCAACGCCAAGACCTTCGCGCCGGGGGACCAACTGCTGCTGAAGAGAGGAACGACCTGCAACGGAACCCTGCACCCGCTGGGTTCGGGCAGCGCGGCAGGCGGGTCGATCTCCATCGACGCCTACGGCACGGGCGCCCTGCCGATCCTCGCAGGAGGCGGCGGCACGGACGCGATCTACCTGCACAACCAGGAGTACTGGGAGATCTCCAACCTGGAGGTGACCAACACCGGCGCGGTGAAGGGCGCGAACGCGCGGCGCGGTGTCTACGTGGTGCTCGAGAACTACGGCACCGGCAACCACTACAAGGTCAGCAACCTCGACATCCACGACGTGAACGGCAACAACTCGAAGGAGGTCGACGGCAGCGCCGGCATCCTCTTCGCCGTTCTCGGGACCACGACAGCCAGCGCCTTCAACGATGTCGTCATCGACGGCAACACGGTCGCCAACATCGCCCGCAGCGGCATCAACATGTCCAGCACCTGGCTGTGCCGGCCGTCCATCGGCTGCAACAACCCCGCCTGGACCCCATGGACCGGCGTCGTCGTCCGGAACAACACCGTTCATGACACCGACGGCGACGGCATCGTGGTGCAGATGTCGAAGGACGCCCTCATCGAGCACAACGTCGTCTACAACGCGGCGAAGGCCCCCAACGCGGCGAACGCCGGCATCTGGGCCTGGGACTCCGACGGGACCGTGATCCAGTACAACGAGGCGTACGGGACCAAGAAGCTCACCGGGAACCCCGACGGCCAGGGCTTCGACGTCGACTACGGGCAGGACGGCACGATCGTCCAGTACAACTACAGCCACGACAACGAGGGAGGGTTCATCCTCTTCTGTGGCTGCGGCGGCGGGTCACGTCTCAGCAGCAACGCGGCGGTCCGCTACAACGTCAGCGAGGACGACCGGCTCCGCGTCGTCAACATGCTCGGGTCCCAGGACTCGATGTTCTACAACAACACCATCTACGTGCCCTCCGGATCCACCGCGAACATCTTCGAGGTCTCCGGCGCCTGGAACGACCTCACGCTCGCCAACAACCTCATCTACAACCTGGGCAGCGGCGGCTACGTCTACACCAGCGACCAGCCGGCCTCGAACTTCTCCTGGCGGAACAACCTCTTCTACGGCAACCACCCGGCCGGTGAGCCGACCGGCAACGGCAACATCACCGCCGACCCCCAGCTGGTCTCGCCCGGCAGCGGCGGCACGGGCATCGGCAGCGTCGCGGGGTACCAGCTCACCGCCTCGTCCCCGGCCATCGGCGCGGGAGTCGTCATCCCCGACAACGGCGGCAAGGACTACTGGGGATCGACCGTTCCCGCGGTCTGCGCCCCCGACATCGGTGCCGACCAGTTCAGCACGCCGTCCGACACGACCTGCCTCGCGAACGAGAACCTCGGCTTCGAGAAGGGCTCGCTCACGGCGTGGAGCGCGTGGAACTCCGCCTCGGTGGTGAACTCGGGCGCCCACAGCGGAACCTACGCGGCCCGGGTCGGGCCCTCGCCGGCCTCCGTCGAGCAGTACGTCCCCGTCGCGCCCCGCACGACGTACCGCGTCTCGGGCTGGGTGAAGTCCGCCGTCGCCGGTGAGGTCATGAACGTCGGCGTCAAGAACACCGGCGGCCTCGAAACCGTGGCGAGCGCCAGCGGCACCGGGTGGACCTTCGTCTCCGCCGACTTCACCACCGGGGCGGCGAACGGTACCGTGCGCCTGTACTGCTACAAGAGCTCCGGCAGCGGGAACGGTTACTGCGACGATCTCGCCGTCACCCCCGTCAAGAACCACGTGATCAACGGCAACTTCGAGTCCGGTCACACCGTGCCCTGGCGCAACGGTGACTTCTCGCTCTCGGGCACGTCGTCCAACGGCAACGCCGCCGGACTGACGAACGCGTCCCTGAGCGGCGGCACCCTGTGGCAACTGATCTACACCCTCAAGCCGAACACCACCTACCGGCTGAGCGGCGCGATCGCGAGTCAGACCGCCGGCACCACGACGGCACTGGAGGCCAAGCTCTACAACGGCACCGCCGTCACGAGTGCCTCGACCACGTCCAGCACCTACTCGAAGCAGTCGACGACCTTCACGACAGGGGCAGGCGTGACCACCGCCCGCGTCTACTGCCACCTCGTCTCCGGAACCGGCGACGGCTACTGCGACGAGGTCACCCTGACCGAACAGTGATCGACCACCCCGGCGGCCGGTGACACCGGCCACGGCAACCGGTGAGCGTGGGCGTACCCGCCGATCACGGACCCCCTCCGTGCGGGAGGCCCACGCTCTCCGCCTGATTCCCCACCCCGGTCCTCGCACGCGACTCACCCAGGGAGAGATGTACCGATCATGGAAATGTCACCACGTCAGGAACAGCCCCACCCGCACGGAACCGCCCGCCCGGGGACGCTGTCCCGGCGCGGAATCCTCAAGGGAGCGGCGGTCACCGCGGGGGCCGCCTCGCTGGGCCTCGTCGCCACCGGGCAGGCCCACGCGGCCGACGCCACCATGACCGCCACCTCACCGGACGGCAGCAACAAGATCACGGTGTCGCTGGTCGGCGGAGCGCTCACCTGGTCGGTCAAGCGCGCCGGCACGACGGTCGTCGACACCTCGGTGCTCGGACTCGCGATGAGCGACGGCACCACGCTGGGCACCGCGAACACCGTGATGACCAACTACCAGCACTGGACCAAGGACAGCACCTGGACCCCGGTGTACGGACGCAACGCGACGATCCGCGACCACTACCAGGAAATGCGCTGGAACCTACAGGACAGCGGCAGCGGCATCGCCTTCGGCATCCAGATACGCGCCTACGACACCGGGGTCGCGCTGCGCCACACGCTGCTCGGCACGGGCAAGGCCACCATCTCCGACGAGCTGACCAGCTTCGTGTTCCCCGCCGGCACCCTGGTGTACAGCGCCCGGGACGAGAACGCGTACAGCGCCGTCGCACCGGACGCGATCCCCTCCACCGGCACGTCCGGCACGGACGTCGGCCCGCTGACCGACATGCCGCTGCTGGTCACCCTGCCCGGTGGGCTGCGCGCCTGCGTCTGTGAGTCCTCCCGGGTGAACTACCCCCGAGGGATGCTCACTTCGGTCTCCGGGCAGAGCAACACCCTCAAGACGTACCTGATGAAGAAGACCGCCCGGGGCAGCGGCACCGTACAGACCACCACGACCGTCACCACCCCGTTCGCCACGCCGTGGCGGGTGCTCGTCCTCGGATCCTCCGACGCCGACCTGGTCGACAACGCCGAACTGGTGCTCAACCTGGCCCCGGCGGGCGCCCTGGCCGACACGTCGTGGATCAGGCCCGGCAAGGTGTTCCGCTGCAACCTCACCACCGCCGCCGGCATCGCCGGCGTGGACTTCGCCGTCGCCCGCAACCTGGACTACATCGAGTACGACGCGGGATGGTACGGGCCGGAGTTCACCACCACCGACGCGACCACGGCGATCGCGGACATCGACCTGCCCATGGTGATCGACCACGCCACGACGAACGGCGTCGGCGTCTTCCTCTACGTCAACCGTCTGGCCCTGACCAACCCCGACACTTTGTTCGCCCTCTACAAGAGCTGGGGCGTCGCCGGCATCAAGCTCGGCTTCATCAACGACGGCACCCAGGCCATGACCAACCAGATCATCACCTGGGCCAAGATCGCCGCCAAGTACAACCTGCTCATCGACATGCACGACGACGTGCGGCCGTTCGGCTACGAGCGCACCTACCCCAACTGGATCAGCCTGGAAGGTGTCCGGGGCAACGAGCAGTTCCCCACGGCCACGCACAACGTGACCCTGCCCTTCGCCCGCAACGTGGGCGGACCGATGGACTACACCATCTGCTACGGGCAGTCCCGCAACCTGACGACCAACAACCACCAGATGGCGATGGCGGCGGTGTACTACCAGCCGCTCAACTTCCTCTACTGGTACTCCACCCCGTCGTCGTACGCCACCACCGCCAACTGGCCCGGACTGCCGTGGTTCGACGCCGTCCCCGCCACCTGGGACGAGAGCACCACCCTCACCGGTGCGATCGGCGAGTACATCGCGGTCGCCCGCCGCAGCGGCGCCACCTGGTTCCTCGGCGCGATGACCAACGAGACCGCCCGCACCCTGTCGGTCCCGCTGGACTTCCTCGACAGCGGCGTCACCTACACCGCCACCGTATACGCCGACGGAACCGCGGGAACGGTCCCGCGCGCCACGCCCACGGTGGTCAGCACGAGGAGCGTGACCTCCTCGACGATCCTCAGCATGGCGATGACCAGCGCGGGAGGTCAGGCGGTCATCCTCAGACCCAGCTGACGCCCGTAGAACGATTCAGTCGCGCGGAGGGGCCCGTTCACGCACGGAAGATTTCGCGCGTAAATACGCCAGTCCCATTGACGTGCTCTTGGCCGAAACTTATCTTCTGTCGAAGTTACGCACAGTGATCGAAATTTCGAACGTATGGCCAATCGATCAGGGCACCCGTAGCACGACAGGAGACGCACATGGCCAGGCTCATCGGCCGGCTCGCGGCGATAGTGATCGCCGCCTGCCTACTCTTCACGTCCCAAGCCTTGACCACACCCGAGCGGGCCGCCGCCGCCGACCCCGGCTACCTGATGGTGCACTTCACGGGGGAGGGGTCGACCAACCAGCAGATGTACCTCTCGCACAGCACCGACGGCGTGCACTGGAACGACCTCAACGGCGGCGGCATGGTCCTGCGCTCCCCGGTCGGCACAAAGGGGGTGCGCGACCCCGCCCTGGTGAGATCCCCTGACGGGAGCAAGTACTGGATCATCGCGACCGACCTGTGCATCGACTGCGGGCAGACGTGGAGCCAGTCCATCAACGACGGCAGCCGCAACCTCGTGGTGTGGGAGTCGACCGACCTGACCACCTGGTCGCAGCCATGGCTGCTCAACGTCGCCGGAGCGATCCCCGACGGCCGCAACGCATGGGCGCCGGAGGCGATCTGGAACCCCGACACCAACGACTACGTCCTGTACTGGGCGACGAACGTGCCCCTCAACGGCGCGACGAAGCACCGCATCTTCTACGCCCGCACCACGGACTTCCGTACGATCACCACTCCGCAGACCTACATCGAGCGTCCCGGCTCCCAGGAGATCATCGACACCCAGATCATCGAGGTGCCCTCCGGTGTCGGCAACTACCGCTATGTCCGGGCCTCCGGTGACGGCCAGATCACCCTCGAAGGCAGCAACTCGATCCTGGGTACGTGGACCAATCTCGGCAACCTCTCCGGCATCGGCCTGACCGGATCCATGGTCGAGGGCCCGATGTGGATGAAGTTCAACGGCACCAACAAGTGGGCCCTCTACCTCGACCAGTACGCGTCCGGCGGCGGCTACATGCCGGTCCTGACGACCGACCCGTCCAACCCCGCCGCCTACCAGAAGCAGACATCGAGCAGCTACAACATGGGCGGCACGAAGAAGCGCCACGGCTGGATCCTGAACCTGACGGCCGCCGAGGAGAGCCGCGTCCTCGCCCGCTGGCCCAACACCGCTGTCAACCGGCTCCAGTCGTACAACTTCCAGGACCGGTACGTGCGTCACACCAACTTCGACGTGCGCATCGACCCGAACGTCAGCCCCGTCGACGACTCCCGGTTCCGGATGCGCACCGGACTGGCGGGCACCGGCACCGTCTCCTTCGAGTCGGTGAACTTCCCCGGCTACTTCCTGCGGCATTCCGGATTCGATTTCCAGCTGGCCTACAACGACGGCACCAGCGCGTTCGCCGCTGACGCCACCTTCCGCCAGGTCGCCGGACTCGCCGACGCGACATGGTCGTCGTTCCAGTCCTACAACTACCCCGACCGGTACATCCGCCACTACGCCTATCAACTCAGGCTGGACCCGATCACCACCGCGACGGGGCGCAGCGACGCCACCTTCCGCCTGACGAGCTGACGCGACCCGACAGGGATGCCGGCGACCGCCCACCCGCCACCGCCCCTCGGCCGGGGGCGGCGCCGGCGTCCCACCCGCGAATGGATTCCTGAGTGTTCGACATTTCGGACTTCGTCCACGAGTTGTTCTCTTCACGGGATGTGAACCCATGCACAGCGTGAGACCTCACGGTCGCCGAAGATTCCGGCTGGGCGCCCTGGCCGCCACCGCCACCGCCTCGCTCCTGATGGGTGTCGTCGGCCCGGCGTCCCCGGCCCAGGCGGCGGACATCACCGACGGCCTGGCCCTCTGGTACAAACTCGACGCCACCTCGGGCACCGTGGCCGCGGACGCCTCGGGCAACGGCCGCGACGGAACCGTCAACGGCACCGCGAGCTGGGCGGGCGCCGGAGAGGGGCTCACCTTCAACGGCTCCGACACCTACATCAAGGTGCCGGACAACATCATGAGCGGCATGAACTCGATCACCGTCGCGATGGACGTGCGGATCGACGCGACCCAGGCCACCCCGTACTTCCTCTACGGCTTCGGCAACTCCACCAACGGCGCCGGCAACGGGTACCTGTTCAGCACCGGCAACTCGCTGCGGACCGCCATCGCCTCCGGGAACTTCTCCACCGAGCAGAACACCTCGACCTCGGCCGCGCTGCCGCGCTCGGTCTGGAAGCACGTCACCTACACCCAGACCGGCACGACGGGCGTCCTCTACCAGGACGGTGTGGAGGTGGCCCGCAACACGTCGGTCACCATCACCCCCGGCTCCCTCGGATCCGGCACCACCACAGCCAACTACATCGGCAAGTCGCTCTACTCCAGCGACAAGCTCTTCAAGGGCAGGATCCGAGACTTCCGGGTCTACAACCGTGCGCTGGCCCCCGGTGAGGTACTCGAAGTCAGCGGCAACACCACGGGCATCGCGAAGGTCACCCTCCCCGCGCTGAAGACCGACGCCCTCATCGACGACGCCAACAGCACCATCACGCTGCCGGTGAAGGAGGGCACGGACCTCACCACGCTCGCCCCGCAGTTCACCCTCGCCCAGGGCGCGTCCATCAGCCCTGCCTCCGGCGCCACGCGCAACTTCACCACGCCCCTGACGTACGAGGTGACCGGCTCCGACGGGGCCAAGCGCACCTGGACCGTCGCGGCGCAGATCATGAGGAGCCCGGTCCTTCCGGGGCTCACCGCCGACCCGAACATCGTCCGATTCGGCGACACCTACTACATCTACCCGACCACCGACGGCTTCGCGGGCTGGAGCGGCACGAAGTTCAAGGCGTACTCCTCCAAGGACCTGGTCCACTGGACGGACCACGGCGTCATCCTGGACCTCGGTCCCGACGTCAGCTGGGCCGACGGCCGAGCGTGGGCGCCGGCGATGACCGCGAAGAACGGGAAGTACTACTTCTACTACTCCGCCGACGCGAACATCGGGGTGGCGGTTTCCGACTCGCCCACCGGCCCGTTCACGGATCCCCTGGGCAAACCACTGATCGCGAGCGGCGCCTTCACCGGCCAGATGATCGACCCGGCGGTCTTCACCGACGACGACGGCCAGTCCTACCTCTACTGGGGCAACGGCCGGGCGTACGTCGTCCCGCTGGGCGACGACATGATCTCCTTCGACGCCTCGAAGGCCACCGACATCACCACCAGTGGTTTCCGCGAGGGTTCCTTCGTCGTCAAGCGCAACGGCACCTACTACTTCATGTGGTCGGAGAACGACACACGTGACGAGAACTACCGCGTCGCCTACGCCACCGGCTCCTCGCCCACCGGTCCCTGGACCAAGCGGAGTGTGATCCTGGAGAAGGACCTCTCGCTCGGCATCAAGGGCCCCGGCCACCACTCCGTGATCCAGGTGCCGAACACCGACGACTGGTACATCGTCTACCACCGTTTCGCCATCCCCGGCGGAGACGGCACCCACCGCGAAACCACCATCGACAAGATGGAGTTCGACTCGGGCGGCCTGATCAAGAAGGTCGTACCCACCCTGAGCAGCGTCGAGCCGGTCACCAACGGAACCTCCCTGCCGACGAACACCACCCGCTCGCTCCAGTCCGTCAACTTCCCCGGCCGCTACGCCGTCGTACGGTCCGACAGCCTCGGCTACCTCGACCCGGTGACGTCATCCAGCACCACGGCGGTCAAGCAGAGCGCCACCTTCACCGTCATCCCGGGTCTGGCCGACGCGAACTGCTACTCCTTCCGCGACTCCTCCGGCCGCTACCTGCGGCACAAGGACTTCCGGATCCGCTTCGACGCCGGCAACGGCACCACGCTCTTCAACAAGGACGCCACCTACTGCGCCCGGCCGGGTTCGACGTCCGGCTCGGTGAGCCTCGAGTCGTACAACTACCCCGGCCGCTACCTCCGCCACTACAACTACGAGCTGCGCGTCGACCCCTACCAGGACAGCGCCACCTTCCGCGCCGACAGTTCCTTCACGGCGGTCAGCCCGCTGACCTGATCGCACTCCCTCGATCGACGGACGACCCGCACGGCACCGCCGTGCGGGTCGCCGCACGTCAGCATGCCTACGCCACGGCGCTCGCCTTCCAGCAACCGCGTGCCGAGCCGTGGGCAAAGGCGTTCCATGGACCTCAGCGGCCGTCGGCGGCCGAACGAGGAGAGGGAGAAACCGGAATGGCAATTCAGCGGATGGACAACGTCGGCATCGTCGTCGAGGACATGGACGCCGCTGTCGCGTTCTTCGCGGAACTCGGTATGGAGCTGGAGGGGAGGGGGCAGGTGGAGGGCTCCTTCGCCGACCGGTGCACCGGACTCGACGGCGTCCGCTGTGACATCGCGATGCTGCGGACCCCGGACGGTCACAGCCGGCTCGAACTGGCGAAGTACCGCAGCCCCGAGGTGATCAGCGCCGGACCGCACGACCGGCCGCACAACATCGTGGGCACGCACCGCGTCATGTTCGCCGTCGACGACCTGGAGGACACCGTGGCCCGCCTGCGCCCCCACGGCGCCGAACTCGTCGGCGAGATCGCCCGCTTCGAGGACAGCTATCTGCTCTGCTACGTCCGCGGCCCGGAGGGCATCATCGTCGGACTGGCCGAGCAACTGAGCTGACCGGCACCGAACCCACCACGCACAGCGGCTCGCCACGGGGCACCGTGCTTCGCCTGCGCTTTATCCCCTGCCGTCCGGGAACCGTTCCTGCATGATGACGGGATGAACCACAGTGACCAGCGCTTCCACGTCATCGTGCTGTCGAATTTCGCGAAGGGCTTCGACAAGTACGCGTTCGCCTACGGCAAGGCGGGCATCCCGGAAAGCACCTATCCCGACCGGTTCCACCTGCTGACCCGCGCGGAGCTGGGGATCGGCATCGGCAAGGCGCGACGCCTGCTGGAGCGTCTGGCCATACCGGGCGACCGGCTGCTGGTGCTGGAAACCACGGTGGACCCCGACACGCTGGTGCCCAACACGGCCACCGGCCTCGGCATGGAACTGCACGAGGCACGCATCCGCTTGTCGGCGGTCCACGAACTCGACCAAGCAGGCGACGAGTTCACCCTGTGCCCGACAACCGTCGAGGACGCGATGGCGGCCTCCCTGCACCTGCACGGTGCGGACCTGCGTCGCTACGCCGACACACGACCGCGCTCGGTCTCGCTCCTGCCGGTCGCCTCCGCCTGCCAGGCCCGCTGTTCGTTCTGCTTCTCCTCGGCCTCGATCTCCAGCGACCAGGCGCCGGCGCGGGTCCCGTGGGACGCGGTCGCCCACTGGCTGGAGCGCACCCGCGCGGCGGGCGCCGAGCGTGCGGTGATCACCGGTGGCGGGGAGCCCACGCTCATACCGTTCGAACAGCAGCTGCGACTGGTGTCCGCATGCTCGGCGGCCTTCCCGAAGGTCGTCCTGATCACCAACGCCCACACCCTCGCCAAGGGCCCGCACGCCGACCGGGCCGACCGCCTCGCGGCCCTGGGCGCAGCGGGTTTGAGCGTGCTGGCCGTCTCCCGTCATCATCAGGACGACGACGTCAACGAGCGGCTCATGATGCTGCGCACGCCGGTGAACTCCGTGATCGACACCTGGCGCACGGAACGTGACCGCTGGCCGGGGCTGCGGATGCGGCTGATCTGCGTGCTCCAGCACGGGGGCGTCGCCGACGCGGCCGATGTCGCCGACTACCTCTCCTGGGCCGCGGCTCTCGGTGTCGAGGAGGTCTGCTTCAAGGAGCTCTACGTCTCGACCAGCACGGAGTCGCTCTACTTCGACCGCGCCGCCAACGTCTGGAGCCGGGAGCACCAGGTGTCACTGTCCGTCGTCACCGCGTTCGCCGAACGGAACGGCTTCGCCCTCGCGGACCGCCTGCCCTGGGGCGCGCCGGTCTACCACGGCACCTGGGACGACCGCCCGATACGGATCGCCGCCTACACCGAGCCCAGCCTGCTCTGGGAACGCACCAACGGGATCGCACGCAGCTGGAACGTCATGGCCGACGGACGCTGCTACGCCTCCCTGGAGGACCGGGCCAGCGAGATCGTGCCGGAAGGCGCGACGGCATGAGGTTCGACGAGTTCCAGGAATTCCGGCGGCAGCGACTCAGCGCGTCCGCGCCGCTGCTGGACGCCGCCGAGACCAACGTGTACCGGGCGCTCGCCGCGCTGCGACCGGAACACCCGACGGACATCCGCACGGTGCACCGATGCGATCTCGCCCGAGCCTGGCTGCGGCGCTTCGACCTGCCGGAGGAATGGTCCGGTCGCGCCATGGTCTGCCGAGGCGTCCGGCACGGACTGGGGACGGTGTTCGACTGGCTGCGCACCGTGCAAGCGCGGTTGTGGTTGCCCGGCGACGTGTACCCGGTGTACTTCGAGCTGGCCCGCGCCGCTGGTCTGGAGCCCGAGTCCTACCCGACGCTACCGGCACCGGTGCTGCCCGGGTCACCGGCGGACCACCGGCCCGAGTACCTGCTGCTCGCCAACCCCAGCAAGCCGCTCGGCCGATACCTGACCGACGCCGAGTGCGCCGCGGTGGTCGCGTGGTTGAGCGCGTCACCACACCGCCGCGTGCTGATCGACAGCGTCTACGACCTGGGCACCCCGTTCGCCGCCGGCACACGGCGACTGCTGGAGACCGGTCGTACGGTCCTGCTGCACTCGGTCACCAAGGGATGGCTGTGGCCACGGACGTTCGGCGTGGTCCTCCTGGGCCCGGCACAGGCCGACCTGACGGACCTGACGGACCTGACGGAACGGACGGGGCTGGCCGAACGGACGGAACTGGCGGCACTGGCAGAACTGGCGGGACTGGCCGCGGCGTTCCGTGCGGATCCTCCGACACCGCCCCAACTGCGGCTGGCAGAAAGCCTGTTGACCGAACACGGTGACGTGCCCCGGCAGGTCGTCGACGAACTGGCCGTACGGGCTGAACGCTTGTTCGCGCAGTTGCCGGACGAAGTGCTCAAGGCGATTCCCACAGCGAGCCGAACCTGCCCCGGCAACTACTTCTTCCCGGCCGAAGTACCGGCGGAGACACTCCAGCACGAGTACGGAGTGCTCGCCCTGCCGGTCAGCGTGTTCGGGGAGAGCGATTGGCCCGGCTCCGTCCTGACCAGCCTCGCGGACGCCTTCGGCCCGACGCCGACGGCCGCACGCTGACAGCACCTCCGCCGACAGATCGAGGCCACCGGGGGTCACGTCGTGCCGCGGACGTCCAAGGTCGGTGTCAGGACGATAGGGGGCGGCAGTTCGCCTGCGAGGAGTCGGTCGACCTGGTGGATGGCCAGTGCGCCCAGCCGTCGCTTGTCGAGGTGGAGTGTGGTCAGTGGCGGATCGATCAGATCGACGACGCTCAGCCCGTCGTAGCCGACCAGCGCGCAGTCGTCCGGCACTCGGACGCCGAGCCGGCGGGCGGCCCGGAGCGCGCCGATCGCCACCAGGTCGTTGAAGGCGACCACGGCGGTGAGATCCGGGTGCGCGGCGTGCAGCGCCTCGAACGCGGCGGCGCCCCCGGCCGGGGACTGCTCACCCATGACGATCCAGTCCTCGTCGACGGGCAGCGCGTGTTCGTCGACGAGTGCGAGGAAGGCGCGGCGCCGGACCATCGGGGCGCTCGCGCACTCGCAGTCGATCAGACCGATCCGGCGGTGACCCCGGTCGACGAGGTGCTGCATCCCGGCCCGGACTCCGGTAGCGGTGTCGACGTGGACCAACGCGTGATGCGACGAGTCCAGCCCCCGATCGACCACCACCAGCGGCACGTTGCCCACGTACGGCTCCAGCTCCGCGTCGGGATGGCTGATGTAGCCGACGAGAGCGTCGACCTGTTGGCCGAGTGAGCGGACCAGGTCCAGTTCCCGGGACCGGTCGTTCTCGGCGCTGGCCACGAGCACCTGCCACTCGCGTTCGTCCGCGGCCGCGATCACCCCTGCCACGAACTCCGGGAAGAAGGGGTTGACCACGTCGGGAACGATGAGCCCGACGGACACGACGTCCGGGCGGACGAGCCCTCGGCCGAACCGGCTGGGCCGGTACCGCAACTGCCTGGCGACTTCGAGCACCCGCTGCTGCGTCCCCGGGTCGATCTCCCCCTTGCCGTTGATGGCCCGGGAGACGGTCTGATGGGACACGCCTGCCGCCTGGGCGACGTCGCGGAGCGTGACGCGCTTGCCGGTCCGCGCACGCCGCGCCCGCTGGTCTTCCGTTTCCGGCTGTCCGGCCACTCTCTGCCCACTCACTTCACTTCTGATCCTGTGCCGCCGTATGGGCAAGTCAATCAGGTTCACCGACCCACGACGCCATCCCCAGCCCGGCACCGCCGCGGGAGCAGACGGTGCCGGAACGCCGCGGCCGTTTTCGTGAGCCGTCCGGTGGGGGCGTTGACGGGATCCGCCCTCCTGGACAAGAATCTCGTTAACGGTCACGTTAACGGTAACGGCGATAGCGAGGGAGAACACAGTGGCTTCGACGAGGGGCCCTCTACCGCACGAGCCCCACCCGATGTTCCGTGGCGTGTTCGGCGGCTGGCATGCGAAGGCGGGCGTCTTCTCGGCCCTGCCGGACGCGCCCGTGGAGCCGGACGATCCGCCGCCGTGGTGGCGCCGACTGGCTGCTCGGCCACAGAAGCCGAGCAGCAGTGGACCGAAGCCCCGTACGCGGGGGAGGGCGGACGGAGGGCGGGGGGCTGGGGCAGCAGGTGTCGTACCCAGCGCTCGCCAGACCCCATGGCGCGCCCACAGGTCGTAGTCCCGGACCGGGCCTGATGCGGGACAGGATGCTGGCCCTCTCCGCAGTCGCGGTGCGAGGCCGTGGTCGGGAGACGGGCGCGCACCGCACTGTGCTGGGAGTCAGGGCAGGCGCTGCGCCCGAGGAATGGCGTGAGGCCCTGCCCGATGCGTCACACCACGCACC
The DNA here is from genome assembly GCF_055575575.1 of Streptomyces sp. NPDC034049. NCBI lineage: Bacteria > Bacillati > Actinomycetota > Actinomycetes > Kitasatosporales > Streptomycetaceae > Streptomyces > Streptomyces sp. NPDC034049. The sequence goes on from NZ_JBVISJ010000015.1 coordinate 176,775, forward strand.
TGACCGACCGGCCGGCGCAGCCTCACGTCCGTGACATCAGCACGTCGACTTCACAGCCCGGCGCGAACGGGTCGAAGCCGTGCTCGCTCAGCCAGCGAACCACCAGCAAACTACGCAACGACCACCGCGCACGGATCACGCCGAGGCCGACGTCGGTCCCATAGCCGGTGATGACGTCGTCACGGAGTCGGCACCGGCGCGAGGGCCATCGCCTCGACTTCGACATCGATACGCGCCTGATCGGCGTCCACCTTCAGAAACATGTCACCGACGCGCAGAGTCGCATGCTCGGAATGAGCGACGACGACTTCGACCTCATCCATGGGCGACCAGTATCCCGGGGCTTTTCGCCGATGTCGCCGGATTACTGTCGTGATTAGTGTCGTGCGATCACTCGGCTGACCGCGTCCCGCCACGTAGCGGCCCCCGCTCGACCGACACCGGCCGCCGTCCGGCCGAAGGCAGCACTCCCAACGCAGCACAGCCCTGCTCAGACCGCGGGAAGTCATCTTCGGGCGCGAGAGCCGGCAGGAAAGCGGGACGCACGGCACCTGCCACCTGGACCGCCCTGCCGAGGTACGGTTTGGACCGGCACACTTCGTCAGGTCGTCTGCCCGGTACGCAGTCGGCGCACATCCCGTACGAGCGTGTACGAGGCACTGAGCAGGATCGCGGCTGCGGCCACGATCCAGAGTGCTGCTGCCCCGGAGCGGTATGCGTGAACGGTGCCCACGAGCAATACCGTGCCGGCGAGTACGCCGAAGGCCGAGATCAGAGCGCTGACGCGGTGAGTCACCCGGACAGCATGACTGACAACCTGGCTGAGTCAAGCTCACCGCCGTCCGCTTCGAGTATCGCCTCGCTGTGCAGCACTGCCACGGCTCGGGTGTGCGTCGTCGCCGGGTGGCGGGTGACCCCGGATGGGGCCGACCGACACCGCGCCGGACGCCCGTGCACCACGGCCAGGGCGTTCCAGGTGTGTGTTCAGAGGGCGATCAATCCGGCTGCCGTCTCCTCGAAGCCGCATGCATCGAAGTAGAACGTGCGCAGGTGCTCCTCGAAGTCGACGTGGAGCCACTCGCACTTGGCGTCGCGGGCTCGCTCGGCGGCCGTCGCGACGAGCGCGGTTCCGACCCCTGTCGACCGGACGTGCTGCGCGACCACCGTGTCCAGGACGAAGGCGTGCACGCCGCCGTCCCAGGCAACGTTGACGAAGCCGATCAGAGAGCCGTTTTCCCAGGCGCAGACCCAGCCGAGGCTGTGGCGTTCCAGTCGTGCTCGCCAGTCGGTCTCCGCGACCGGGTGGCCGAAGCCGTCGGCATGCAGCGCGTTGAGGGAGCCGTTGTCGAAGTCGCCCCGCCACTCGTACGTGATCGTCACGTGGCGATCGTATGCTCGTGCCGCCCGGTGCTGCGTCCGCGCAGCGCACGGAGAGCGTGCTCGCCGTCGCCGCACAGATGTGAGAACGGCTGGTTTGCCCTCCCGCCCTGTTGCCCACGGCGTATCCCCGCTATTGGCTGTGTCCGGCCTGTATTGCCAGAGGCCACGGGGCTTGTGGAGGGGGAACGATGCGTTGTGGGAGACGGGCCGCGCTGTGGGCGGTCCTGGTCGGTAGTTGTGTGGCCGTGCTGCCTGTGACCGGGGTGGCGGCAGCAGGTGAGGGGCCCCGGCCCCGGACGGAGCGGATCAGCGTCACGGCTGAGGGTTCTCAGGCCAACGACTACTCAGACGTGGGCGGAATCAGCGCCAACGGCAGGTACGTCGCTTTCGACTCCTCGGCGACCAATCTGGTGGCCGGTGACACCAACGGATTTTCCGACATCTTCGTGAAGGATCTGCGGACCGGCGCGATCGAGCGGGTCAACGTGGCCGACGACGGCACCCAGGCCGACAACGAGACCACGACGTACTCGCTGAGCGCGAACGGCCGCTACGTCGCCTTCACTTCCTACGCCGACAACCTGGCGCCCGGCGACACCCCCGACGCCCAGGACGTCTTCGTCCACGATCGCCTGACGGGGCGGACCGAGCTCCTGGTGGCGGCCGGGACCACCTGGGCGCAGACGTACGAGCCGTCCATCAGCGCCAACGGCCGCTATGTGGCCTTCACTTCCAGCAGGAGCGACCTGGTGGAGGGGGACACCAACGACCGTGGGGACGTCTTCGTCCGCGACCGGTGGAAGAAGACCACCGAGCGGATCAGTGTGGCGGACGACGGGTCGCAGACGGACGGATTCTCGGAAGGCGCGGCGATCAGCTGGGACGGGACCCGAATCGCTTTCCGAACCCAGTTCTTGCTCGACGGCGGCGAGGAGGAGGGGGCCCGGCCCGAGGACTCCGGGACCCCCGGTACCGCCGAGGACTCCGGGACCTCCGGGACCTCCGGGAGTTCCGCGACCTCCGAGGCCAAGATGCCTCAGGCCTTCCTCTTCTACGTGCGTGACACCCGAACCGGCCGGACCGTCCAGGCGGCACACACCCGCGACGGCATCTCCGTGGCCGTCCGGGGCGAGATCGGGCTGAGCCCGGACGGTCGCTACGCCCTCTACGCCAGCGAATGGGGAGGGATCGTGCCGGATGACACCAACGACAAGCGAGACGTCTTCGCCAAGGACCTGAGTACCGGAGCGACCCGGCGCCTCGCCCTCGCCCATGACGGGTCGGAGCCGAACGACCACTCGGCGGGCCAGGTCAACCAGCGCGGGCCCGCGCTCAGCGCCGACAACCGGCGGGTGGTGTTCACCTCGTCCGCCGACAACCTCGTGCCGGGCGACACGAACGGCGATGCCGACGCCTTTGTGCGCGATCTCGTCACGGGCGAGGTGCAGCGGCTGAACGTCACACGGGACGGAGCGCAGAGCGACACGGCTCAGCGCTCCTCGCCCCTGGTCGACGCCTTCGGGCGGACGGTCGCCTTTGGTTCGGCGGAGAACGACCTCGTACCCGGCGACACCAACGAGACGGGCGACGTCTTCGTCCGCCGCCTCGCGTAGGACGCAGGCAGGACGCACGTGCGCCGCTCGTCAGCGGCCGTACATGACGACCGAACCTGAGGTGGGGTGATCACCGTGTGATCACCCCACCTGATGTGCGAGGGAGGCGGGGGCGCGTGCGGGCGGTCTACGGCTCGAGTACGTGGCGCAGGTAGGTGTGTGGGTCGGCGAGGTAGCGGCGCCAGTGGTCCACGATCGCGAGTTCCTGCCAGGCGGTTCTCCGTATGCCGTGCTCGCCGACCTCGATGATGTCCGCATCCGGGAGGGCGGTCAGCAAGGGGGAGTGGGTGGCACAGATGACCTGGCCGCCCTCCTTGGCCAACCGGTCGATGTGACCGATCAGTTCGAGGCAGGAGGAGAAGGAGAGGGCCGCCTCCGGTTCGTCGAGGACATAGAGCCCGGGGTGCAGGAACTTCCCGCGCAGCGCGGCGAGAAAGCCCTCGCCATGACTGACCGAGTCCGGCGAGAACCCTTCTCTGTCCAGGGCGTCCAGCGCGGTCTCGGCCCGCAGGAAGAAGCCTTGGCGGGCCGACCAACTGGTCATCATGCGACGCCCGCGTGGGGCCGCGTCGAACTTCATCCGCTCGCCGAGCTCCGACTTGCCCCGTGGGGAGGCGTACCGCCAGTCGTGGGAGCCGCCGTAGGAGTCCAGACCGAACGCTTCGGCGAGCGCCTCGACCAGGGTCGACTTGCCCGACCCGTTCTCACCTACCACGAAGGTCACCGGTGCCGTGAACCGCAGCCCCTCGTCGAGCAACTGGCGGACGCAGGGCACCGACCAGGGCCAGGTGTTCTCGTCGTACGGGGAGAGATGGGCATACGCGCGTTCGACAATCACGCGATCAGTGTCCCTCAGACAGGACTCGGAAGCGGGAGAGCGCGCAGCCCTTGATGCTCGCCAGCGCTCTGCTGCCGAGTTGCGCGCCCGCACACGACCGGTCGAGGGTCCGTATGCGCATCTCTCGCGGAGCCGAGCCTGGCCGACCTGGCCGACCTGGCGATCCAGCCGATCGGGCCGGTCCAGCCGACGTGACCGCCCGCGCCCATCGACGGACAGCGCAGGCGGATCGAGGCGTTCCGGAGCCGTCACAGCCTCCTCCACTGCTCAACTCCTCAGCTCCTCAGCGGATTTCTCGTGACAGGAGCCGTGCCCTCGGCCGACGGACGGACCCACTGCGCCGAAGTCGGTGACCGGTTCGGCCGGCTCAGGCGCGGTTCTCCCAGAACAGCCTCTCGTCCCAGTCCGGATCGGTGACGATGCGACAGCTGGCGTCGAGCCACATCGTGGCTCGGTCGGTGAGGGTGTAGGCGAACCGTCTCGGCACGTCCGCCGCAGTGGGCCGGCCCGTGTGGGCGAAGCCCGCCCACAGCTCGCTCATGTGCCGTCACCGTGTCGCGTACGCCGGACCACGTCGTGGGCGGCTTCGGGGCCTTGAACCGGAGTTCGCCGAGCGGCGGCGTGGCGTAGGGCACGCCGAGGAACTTGGCGATGCCGTCCTCGCGCCTCCCGCGCACCGTCCCGTACCGGGTCGCCGCGACGACCGTGCTCCCGACGGGCCGTCCCTGTGCGGGGAGGGACGTGCTCAGCGCGGCGACTGCGGACAGCGAACCGCCCATGATCGCCCTGCGGTTCATTTCCGGGTCCACCATCAGACCTTCTCTTCGGGAGGGCGCAGCCGGCCGCGCTCCGGATGCGTCGGCACACGAGGGTTGGAACGTTTCCCTACTGGCCCCGTGCCGTTGCGAGCAAGGTCAAACGGCCAGATAGCCGCCGTCGACCGGGAGGATCGCGCCATTGATGTACGAGGCGGCGGGTGAGCACAGGAAGGCGATGGCTGTCGCGATCTCCTGCGGTCGGCCGAATCGTCCGAGGGGGACGCGTGCCAGCACCGCCTGTGCGGCTTCCTGGTCGTCGAGCACGCCGCGGGCCAGTGGGGTGGCCACGAAGCCAGGTGCCACCGCGTTCACCCGGATGCCGTTCCCGGCGTACTCGGCCGCCAGGGACCGGGTCAGCTGGGAGACTCCGCCCTTGCTGGCGCTGTAGGCGGGCCGGTCGCGGCTGCCGAAGAAGGAGAACATCGACGAGACGGTCACGACACTGCCACCCCGGCGGGCGAGCAGCGGCCGCGCCGCCTGGCAGGCGACCATGGCGGAGGTGAGGTTGACCTCCAGTACCTGGTCCCACCGTGCGAGACCGTATTCGTCGCGGTCGGCGCTGATGCCGGCGCAGGTGACGAGATGGTCGAGACGGTCGTACGCCGTGATCCGTCGGGTGAGGGCGTCCCGGTCCGTCACGTCCTGATGCACGACACGCACCCGCTCGTGGCGGGTCAGCTCGGCGTCGTCGGTCGGCGGCAGACCGAGGGCGTACACCTCGGCCCCCAGGTCGGCGAGCAGGTCGGCGGTGGCCGCGCCGATGCCGGAGGTTCCACCGGTCACCAGAACGCTCTGGCCGGCGAACGTGTCGGCGGCGAGCACGGGGGTCATCTTCGTTGTTCCGTTCGGTCGGAGGGTGGGTGGGGGACCGGTGCTCCGGGGCGGTGCGACGCGGGACTGACCAGGATCTTGACCTGGTCGCCGGGGCCGTCGAGCAGAGCCTCGAAGCCGGCCGGTACGAGGTCGGCGAGGGCGATGGTCGACGGTGACGACCGCGGTCAGGTCCAGGCCCTGCTCGGCGACGAGCCGGATCAGTTCCGGATAGGTGTCGCGGTAACCGACGCTGGCGACGATCGACTGCTCGTTGTTGACGAGTGCGAAGGCGTCCAGGGACACCTCCTGGGCGAGGCCGACAAGGACGACCCGGCCGCCACGCCGGGTCGCGGCCAGGCAGGTGTGCAGTGCGCTCTGGGACCCGACCACCTCGAACGCGGTGTCGACGCCCTCCCCGCCGGTCAGCTCCAGGATCCGCTCCCCGGTGTCCGCTTCCCGCCCGTCGACCAGGTCCGTGGCGCCGAGGTCGCCCGCGCGTCGCAGGCGGGCGGGGGACACGTCGACGGCGACGATCCGGCGCACCCCACGCGCCGCGGCCAGCAGGACGCAGAGCAGGCCCACCGGTCCCAGACCGACGACGGCGACGGTCTCGGGCGTGGCCCCGGCGCGCCGCAGCGCGTGCAGGGCGACCGAGGCCGGTTCGAAGAGCGCCGCCTGTTCCAGTGACACGGCTTCGGGGAGGCGGTGTGCCATGTAGGCGGGGACGGCGGCGTACTCGGCCATCCCGCCGTTCCCCATCAGCCCGGCGAACCCGAAGTGGCGGCAGATGTTGTACTCGCCCGCTCGGCACCGGGGGCAGGTCCCGCATCGGTAGTTCGGTTCGATGGCCACGCGGTCGCCGACGGCGAGGCCGGTCACCGACGGCCCGAGGGCCGCCACCGTCCCACAGAACTCGTGGCCGAGGACGAGTGGAGCCGTGGAGCCGGAGGCCGGGTGAGGCTCGGTGACCGGGATGGCGTGCGGCCCGTCGGCGTACTCGTGGAGATCGCTGCCGCAGATGCCGCAGTAGGCCACCTCGATGAGCACCTCCCCGGGCCGGGCTCGGGGCACGTCCACCTCGGCGATGCGGACGTCCTTGGCTCCGTACCAGACGGCGGCCTTCATACGGCGGTCCGGGACCGGCACTCAGGCCCTCGTCCGGCGGCGCCCGGCGCTCCGGCTCCCGGGACCGGGCCGGGGGGAAGGATCGAGGTCACCGGAACAGCGAGTTGACGTAGTCCGCGCCGATGCCGACCTTCTCGTAGTGGGCGCGGCACAGCTCGATGTAGTCGTGGACGTCGAAGTAGCCGTCGGGCTCACCGTTCTCGTCCAGCCAGATCAGGGGCCCCTTGACGATGAAGAACGCCTTCATCGGCTCGTCGCTCTCGTAGGCCACGAGGGTGTGTCCCTCGCCCGGCGCCTCGTAGACGAAGTCTCCGGCACGCGCGGTCCAGGGCCGCTCCAGGTATCCCCACTTGCCGGAGAGCGTGTAGGCGAACACCTCGTGCGGGTGGTAGTGCCGGTTGACGAGTCCGGCCTCCTTGGCGCGCAGGATGTCGGCCCAGGAGTTGTCCTTGACGTTGATCCACAGCGGGCGCGAGCCGACGGTCTCGCTCAGCGGCGCGTAGTACCGGTCGTCGTCGGTGGCCACCTGGGACAGATACACCTCCGGCAGTGCGTCCGGCTTCAACGAGTTCTGGATCGGCTTCAGCCCCTTCCAGAATTCGGACCTGGCTTCTTCCGGCATGCCTGCCTCCCTTTCGTGGTGGGTGGCCGACAGTGAACCCGAGAACCAGGGGCAGGGTCTTGCCTCCGGCAGACATCACCGATTGCCTGTTCGGGACATCCCCGCCGCGGTCTTGCCCCGGCCCGCCCTCGTAGCGGTCAAGCCGCGAGACGCGGCGGAACCGCCAGATCCTCGTGGGAGAACAGACGCGCCAGGGCGGGTGAATCGTCCTTGGCGCAGGCGTCGGCGACCTCATCGATGAGCTGGTCGTAGTCGGTGCCGGTTCTGCCTTCGTAGGCGGCGGTCATACGGCCCCACTCGTCCCAGTTGAGTGTCTCCTGCTTGCAGAGCGCGGCGAGGTCGCGGACCGCGTTCCCGCTGATCTCGGCCCGCCCCCAGGCATGTTCGGTGCCGGCCACACCGAACAGGGCCGGGTCGATCGAGCCGTTGCGGTACCGGAGCCACGCCTCGCCCCCGGTGAGGAACTCATCCGGAGCGAGGTCGTCCGGACGGTCCACGTAGCCCTGGCCGAGATGCTCGGTGTCGACACGCACCCAGCGGCCGTCGTGGTCGTCCCGGTACTCGGTGATCCAGTGATCGACGCCGCGGCCTGCGAGGAAGTAGGTGCCGAAACCGCAGCGGGCCCGGGAGGCGATACCCCGTGCCCGCAGGATCGCGCAGGCGATCGTGGCGAAGTGACGGCAGGTGCCGACCACCCGCGTCTCGGGCGTGCGGGGCTGGCGAAGCGGGGCGGGGTCCAGAGCGGTCAACGCACTGATCAGCTCGCTGACCGGCCGGATGTTCTTCTCCGCGATCCGGCTCTCGGGAATTTCCGACGCCGCGGCGTCCGCGGGCTGGATGACCAGACCGCGTACGGCGGCACAGATACCGACCGGATCCTCCGGCAGCCCTTCGAGGAGCCGGAGCTGGGCCGACTCCAGGCTTGTGAAGGGCCCCGGTTGAGCGTAGTCGAACACGTCATTGGCCATGACGGTGCAGCGTACGGGCCGGGACTGACACCGGGACAGCGCTCAGCCCCGGTGGGGCCGGTCACCGGAACACGGCGGCGGCTCTGCGACGGCGCCGATGTGGTCGCCGAGGCCCCGAAGCAATGACCGAGGCGCTGTTCTGAGGAATGCGCGGACGCACGGAGCCCTTGCGTACGTGTCACGTGCGGCTGGAAGTGCGCAACCGGACGTCCTGGTATGGCTGGAAGGTCACTGGAGGACCGCTGGAAGACCGCCGTGAAGGTGTCGTGTCGGACATCTGCTGGGGCCCGGCTCGGCGCATTCGTCGGTGGTGGCGGCGACGGAAGTAGTGGCTGGCGCCGCTGAAGCGTGGTTACTGTGCGCGCATGTCGTACCGACTCGACGCTGTCATAGGTGACTTCGACCGCTTGCGAAGCTGGGCGGACGGAGTGGCGGGAGCGGTGGTCGCCCCGCTTGCCCAGCGCCTGGGGCTGCTGCCGCTTTCCGCCGGGCTCCGCAGGGACCTGCCGCGCATACTGCGCGACCTCTCATGGAGCGGACCGATGGCGCATGTGGAAGCGGACTTCTGGGGCGGCGACGGGGAACAGACCGCCACCGTGTGGTGGGCTGGTGCACAGGAATGGGGGCCGGCGCATACCTCTGAGTTCAGCGGTCCGCGGGAGGACTGGCCCATCAACGCGGCGCTCGCCCGGCTCGGCGCGGCGCCCGCCGGTCCCGGCGCGCCGGACTACCGCGATCTGTTCATGGAAGTGGGCCTGGGCCAAGGACGGGACGAGGAGGACTGGCGGCGGGCCGCCGCTGAGGCCCGCGATGCGACCGGCTACGACGAGTGGTACGCGAGCGAGCAGGCCAGACGCGAGTCCGCGGAGCGCGCGGCGGCCGAGCGGGCCGTCACTCAGCGGCTGCCCGACATCCCGGTGCCCCTCGACGGCAAGGAAATCAGCATCCTGCTCGGCATACCGCAGGGCCGCAGGATCGGGGCAGCCATCCGTCACCTCCAGCACATGCACATCGACCGCGGGCGCCCGGTGTCCCGCGAGGAAGCCGAAGCCGCACTGCGGACCTGGGCGGCCCAGCCAGAGGCCTGACGCCCCCCACCATGGCACGGCGGGCCGCCCGGCCCCTCCGCCACTCGACAAGATGGCGGCGGGCCGGCGGCCTACGCTCCGTCAGCCAGGCCCACAACTGGCGACGTTCATGGCTGGACCCTGCCGAAGGCCGCCGTGATACTTTCGTGCCGCCGTGCATGACCGCGCACCCAGGGAGGTGAGACCGATCAATACCGTGACACGTCGGGTCTCCCTTCCTCGCATGGCCTAGGGAGCGCCCGCGATCCATCCTGAAAGGCTGGAATCGCTATGCACTTCATTTCTGAGATGTTCCGCGACGGCGTCCGCGAACGGCTCTTTGTCATCGACGACGTTCCGGGTGTCCTGTGGACGCCGGGCGCTGCTGCCGGTACCCGTCCCCTCATCGTGATGGGCCACGGTGGCGGTCAGCACAAGAAAGCATCCGACATCCTGAATCTTGGCCGCCGGTTTGTGACGGAGGCCGGTTTCGCTGTGGTGGCCGTCGACGTGCCGAACCATGGGGAGCGGCCCGTGGACGAGAAGTACCACCGCATCGCAGCCGAGAACCAGGCGCGTGTGGAGGCCGGGGAGGAGCCGGCGCCGCTCATCGCCGCTTTTCAGGCCCTCGTGGCCCGCCAGACCGTTCCGGAGTGGCGCAGGGTCCTGGACGCGGTCCAGCAGCTCGATGACGTCGGTGCCGGCCCCGTGGGCTACTGGGGAGTCTCGCTGGGATGCGGGCTCGGCGTCCCCTTCGTCGCTGCCGAACCCCGCATCCGCGCGGCCGTGTTGGGCCTGGGCGGAGCCTTGGCCTCGGGCGCAGACGCGGCACGGATCACGATTCCGGTGAAGTTCTTGGTGCAGTGGGACGATGAGCGCGTGCCGCGAGAGCAGAGTCTGGCACTGTTCGACGCCTTCGCCTCGGCCGACAAGACACTCCATGCGAACCCTGGCAAACACGGGGACATGCCCGGGCACGAGCTGGACAGTTCGCTGACGTTCTTCTCCCGCCACCTCACCTGAAGCCAGCCGCCTTGCGGCGACCGGCACGCGCCGATCAATCCTTTCAGGCGGGACGCATATCGCCCATCGTCGCGAGAATGCGCGTCCGAAAGGACCTCGCAGTCCAAGCGCGTTGACGGACTGTTCGTCCAGGCATCCGAATGCTGCACATCGCTCGAGATTGCGCACGACTTCCAGCGGGCGCATGGTGGAAACAGAGTGGCTGTGACGATAAGCGGCGCAATGTCCGGGAAGGTGCGCATCTGCCAGGCCGGCCCTCTGTCGGGGCCGGCCATGAGGTAGATGGACTCCCTGGCTTCTCCTCGCTGATCAAGCTCGTGCCAGAGCCCAGGTTCGACGTGGACTGGCGCCATCCCGAAGCCATCACCAAGATTTCCCTGCGTTTCGCGAGAAGCGGTTCAGTCGACGCGGTTCACCGGGTAGCGGCGAACAGTGCCCCGGACAGCGGCGAACAGTGCCGCAGTATTCATGAAGGGAGGAAAGGCTATGTCTGCATTGGCACCCTTCCCAGGAGCGGCTTTCTTCCACAAGGGACAACGCAGTCCCGTGATCAGCGCGATGGGCAAACGTCTGGTGGCGGAGGGATGCGGGAAGTACCAGTCTGGTCCTGGTCCCGAGTGGACCGTTGCCGATCAACAGTCGTACGCCGCATGGCAGCGCAAGCTCAAGTTCCAGGGGGCCGATGCCAACGGCATTCCGGGCAAGACCTCATGGGACCGACTCCGCGTCCCGACAGCGCCGCCTCCTTCTCCTGGTGCTCGCGTCGCGTCCCCTGTGCAGGGAAAGGGCGTCACCACCCCCTACCGGAAGAAGGGGCCCCACTGGAGCCTGGGTTACCACACCGGTGCGGACTACGCCGCGCCGGAGGGCACACCATGTGTCGCGGTGCGCAGCGGTTCCATCGTCCGAAGCGGGAAGGACAGCAGTTTCGGCCTCTTTCTCGTGCTACGCGCCGGCGGATTCGACTTCTGGTACTGCCACCTCTCCGAGCGAACGGTGAACAGCGGTTCCGTGAAAGCTGGGCAGAAGATCGGAGAAGTCGGCTCCACCGGGAACGCCACCGGCCCTCACCTCCACTTCGAAAAGCGCCCGGCCGGCGGCGGCTTCGGATCCGACGTGCATCCCGACTGGTAGCTCTCGGACACAATCCGGTCCTCGTCCGCCTGCGAAGCGACGAATGATGCCCATGCATTTCATCACCGTTCGCGAGAGGGCCGCTCAAGGTGCGTCAGGGGCGAAATGGCGTGTGCCGCCCGTGATGCCTACGCTGGTATCAGAGGCAATGCGGCGCGAAGGGTCGCCGACGTGAGAGCAATGTCGGCGCAACGAGTTCGTACGGACGGTGCCGCTCACCGGATCAGGTGGGGAAGATGCACTCTCACAAACTTGGCTCCGCCGCGCGGCGTGCGCTGTCGGATGCCGGCGAGGCGGTCGACTCCACCCCCTTCCAGGTGCTCATCCGGGTGAAAGGTGAACCCGGTGAAGAACAGCGACGGCAGATCGCCGACGCCGGCGCACGGGTCGGTATGGCTGCTGGCGATGTCCTGACCGCGACGGTCGCCCCCGGTGATATCGGGCGCCTGACGGAGGTCGACTGTGTCGACCACGTAGAGCTGTCTGAACCCCTCCACCCCGAGACGGGCATTCGGCCACGGAATTCTTGATCGCCTAATCGTTGTCGCCTGTCCTGCGAGGACTGGAGGGCTGGCGATATTCGTCAGAGAGAAGGATGCTCATGCTCGACTCACGGCTGAAGTTCCTGCAGTCCCGGGCTGAGGACGGCCCGGCTGAGCTGGTGGGCCTGGAGGCCACCGGCCGTTTCGCGCTCACGACCGAAGGGGTGAGGACACCTCGTGTGCGTGTACTGGTGCGCATGGCGGAGGGGCACGGCGCCGACGACCTGGCAGAGCTGTCGCAGCACACGGGACTGACGGTGCACATCCGGTCCGGCGATGTGGTCGGCGGCGAGATCGGCATCGACCGTCTCACGGAGCTCGACGAGTCGGAAGCCGTCAGCTACGTCGAAGCGTCCCGACCCACTCTCACGGAGCTGGACGCCGCCGTGCCCGAGACCCATGCCGACAAGGTGCACACCGGACCACCCGGACTGCGTGGCGCCGGTGTGATCGTGGGTGTGGTCGACAGTGGCATCGACTGGCGCCACGGCTGCTTCCGGGACCCGACCGGGAAGACCCGCATCCTGCGCATCTGGGACCAGAACCTCACTCCTGAAGCGGGGGAAGCCTCACCGGCGCCGTTCGGCCACGGAGTGGAATACCAACGTTCCGCGATCGACGACGCATTGAGCTCCCCGAACCCGTTGGGCATGGTGCGGCACATGGACGACAGCGTCGGCCACGGCACCCATGTGGCCGGTATCGCCGCCGGTGACGGGTCATCGGCCGGGAACGGCCAACCGGAGTTCACCTTTGTCGGCGTCGCCCCCGAGGCGGAGCTGGTCGTGGTTGCCAACCGGGTCACGACCGAAGCCCTGGGCGATTCCATGGGTACGCTCGAGGCCGTCGGCTACGTCTTCAAGGTCGCCGAGACCCTCGGGCGTCCGGCAGTCGTCAACATCAGCCAGGGCGACAATCTGGGACCGCACGACGGGTCCAGCCTGCTGGAACGCGGCATCGACAACCTGCTCGACACTCCGGGGCGTGCGCTGGTGAAGTCCGCGGGCAACGCGGCGAACGCCGGCGTACACGCGACAGGGCAGGTGGCGGAGGGGGACAGCGACGTCGTCTCGTTCCTGGTACCTGTCGGCGACGACACCCCGGACACGCTGGACATCTGGTACTCCGGCGCCGACCGTCTCTCCCTGCGGATCACACCCCCCAACGGAACGGCGAGCGTCGAGATCGACCCCGGCACCACCAGTGCGGAGGTGGATCTCTCCGGCGGCAACAAGGCCTTCGTCGACTCCGTCGTGCACCACTCCCTGAACGGCGACAACCGAATCTACGTGCAGCTGAGCCCGGGAAGCCAGACAGCGATCCGGCCCGGCACCTGGAGCCTGACGCTCATCGGCCAGACCGTTGCCGACAGCGGCCGCTGGCACGCCTGGATGGAGAGGGGACGGACCGTTCCCCAGTTCATCGGTGCGCACCGCAACGACGAGACCACCATCTCCGTGCCCGGGACCAGTCGGAAGGTCGTCACCGCCGCCTCCTACATCACCAAAGGCGCGGGACAGGGGAACCTTTCCACCTTTTCCAGCCGAGGTCCCACCCGCGACGGCCGCCACGCACCGACGCTCGCCGCACCGGGCCAGGCCATCACCTCGGCATTGGTAGGAGCCGCAGGGTCGAGCCAGTACCAGCCCATGTCCGGTACGAGCATGGCCGCACCGCATCTCACCGGGGTGTGTGCTCTCATGCTCCAGTCGAGTCCCACGCTGACCCAGGACGACCTCGTCCTGCTCCTGACCAGCTCGGCCCGGCTGGACCCGTTCACCGGCGGGGCACCCGGCGACGACTGGGGAGCGGGCAAGGTGGACGCCGCAGCGGCGGTCGACGCCATCCCTTGACCTGTAGACATGGTCTTTGTGCCTCCTGGCCGACGCCGCACACATACCGACGGCCAGGGGTGCGGGTCGGGCGACACCGTGTGCTCGGCGGCCCGCTCCCGGGCCTGCTGGCTTTCAGCGTCGCCGGCCAGCCGGGCGCGGCCGTCGCCAGTCACCGCGGCGATGTACAAGGTCGAGCTGGCCTGGCCGAAGGCACCTGTGGCGTGCGGAGCGCGAAGAACACGTAGAGCGCGGGTGAGGTCTCCTCGAGGAACTCCGGAACGCGGCGTGCCAGGGCAACGTCGACGATCCTCCCGGCGAGATCGGGGCGTCCGATCGCGGCGAGGCAGTCGGTCCCAGCCGTCCCAGCCGTCGGGCCGGCGAACCGTCATCATCACCCGTCCGTCGGCGAGGATGCCGGCCACGACCACCGGGAACACTCACTCCGGATCAACAACCAAGGAGCCGTCCTGCTCGTACCGCAGCACGCGCGGCCGGGGACCTTCCCGGGCTGGGACCGGCTGTGGGTGAAGCTGTGCGTAGCGCTGATGGTAAAGATCGATTGCACGTCGAGAGACACGCACGGTTGGCCGGTGGGTGCCATGGCCGTTGCAGATTACCGTCCGTCCCCGCGACGAATGCCCCGGGGCTGATGGCCCGGGGGCATTCGCAGGCGCGGTCCACCGTCAGACCGCCGGGTCTCGGCGCAATCTCACACGAAGGCGCTCTGCCCGGTGATCGACTTGCCCACGATCAGGGTGTTCATCTCGCGGGTGCCCTCGAAGGAGTAGATCGCCTCGGCGTCGGCGAAGAACCGGAAGATGTCGTGGTCCAGGAGGATGCCGTTGCCGCCGAAGATCTCCCGGCTCCAGCCCACGACCTCTCGCATGCGCGAGGTGACGAACGCCTTGGCCAGGGAGGAGTGTTCGTCACGGTAGATACCGGCGTCCTGGAGGCGGGCGAGCTGCGCGAGCATCGCCCAGGAGGCGGTGACATTGCCGAGGCTCTTGACCAGAAGGTCCTGCACGAGCTGGAAGCCACCGATGGGACGGCCGAACTGCTCGCGCTCCCGGGCGTAGTCCAGGGCCAGTTCGTAGGCGCCGATCATGACGCCGAGCGCCTGCCAGGCCACCCCGGCGCGGGTCGCGCGGAGGATCTCGGCGACGTCGCGGAAGGAGTCGATGCGCTGGAGGCGGTTGCTCTCCGGGACGCGGACGTCGGTCAGGGTGATCTCGGCGTTCTCGACGATGCGGAAGGCGACCTTGTGTTCGATCTTCGCCGGGGCGAAGCCGGGGGTGCCCTTCTCGACGACGAAGCCCTTGACGTGGTTGTCGTCGACGTCCCGCGCCCACACGACGACGTAGTCGGCGAAGGTGGCGTTGCCGATCCACTTCTTGGCACCGTTCAGGACCCAGCTGTCGCCCTCGCGCCGGGCGGTGGTGCGCATGCCGCCGGCGACGTCGGAGCCGCCGAGGGGCTCGGTCATCGCGAAGGCGCCGATCTTGTCCATCGCGGCCATCGCCGGCAGCCAGCGGTCGCGCTGCTCCTGGTCGCCGCCGGAGTGGATGGAGTACATGGCCAGGCCGTTGTGGACGCCGAAGAAGGTCGAGACCGAGGCGTCGGTACGGGCCAACTCCAGGGCGAGCATGCCCGACAGGAGGTTGCTCGTGGCGGGCTTGTGCTCGCCGTAGCCCTCGTAGGGCAGGCCGGCCAGGCCGCTGTCGCGGAAGAGGCCGATGAGCTGCGTGGGGAACTCGCCCTTGGCCCAGCTGTCGTTCACCAGCGGCTTGACCTCGTCGCGCATGAGGGCACGGGCCTTGAGGAGGATCTTGCGTTCGTCGTCCGGGAGCAGCGACTCGAAGTGGTAGAAGTCGGCGGTCAGTTCGTCGGCGATCGGACCGGGGGTCGTGGGCTGCGTGGTGGTGGTCATCTCAGTTCTCCTCCTTCGGGGTGGTCGTCCGGGCCGCGCCGTCCAGCGCGTCCAGGACCGCCAGTTGCTTGCGGTCGCGCGTCTCGGCGAGTTCCGAGTACGTGGAGGAGCCGTAAGCCTTCTCCACGGCTTCGATGAGCCGTTCCTGTTGGTCGGGGGTCTGCGCGGCGCGGCCGGGGCCGTCTTCCAGGGCCCGCATCGAGGCGCCGATGTGTGCGACGAGGTGCCGGTAGCCGCCGGGTCCTCCGCCGAGGTGGGCGCCGAGGAACGGGCCGACCGTGGCCCAGCGCAGACCCAGCGAGTCGGTCACGACGCGGTCCAGGTCCTCGGGGGTCACCACGCCCTGCTCGACGAGGTGCACCGCCTCGCGGCTGAGCGCGTTCTGCAGGCGGTTGCCGACGAAGCCAGGGATCTCCTTGCGCTCGACGACCGGGGTGCGGCCGAGGAAGGTGTAGAAGTCCAGCGCGGCCTGTACGGCGTCCTCGCCGGTCCGTTCGCCGGGGACGACCTCGACCAGGGGGAGCAGGTGCGGCGGGTTGAAGGGGTGGCCGATCAGGACGCGGGCGGCGTCCTCGTCGGCCAGCTCACCTGTGAACGCCGTGGAGGGGATCGCCGACGAGGAGCTGAGCAGCAGTGCGTGCGCGGGCGCCTCACGTACGACGGCGGCGAACAAGTCCTGCTTGAACCCGACGCGTTCGGGCCCGTTCTCCTGGACGACGTCCGCGTCCCGGACCGCCTCCGGCACGTCGGTCGCCAGGTGCACCCGGTCGGCGAGACCGCGCACGTCCAGGCCACGGGCGGCCAGATGCGGGGCGTACCGCGCCAGGGCGTCGGCGACGGCCTCGGCGAGGTCCTCGCGAGGGTCGCTCACCCGCACGGTCAGGCCGTGTGCGGCGAACAGGGCCGTCCAGGACAGTCCGATGGTTCCGGCGCCGATGACGGCGACCGTCCGGAAGGCAGGGGTGCGGAAGGCCGGGGTCCGGAAGGCGGGGGTGCGGGTCATGACGCGACTCCCTTCAGGTAGTCGTGGACCGGCTCTACGCGGTCGAGCGTCAGGTCGGTGAGGATGTGGCTGGCGGAGACGACCTCCAGCACCGGCAGGTCCGCCAGCGGTGCGAGCACATGCTGGAACAGCTGGAGCCGGGCGGGCCCGGTCCAGGCCCCCTTGACGGTGAGGTCGGTGATGCGGGTACGGACGAGTTCCTGCACGCGGGGCAGGCCGTCGTAGCCGGGGACGGTCTTGAGCATGAAGGTCGGTACGGAGATCTGCGCCTCGGCCTCGCGCAGGTCCAGTTCATGGTGCTTGTAGCCCATGGTGGCCGTGGCGACCCGCAGCGAGCCGTGATCGAGGGTGCCGACGAGCGCGCCGGAGTCGACGAAGAGCGCCGGGGAACCGATGACCTTCGGGTAGGCGGAGACCTCGCGGCCGGAGGCGGTGGCCGGGAAGTTGTCGAGATACATGGCGTGCAGGTACTCGCCCCGCTCGCCCTCGAAGCTGACGGGGATCGCCTGGCCGGACTCCGTGTAGGGGCCGAAGCCGCTGACGTCGCCCATCTTCATCACCTCGAACCGGACGAGCGGCTCGTCGGTCCGCAGCGGTTCGGGGACGACGGCCCGCAGGGCTTCGGGCTCGGTGCGGTAGACGATGTTGAGGTACTCGCGGTCGGTGAACCGCGGGACCGTCGGCGCGTACGCCGGGCGGGTGAGCGGGGTGGTCAGGTGCTGTCGTACGTCCTCGGTCCTCATACCGGCCTCACCGTCCCGTCCAGCGCGGCGAGCGGCGCTCGGCGAAGGCCGTCATGCCCTCGCGTACGTCGTCCGAGGCCATCAGGGTCTTCATCTCGCCGCGCTGGAAAGCGAAGGCCTCGCCGTCCGGGACACCGTCGGCGGCGCGGACGACGCGCTTGACGGCGGCCAGCGCCAACGGGGCGTTCGTGGCCAGCTGTTCGGCCAGCCGCAGGGCCTCGGCGACGGCCTGTCCCTTGCCGACGACCCGGTTGGCCAGGCCCAGCTCCCCTGCGCGGCGCCCTTCGACGGGCTCGCCGGTCAGGAGCAGCTCCATCGCCAGGTGGTGCGGGATGCGCTTGGGCAGCCGGATCACTCCGCCGCCCGCCGCGATCAGGCCGCGCTTGACCTCCGGCAGGCCGAACCGGGCGTCCTCGGCGGCGACGATCAGGTCGCAGGCCAGGGCGAGTTCGAAGCCGCCGCCCATGGCGAAGCCCTCGACGGCGGCGATGAGGGGCTTGGTCGGCTCGGCTTCTGTCAGGCCGCCGAAGCCGCGGCCCTTCACCTCGGGTGATTCGCCGCGCAGCGCGGCCTTGAGGTCCATACCGGCGCTGAAGGTGCCGCCCTCGCCGGTCAGGACGCCGGCCCGCAGTTCCGGGTCGGCCTCCAACTCGTCGAGGACAGAGGTCAGTTCGGCGGCGACGGCCGCGTCGACGGCGTTGCGGGCCTCGGGCCGGTCGAGGGTGATGAGGAGAGTGGAGCCGATGCGTTCGGTGCGGACGACGGGAGTGAGGGGGGTGGTCATGGGGTGTTCTCCAGTCCGGTCAGCGGGTGGTGGCGGTGAGTTCGGCGAGTACGTCCTCGGTGTCCTGGCCCGCGACCGGGGCCAGGCGGCGGATCGAGCCGGGGGTGGCGGAGAACCGCACCGGGATGCCGATGGTGCGGACCGTGCCCTCGGTGGGGTGCTCGACGGTGTCGAGGAGGTGGCCGTCCTGGACGTACGGGTCCTCGTGCGCGCGGTCCAGCTCCAGCACCGGCGCCATGGGGATGCTGTGCTTGGCGCACACCTCGGCCCACTCGTCGGTGGTCAGCTCCGGGGCGCACATGGCGACCAGCTGGGCCAGGTCCTCCTGGTCGGCGCCGTCGATGGCCTCCCCGGCCACGCGCGGGTCCTCGGCGAGGTCCGGGCGTCCGGCGGCGGTGAAGAAGTCCCGGTAGTTGCGCGGGTTGTACGGGATGACGCAGGCGAGGCCGTCCTTGGTGCGCACCGCCCTGTGCCCCTTGAGCATCGACAGACGGAAGCCGGTGGGGCCCGTCTCGGGCACATGGGTGTGGCCCGCGAGGTGCTCGACCATGTTGAACGCGATCATCGTGTCGGTCATCGGGATCTCGACGAGCTGCCCCTGACCGGTCCTGTCGCGGTGCAGCAGAGCGGCGAGCACGCTGTAGGCGATGGTCAGCGAGGAGACCTTGTCGCCGATGATCGTCGGCAGGTAGACGGGCTCGCCCAACGCCCGGTCGGCGATGTCGACCAGGCCGGACGCGGCCTGCACGCTCTCGTCGTAGGCGGCGTTGCCGGCCCGGTCCGAGTCGCTGCGAAAGCCCTGGGCGTGCGCGTAGACGAGTGCGGGATTGCGGGCGGCGATGTCGTCGTAGGACAGGCCGAGGCGGTGCAGCGCGCCGGGGCGCATGTTGGTGATCAGCACATCCGCCGTGTCGATCAGCTCGAGCGCCCGCTCGCGGTCGGTGTCGTCCTTGAGGTTGAGGGAGACACTGCGCTTGTTCCGGTTGACGTTGAGGTTCAGCGGGGTCATGCCCGGCGTGGTGCGGTAGTCGCCGACGCGGACGGTGTCGGCGGGCGACTCGATCTTGATCACGTCGGCGCCGAGGTCCCCGAGGATCTGGGCGGCGTAGGGGCCCATCACCACGGTCGACAGGTCGATCACGCGGGTGCCCGCCAGGGGGCCGGTGACGGTGTCTGCGAGGTCCGTCATGGCTTCTCTCACTCCTTGCTTCTTCGTCATGAAGTCCGTGTATCTGCCAACTAAGTTACTTCGGAAGGTGCCGGAAATGAAGCTGAGGGAATGACCGATCGACGAAAGACGGTATGACCGCAGCGGTCATACCGTCTTTCCTGGGGAATAGGTGGTGTTTATGAATGGAGTGGCTCGGCGAACACCTCACGGACCTCCTGCACGACTTCTTGCAGGTCGCCGCCTTCGCCTCGATCCTTGCGCCAGAGTAACCCGGTCTCCAGGCGCGGATGGAAATCGGTGATCGGCAGGATCGTCACATTGTCCAGATGGAAATTCCTGACCGGACTCCTGTCATCCAGCATGGAAATGGAGAAAGCGAGTCCACTGGACACTATCTCGGAAATTCCGTCGAATGTGGTGCTGCTGATCTCGATGCGCTTTTTGATGCCGAGCTCGGACAGCTGCTGGTCGAGTCCGCGAAAGTACGCCGTGGTGACCCCCGCGGGGGAGACCACGTAGGAGAGGTCGGCCAGCTCTGTCAGGGCGACGGACTCCCGCCCGGCGAACCGGTCCCGGGGGACGACCGCTCCGAGCCGCTCGGACATCACCGGCAGCAGCTCCAGCGCCGGGTCGCCGCCGACCGGGAGGCGGGCCAGGGTCAGTGCGAGCCTGCCGTCGCAGACCGCGTCGACGAGACGGTCGTTGCCGCCAGGCCAGCGCTTGATCTCGTACCGGTCGCCGAGGTGCTCGGCCAGGGTGTCCATCCGCTCCCGCAGATCTGGATGGATGCCGGTGGGCACGCCGACCAGCAGGGTGGTCAGCTGCGGCCGTGCCGTCTCGTCCAGCCGCCAACGGATGGAGTCCACCTGCTCCAGCACACCGCGCGCGATCGGCAGCAGCGCGTTACCGGCAGGCGTGAGGGCCACGTGGTGGGTGCTGCGGTCGAAGAGACGGTGCCCGAGTTCGTTTTCGAGATCCTTGATCCGTCTGCTGAGGGGGGAGGCCGCCATGTGCAGCTTGCGGGCCGCGGTGGAGAAGTTCAGTTCCTGGGCGACAGCGACGAAGTAACGCAGATGCAGGAGTTCCACGGTGCCCACCGTAGAGGGCTGCCGGGCGGGAGTGATCAAGGGCCTTGCCGAGCGGCCGGGTACGAGCCGGTACGGCCGCTCGATGGCCGAGGCCGATGGACGGCGACCGGCGATCGGCGACCGGTGACCGACGGCCCTGGACCGGAGACCACCGCCATGCCGCCGCCCGCCGTGGTGCCGCCCTCGCCACGACGCCGCTGCCGTCGGCGGCACCGCGGTCGCCGCGTGGCGACGCCGTCCGCCCCGGCCCTCAGGGACGTCATGTTCGGCCTCGCGGGACGGTCGAGGACGGACCCTCCATGGATGTCACCGCTACGGATGTCACCGCTATCGGCGGTCCCGCCCATAGCGGTGAAAGGTCCGCACCCATGCCGGGAATCAGGCCGCGACGAGTTCCTGCTCGCGGTCCGGCGTCTTGACCTTGGGCTTCTTGTTCGGCAGCGAGAGCCGGACGACTTTGCGCCACGCGGAGAACACCTGCTTGGGCAGCGGCCCGGTGACGTACTCCAGCTCGTACTTCTCGAACAGCGCGCGCACCTTCACCGCGACCTCGGCGTACCGGTTGCTCGGCAGGTCGGGGAAGAGGTGGTGCTCGATCTGGTGCGACAGGTTGCCGGTCATGAAGTGCATGGCCTTGCTGCCGCTGATGTTCGCCGAGCCCATCATCTGGCGCAGGTACCACTGGCCGCGCGTCTCGCCCTTGATCGACCGGCGCTCGAAGACCTGCACGCCCTCGGGGAAGTGCCCGCACATGATCACCGAGTGGGTCCAGAGGTTGCGGACCAGGTTGGCGGTGAACGTGGCGGCGAGCGTGGGGAGGAACGACGGGCCCGACAGCAGCGGGTGGATCACGTAGTCCTTGAGCACCTGCTTGCGGATCTTGCGGCCCACGGCCCTGGCCCGCGCGCGGAACTCCGGGTTGTTGCGGCGGCGCTTGTGAAGGTTCTTGCCGAGCTCCAGGTCGTACGCCGCGATGCCGTACTCGAAGAAGCAGGCGTTGATGAGGTTCCACAGCGGCTGGCCGAGGTGGAACGGGTGCCACCTCTGGTCCTCGTCGACGCGCATGATGCCGTAGCCGAGGTCGTTGTCCTTGCCGATCACGTTGGTGTACGTGTGGTGCAGCTCGTTGTGCGAGTGCTTCCACTGGTCGGCCGGCGAGACGTGGTCCCATTCCCAGGTGGTGGAGTGGATCTTCGGGTCCCGCATCCAGTCCCACTGGCCGTGCAGGATGTTGTGGCCGATCTCCATATTGTCCATGATCTTCGCCACGGACAGGCCGGCGGTGCCGATCAGCCACGCGGGCGGGAAGATCGAGAACAGCAGTACGCCCCTGCTCACCAGCTCGAGCTTGCGCTGCGCCGAGATGACCTTGCGGATGTAGGCGGCGTCCTTCTCGCCGCGGTCGGCGATCACCTCGTCGCGGATCGCGTCCAGCTCGCGGCCGAGCTCCTCGATCTGCTCCGCGGTCAGGTGGGCGGTGGGGTCAATGGCGGTCAAGGTGCTCCTACCGTTCGATGTCGCAGGGGCCCGCGGCGGCGGACACACAGGTCTGGATGAGGACGCCCGGCTCGGCCTCGGTGATCTCGCCGGTGCGCAGGTCGCGGACGGCGCCCGCCTTGAGCGGCGTGACGCAGCCGAAGCAGATGCCCATACGGCACCCGGACGGCATGAGCACGCCGGCCTCCTCGCCGACGTCCAGCAACGGCGTGGCACCGTCCGCGTCGACGGTCTTGCCGGTGGTGCTGAACGTGACCTCGCCACCGTCGCCGGTGGCGACGACGGCGGGGCGGAAGCGTTCGGTGTGCAGGCGCTCCGGGACGCCGTGCTCGGCCCAGTGCTTCTCGGCGGCGTCGAGCAGGCCCGCGGGCCCGCAGGCCCAGGTCTCGCGCTCGGCCCAGTCGGGCACGAGTTCGTCGAGACGGGCGATGTCGAGCATGCCGTCCGTGTCGGTGTGCAGCTCGGTGAGGCGCAGCTTCTCGTCCGTAACCAGGGCGTGCAGATCGTCGCGGAAGATCACGTCGTGCGGCCGGGGCGCGGAGTGGACCATGACGACGTCGCCGAACTCGGTGTCGCGCAGCATGCCCATCACGGGCGTGATGCCGCTGCCGGCCGTCAGGTAGAGCACCTTGGCGGGCTTGGCCTGCGGCAGCACGAAGTCACCGGTCGCCTGGTCGAGCTGGATCAGCGTGCCCGGCTTCGCCCTGCGGACCAGGTGGTTGCTGACCTTGCCGTCCGGGATCGCCTTCACGGTGATCGTGATGCGGCCGTCCTCGCGGTGCGTCGGCGAGGTGAGCGAGTAGGCGCGCCACAGGCGCACCCCGTCGACGTCGACCCCGATCCGCACGTACTGACCGGCGGTGTGGCCGCGCCAGCCCCGTCCCGGTCTGATCACGATGGTCGCGGCGTCAGGCGTCTCGGGGTGCACGGCCTCGATGCGCCCACGCAGGTCGGCGCCCGCGCGCAGCGGGCTGACCAGGTCGAGGTAGTCCGACGGCAGCAAGGGCGTCGTGACCATCTCCAGCAGTTTCCAGGCCCTGCTGCGGAGGGCTGCACTCGTCATGACTCCAGCTTGATGCGCCTCAGGGCGTAAAGTCCTGTCCGCAGGACGTGAATCTGATCGGCTGAATTGTTCGCAGGGAACAAAACATGAGCCATGTCATCCGGAGGGCCACCGAACTGGCCCTGGACGAGGCGACGGTCACCGTGCTTCGGGCCGCGCTGAGGACCACCGCCGACGAGGTCGTCCAGGCGATCATCGACGAGGTCCCTCCCTACGCAGGCGCCCTGTCGGGCCGCATGGGCGGCACCATCCGCCGAGCCGTCCGCACCGCCCTGGGCCACTACCTGGACGTGGCGAGCGGGAACGCCACGGGCGGTGACGCCGGTGACGCGGCCTACGAACTGGGCCGCGGCGAGGTGCGCGACGGCCGTTCGATGGACGCCCTGCTCAGCGCCTACCGCGTCGGCGCCCGCGTGGCCTGGCGATGCCTGGCCGCAGGTGCCGTACCGGCGGGTCTGCCCGCCGCCGAGGTCGCCAAGTTCGCCGAGCTGACCTTCGCCTACATCGACGAGCTCTCCGCCGCGAGCGCCGCAGGTCACGCAGACGAACTGGCCGCCCGGGGCCGGGTTCATGAGCGTCACCTGGAACAACTGGTCCGCGACCTCCTTGCCGACGCGAGTCCGGACGTGCTCCAGGCCTCTGTCCAACGGACAGGGTGGCAGCCTCCGGTCTCGCTGACCGCTGTCCTGCTGCCCGCGGTCCAGGCCCGGCCCGCCTACCGCACGCTCGACCCGGGCACGCTCGTCCTCGACGATCTGCCGGACGCCCTGGGCGTGCTCCTCGTCCCCGATGCCGACCGAGCGCATCTGTTGCGGCAGCTGTCCGACCGCACCGCCGTGGTCGGCCCGGCCCGGCCATGGATGCGCGCGTCCGCCTCGTACGCACGAGCCCTACGCGCTCGCTCCCTCTCCTCCGACATCCGCGACACCGAGGACCACCTGCCCGAGCTGGTGCTGAGCGCCGACGCGGACGCGTACGCGGACCTGCGTGCCCGAGCCCTCGCACCACTGCGGGCTCTGCCTGTCGCGACCGCGAGGCGGCTGGAGGAGACCTTGCGGGCGTGGCTGCTGCACCAGGGCCGGCGGGACGAGGTGGCGGCGGAGCTGTTCGTCCACCCCCAGACCGTCCGGTACCGGATGTCGCAGCTGCGGGAGCTGTTCCCGGATCTCGCGTCGCCGCACCGGGTCCTCGAACTGACCTTGGCGGTCGGTCTTCGGGCCGGCTGACGCGTCCTCCGACCGCCCATGACCGCGCCCGCGAGCTGACGTCGAAGAAGCTCCGCCGCGGGTGTGTCCGAGGGCCGGTGGCGCATCCGCCGGCCGGTCACGCGCGGAAGGCTTGGGTGAGGGGCGGCGTGGGCCGCGCCGGGGCAGTCGGGAGAGGTGGTCGTGTGTCCGGAACCGAGGACGCGACGGACGTGATGGTGGTCGGGGCCGGTGTGGCCGGGCTCGCGTGCGCCCGGGATCTGGTGGCGGCCGGTGTCGGGGTGCGGGTGCTGGAGGCCGGTGACGAGGTCGGCGGTCGGATGCGGTCGGACCGGGTCGAGGGGTTCGTGGTGGACCGCGGGTTCCAGGTGGTCAACACGTCGTACCCCCAGCTCCGGCGCCGCGTCACCCTGAAGGACCTGAGACTTCGGCCCTTCACCTCGGGCGTCCTCGTCCACAGCCCCTCGGGCCGACTCCGCTTCAGCGACCCCACTCGCCGCCCCCGTACGCTGCCCGACCTGCTGCCGGGCCGTCTCGCCGGACCACGCGACCTGGCCGCCCTCGGGTTGCTGTCCGCCCGTGACATGCTCTCGTCCCCCCGTCGGCTGAAACGGCTCGCGGACACCACCACCCGCACCGCGCTCGCGGACGCCGGGTTCTCCGAGACCTTCGTCGAGAGTTTCTTCCGCCCCTTCCTGTCCGGAGTCTTCCTGGAGGACGACCTGGAGACCTCCGCCCGGATGTTCCACCTGGTGTGGCGGAGCATGCTGCGCGGCACCCTGTGCCTGCCCGCCGAGGGCGTCGGAGCGGTTCCCCGGGCTCTCGCGGCCGCCCTGCCCCAGGGCGCCGTGCGGCTGGAGAGCCCCGTGGCGGGGCTCACGGGCGACGGAGTGCTGACGGCCGGGGGCCGGGAGATCCCCGCACGCGCGGTCGTGATCGCCACCGGCCCCGGCTCCGTGGGCGTGCTGCTGCCCGAGGTCGCCCTGCCCGGCTACCGGACCGTGACGACGTACTACCACGTCGCTCCACGGTCCCCCGTCGGTGAGCCGACCCTGCTCGTGGACACCCGGCGCCGGTTCCTGAACACCTGCGTCCTCAGCGACGTCGTGCCCACCTTCGCCCCGCCGGGCCACGCTCTCGTCGCCACGTCGGTCCTCGGCCGCGAGGAGGAGGAACCGGAGGGCCGGGGGGACCGAGGGGCGCGGGAGCGGAGGATCCGGGTGGCGCTCGGCGAGGCGTACGGCACCGATACGGAAGGCTGGACCCTGCTGACCGTCCGCACCGTCGAGGACGCGCTGCCCGCCATGGCGCCGCCGCAGCCGCTGACCCGCACCACGCGCGTGGCACCGGGCCGCTACGTGTGCGGCGACCACCGCGCCACCGGCTCCGTCCAGGGCACACTGGCCTCCGGGGCACGGGCGGCGCGCGAGGTACTGCGGGACCTACGACGCTGAGGCGCATGTCCGTCGTCCCGTGGCGGCAGGCCACCGGGAGCCACCGGCGTCGGCGCGGGCCGTCGCCGAAGCCGGCATCGTCGTCAGGGCGGGCCGTCGCCACGCCGGCTCTCCTGGCGCAGCAGCTCCTCCAGGTCCGTGAGCCGGTCCAGCCCGCGCACCGGCTGGGCCATCCGGGGATTGCGCTCCAGACGGGCCCGGTGCCGGTGCAGGAACGCCCAGTACCCGGCGGTGTACGGGCAGGCCCGGTCACCGGTCCGCTCGCCCGGCCGGTAGACGCACCCGCCGCACAGATCGCTCATCCGGTTCACGTAGGACCCGCCGGAGGTGTACGGCTTGGTCGTCATGCGCCCGCCGTCGGCGTACTGCGACATGCCGACGACATTGGGGACCATCACCCAGTCGTAGCCGTCGACGAAGCAGCGGTGGAACCAGTCCGTCACCGCCGCCGGGTCCCAGCCGCGTTGCAGGGCGTGGCTGCCCAGCAGCATCAGCCGGGGAATGTGGTGCGTCCACCCGGTGTCCCGCACCTGGGCCAGTGCCGTGGCCAGGCAGCGCGCCCCCACCGCGTCCGCGTCGAGTTCCAGGAACCACCGTGGGAGCGGGTCGTGGTGCCGCAGGGCGTTGCGGAGGCGGTAGTCCTCGCCGAAGTGCCAGTAGAGCTGCCAGACGTACTCACGCCAGCCCGCGACCTGGCGGACGAACCCCTCCACGCTGTTGACCGGGGCGCGACCCGCCCGCCAGGCGTCCTCGGCGCGTCCTACACACTCGGTTGGGTCCAGCAGGCCGAGGTTGAGGGAGGAGGACAGCAGGCTGTGGCTCATCACCGGGTCCCGCGCCAGCATCGCGTCCTCGTACGGCCCGAAGCCGGCGAGCCGGTGCTCGACGAACCGGCGCAGTGCGGCCAGTGCCTCACGCCGGGAGGCGGGAAACAGCCGGGGGCCGTCCCTGCCGACGAAGGCGACGGAGCCCTCGCGTTCCCAGCGGTCGAGATCACCGCGTACCTCGTCGTCGATCTCGTCCTCCTCCGGCCGGTACGGCGGCGGGGCACCCAGGGTGCGCGCTCCCTTCGGCGGGGGCTCGCGGTTGTCGTGGTCGTGGTTCCACCGGCCACCCACCGGCTGGTCGCCGTCCATCAGCAGGTCGTGCGAGCGGCGCACCCACCGGTAGAAGTCCTCCTGCCGCAGCCGCTGTCCCGCGTGCCCGTCGGCCCAGGCACGGAAGTCCTCGTGCGTGACGAGAAAACCGCGGGTGGGCAGCACCCTCACCTGGTCCAGCGACTTCACCAGCCGCAGCGCCGCGTACGACGTCGGGTGACGTACCGTCACCGGCCCGTCCCCGATCGCCTCACGCAGCCCCTCACGGTAGGTGCCGGCGCGGACGTAACGAACCCGGTCACCGAGTTCGGCGGCGCGGTGGCGCATCGCGGACAGCACCAGGTGCGCCTTCGCGCGGTGGAAGCGGCGGCGCCGGAAGACCGACCGGGCCTCGATCATCACCACGGGTGTGTCGGATCGGCCGGTCAGGAAGTGCGGCCCGAGCTGATCGCCGAACAGCCAGTGGGGGACCGACATGAAACGTCTCCTCATCTCCCGAGCCGGAGAACCTGCGCGCCTGCGCGCCGCCTTCGGGTTTCCCGTGCGGGGCCTGCCTGGGTGTGCCACAGGTGCTTCCGGACCGGGCGGTACGCCGGATGCGTCCGGGAGGACGCTGTAACCGTATGCCCCATACCGGAGAAAAAGGTGATGAAAGTGCTCCGGGTGTCGGCTCCAGTGCGAGGCGGGTGCCTTCGGCCACGCAACGGACGGCACGACATGAGGCTGCGCGGCGAACTTCCCGTCGATCGCCGGATGGCCCGGATGGCTCGGATGGCCCGGGTGTGCCGGTACGGGGCCGACGTCCGTACTCGCCCGGCTTCGCCGCCCGGTAACCGCTGTTACCATGCTGGTATGGCGAAGACACAGCTGGGTGCCCGGGTGGACGAGGACGTCGCGGAACTCGCGAGGAAGCGCGCCGCCGATCTGGGACTGAGTATCGGGGACTACCTCGCCAGGCTGGTGCAGGACGACGCCAGCGGGCTGCGCGCCCGCGCGGTGGACGCGGCCGCTCGTTTCCTCGCCGAGCACCAGGCGGTCTTCGACGAAGCCGAGGAGACCCAGCAGACGGTGCGCGGAGCCCACGCGGCCTGATGGACCTGCACATCGACGTCCCCTGGATCCTCCAGGTCGCCGAGGCCGCAGGGGCCGACGACCCGGCCCCCGACGACTACGGCGTGCCCGTCTCCGCTGTGACCCGCCACCGGGCCGAACTGTTCGAACAGCCCGTCTACGACGGCCCCTACGCCAAGGCCGCCGCCCTGGTGCACACGCTCGGCCGGTGCCGCTGGCTCGAGCGCTCCAACATGGCTGTCGCCGCCGCGTCCGGTGTCATGTACTTGGAGGCCGCCGGAATCACGGTCAAACCCGGCCGCGAAGACGCCGTCGCCCTCAAGGACCTGCTCCTCAACCCCGCCTGCACGGCCGGAAAGATCGCCGCTCTGCTGCGGACCTGGCCCACCGCCACCTGAGCGGGCAAGGCTGCGGACACCCGGGCCCGGTGATCCGAACCGGCACGCCTGCTCGGCACCGCCACAGCAACGCCGCCGGCCACGCCTGCCCGCCTCAGGCCCGAGCCGTTCGGCCCGACGGTGCCGCGCTGCGCCCGACCTGGGAGCTGAGGCCGGTGCCGAAGGCGGCCAGCGCCGCGCGAGCCGCAGGGTAGACGTCCGCTGGAAAGCACCGATCAGACGACAGCGTCGCTTCGAGTAGAGGCGCCGCGGTGGCGGCCGGGGTGCCGATCTGGGCGATGTACCGGAGTGCCGCGCGGCAGGACTCGTCGGCATCACCCGACTTCAGAGGTTCCAGCGCCGCCAGCAGTACCGGGACGGCGGCGTCCGTGTCGCCGGTGATCCGCCACCAGGCATAGACGGCCTGGACACGGGTCCACGGGCCGGGGGCCGCAGCAGCGGCCGAACAGCGGCGGCGTATCTCGTCGCCTGCGGCCCCAGTTCCGCCAACCGGCCGAGGTCCGCGTTCGCCAGGTCCCGGGATGCCGCGTCCTCCAGGAAAGCCAGGAAGATACGTGCGTCACCCGTGATGCACCAATGGGCCCACGCGGCGTTCTGGGCACCATGCCATCGTCGTTTGCCGTTCGACACCAGGGGCCGCCGTCATGACGCGGGGGCTGTCTGACGCCGCGGACGATGCTGCTGAGGATGTCCGCCGCAGGCGCCGCCGCCGCGCCGATACTGCCGAGCGCATCGCAGGCCCATCGTGCGTTGCGGGTGGCGAGTGCCGACACCAGCTCCGGGACCGTCGCACTCGCGACGGGGCCCATGCGGACAGTGCGGCGAGGACCGGACGCAGCCCTTCGCTGTCGGCCGAGTCGACGAGCATGCGACGGATTCCGGGGAGCAACTCGTCGGCATGTCCGGCCAGCTGCCTTAGCCTCGCGCTTTCACGGGCGTGCTCGTCCACGTCTTGATCAAATAAGCGGAGAGTGCTCCTGACCTGCAACGATGGGACTTGTCCAGGGTCCTGTTGGCTGCACGGAAAGAAGCACTTTCCAGGTGAGCAAGCATGTCGGTTGTACCCGCGTGTCCGTGTCGAGGGCGGCGGCCGTGGGGTGGTCTCGCAGGCCGGGTCGGTGCTGCTGGTCGAGACGGTCCGCAAGGTGGGTCTGGACACCGCGGTATCGGCGGCCATGGCGCCGTGGCGCAGGCCGCTGACGGTGCACGACCCGGGCAGGGGCCTGCTGGATGTCGCGCTCGCGACAGCTCTGGGCGGGGACTGCCTCGCCGACGTCGCCATACTGCGGGCCGAGCCCGACGTGTTCGGCCCGGTGGCATCCGACCCCACGGTCTCCCGGCTCGTCGACGCCCTCGCCGCAGCCGGACCGAAGGCCCTCACCGCGATCCGCACGGCCCGAGCCGACGTACGCACGCGGGTCTGGGAGCTGGCCGGGACGAGCGGCCCGGCGGCCGACGGCAGCGTGACCGTGGACATAGACGGTGTCCTCGTCCTCGCGCACTCCGAGAAGCAGGACGCCACCGCGACCTGGAAGAAGACCTTCGGCCATCATCCGCTCGTCGCGTTCGTCGACCACGGCCCGGCCGGGTCCGGAGAGCCGGTGGCTGCCCTGCTGCGGCCCGGCAACGCCGGCTCCAACACCGCCGCCGACCACATCGAAACCGCCCAGCTCGCCCTGGCCCAACTCCCCAGACACCTGCGGCGGGGACACCAGACGCCGATCCGCACCGATTCCGCCGGCGGCACTCACGCCTTCCTCGACTGGCTCTCCAGGCCGGGCCGGTGGCTGTCGTATTCCGTCGGAATGACCATCACCGACGCCATCCACCAGGCCGTGTTGAAGATCCCGAAGAAGGCATGGACGCCGGCCTACGACGCGGGCGGCACCGAACGGCCCGGCGCCTGGGTCGCCGAGATCACCGACATGCCCGACCTGAGCACGTGGCCGAAGGGGATGCTGCTGGTCGTCCGCAAGGAACGGCCGCACCCCGGCGCCCAGTTGCGGTTCACCGACCTCGACGGGCTGCGGCTGACCTCTGAAAGCACCCCTAAGAGGTCTCGCGAATAGGCGGTCGCTGGGACGGCGTTGAGCCGGGATCTGTGCCCGTTCTGCTGCCGGGGTCGTCCATCACGCCTATCCGCGCGACCTCTTATCCACAGGCCGGAACGGGGTCGGCGGTTCCTCCGTACGTCCGGGTCCCGACGGAGCTCAAACATGGCCGAAACTGGGGTCCCGTGCTGATATTCCCTCGGGTATCACTGGTCACGTAAGTTACTTGAGACTTGGACAACCCTTCGGCGATTGGAAGAAGGCATGCGCCTCACGACCCCCCACAGCCGCACGCGCCGCACGGTCCGTTCCGCTTCCTTGGCCGCCCTGCTCGCCCTCACCGGTGCCACCGCCCTTGCCGCAGCGCCCACGGCGTCCGCAGCCACCACGGCCTCACTCACCGCCAACGTACCGATGGCCGCCCGAGGGGCCGGCATGTCCGTCGTGTATTTCGGCACTCTCCGGATCGACGACGGCACCTCCGTCACCTGCCTGGGCGCGCGGGACGCCGACGTCTCCGGCGGCAACGGCCGGATCATACTCGCTACCGACTACAAGATCACCACGGGCACCACCTATAACATCTCCGCCTGGGAGGGCGGCAACTGCGGCTCGGGTGGGGGGATGCAGTCCCTCGGCGGCGTGACCGTCAAGCCCACGGCCGCCGACGTCTCCAACGGCACCTACACGGTCAGGATCCCCTAGAAGGCTTGGACGAGCTAGCCGTCCTGATCGGGTCAAGTTTGCGTGATGGTGCAGATTTTGGCTGTTCAGGTGGCTGGTCCGGCTCGTCGGAGGTAGTCGTCCACGGCCTTGTCGTAGGCGCGGGTGGCGGTCCGGAGCGTGGGCTGGTCGGGGTCGGCGAGGTCGGCCGGCCCGGTTCGGATCAGCCGGTCATGGACCCGGGTGAGGAGAGGGTCTGTTCATGGCCGGCAAGGGTGAGCAGGTAGCGGTGAGTGCGCGGGATGCGTTGGATGACTCCGTGGACACACAGGCGGCGCAGGTCGTAGGACATCTGCCCGGCAGTGATGGTCTCGGGCTGCTTCCCGAGCAGGGGCGCCCGTAAAGGGGTGCTTTCAGAAAGCCGGGTGCTTGCGGGCGAGGGTCATGCAGTGGGCGAGCTGGAGGAGGGCGTTGTGCATGTCGTCTCTGGTTTCCCCGCGGGTCCGTAGGCGGCGGGGTCCGTGGAGCCAGGCGATGGCCGACTCGGCGACCCACCGGACTTTGCCCAGACCCGAGCCGTGTTGCTGGCCTCGCCGGGCGATCCTCGGTGTGATGCCGCGCTCGCGCAGACGGCGGCGGTAGATGTCGTAGTCGTAGCCGCGGTCGGCATACAACGTGCGGGGCTTGCGCCGGGGCCGGCCCCGCTTGCCCCGTACCGGCCCAAGGCTGTCGACCAGCGGCAGAAGCTGGGTGACATCGTGACGGTGACCGCCGGTCAGCGACACCCGCAGCGCAGTGCCGCGGGCATCGGTCAGCACGTGGTGTTTCGAGCCCGGCCGGGCGCGGTCAACCGGGCTCGGACCGACTTTTGGGCTGCTTCGCCCCCGCTTGGCCTGCACATGCGAGGCATCGACGGTGGCACGGGAGAAGTCGAGACGGTCCGCCGCCCGTAACCCGTCCAGCAGCACCCGCTGGAGTTCCTCCCACACCCCCGCCTCCTGCCACTCGGCCGGCCGACGCCAGCACGTCGGCCCCGAACCGAACCCCAACTCCTGCGGCAGGAACTCCCACTGGACACTTGTGTAGAGGACGAACAGCACGCCCTGGAGCGTCCTGCGGTCATCGATCCGCCTGCGCCCCGGGTACCGGAACCGCCGCTCGTGCTTCGGCAACAGCGGCTCGATCACCGCCCACAACTCGTCACTGACCTCCCACGGCTTCCGCCGCGCCATGGTCACACCCCACAAAAGACGGGATCACGTACCTCTCCACCGTGCCACGACACGATCTTTCTGCAAGGACTCCTAAGCCACATCGTCACCCAACAGTGCGCCGCCCAGGGACGATACGTCCCGGGCGAGCTCGCTTGCAGGGCGCGTCGTACAAGCTGGGCAGCGGCGCCGTGACGCTGCTGATGCTTCCCCGAAGCCCCGGCCCGCCCTCGTCCTGGACCACGACAAGACCGGGCCTGCGTCGTGTTGGCGGGCCAATGGCGCCGGCAGCACCTGCCAGCCCCCGCCCTGGGGGAGGGAGATGAGCCTGCGCGATGCGCCGCCCGGATGGTCGTCACGCAGAGCGAAGACAGGGCCAGCGCCCCTGTCCTGCGGTCGTCATCTGCGAGTGGCTTTCCGGCCATTGTGAATCGCTTCACCCGTGGGGCGTCCGGTGGCATGGAGGGGTGGAGTGTGCTGCGGGATGCTTGGGAACGTGAGCGCAGTTCGCCCGGTGTGCGTGTGGCAGGTGCCGCCACTTGATGCGGGCCTCGGTCGACAACCGTGTGGCGGGAACGACGTTCGTACGGACAGATCTCCTTTTGTAGAAGCCCGGGATAGGGCAGCCTTTTCGAGCGCGACAGTGACTGCACAATTCGAACATTCCCGCAGTCGTCTATAAATTCGGGCAATAGGAGGTGTGCGCATGAGTGAGAGCGACATAGCGCAGCCGATAGCCCGCTCTTTGGGGTAACGCTGGAACGCTGATTGCCATCCGGCCGCGTAATCCGGATGCCCGTACCAGGCGTTTCCATTCCCCATTCCCGCCAGCTTGCCCATCGCGCGTCCCTGGCTTCTGCGGCGTGTGACGTTGGGCTGTGCTGGTGCATTCCCCTGCCCTCTGGAGACAAAGGACAAATGCTGTGACCAATCCTCAAAGCCCGCGTGTCGCCGAGCGTGAGCCTGCCATCTACGTGATCGCTGGCAACGGCACCACGGGTTACAGCAGCGACTACGGGCCAGCCGTCTGCGCCCCGCTCAACGGCCCCCGCAAAGTCGCGGTGGACTCCGTCGGCAACCTCTACATCGCCGACTACAGCAACCACCGGGTGCGGAAGGTGGACGCGGCGACCGGGCAGATCACCACGGTCGCCGGCAACGGCACCAATGGCTTCAACGGCGACAACCAGCCCGCCGTCTACGCCCAGCTCAACGGTCCCCGCGGTCTCGCGGTGGACTCCAGCGGCAACCTCTACATCGTCGACAACTCCAACCAGCGGGTGCGCAGGGTGGACGCGGCGACCGGGCAGATCACCACGGTCGCGGGCAACGGCACCGCCGGCTTCAACGGCGACAACCAGCCCGCCGTCAACGCCCAGCTCCACACCCCCATTGGTCTCGCGGTGGACTCCAGCGGCAACCTCTTCATCGGCGACCACAACAACCACCGGGTGCGCAGGGTGGAGGCGGCGACCGGGCAGATCACCACGGTCGCGGGCAACGGCACCGCCGGCTTCAACGGCGACAACCAGCCCGCCGTCAACGCCCAGCTCAACGCCCCCGTCGGTGTCGCGGTGGACTCCAGCGGCAACCTCTTCATCGCCGACTACAACAACCACCGGGTGCGCAGGGTGGAGGCGGCGACCGGGCAGATCACCACGGTCGCGGGCAACGGCACCGCCGGCTTCAACGGCGACAACCAGCCCGCCGTCAACGCCCGGCTCTACTATCCACACACTGTCGCGGTGGACTCCGGCGGCAACCTCTTCATCGCCGACACCAGCAACCACCGGGTGCGGAAGGTGGAGGCGGCGACCCGGCAGATCACCACGGTCGCCGGCAACGGCACCGCCGGCTTCAACGGCGACGGCGGGCCGGCCATCGATGTCCGACTCAGCTCCCCCGTCGGTGTCGCGGTGGACTCCGGCGGCAACCTCTTCATCGCCGACACCAGCAACCAGCGGGTGCGGAAGGTGAGTGGCGTCGCTGCCACGGTCCAGTTCTCGGTGGCGCCTGGCGGACCGCCGGATGTGCGACTGGAACGAGGCGGCAACACCGGCTACCCCGGGGTGCAACTGCGTGCGGAGGAAGACGGCACAGTCCCTGCGCAGAGCGTCCGCGTGGACCTTCCCGCGGGAGCAGGTCTGCAGTTCGTGGCCGAACCCCAGTACCAGCTGACCGTGCTGGCTGCCGGCGGGACCTCGCGTGCCTACTACGGGACTGTGTCGGCGGACGGGCAGAGCCTCACCTTCGACAACGTCGATCTGGCCCTGTCGGGAAGGGGTTCGGTGTCCGCGGCTTGGGTCGCGGTGAAAGCCTCCGCCGGCGCCCGGCTGGGAGACGCCAGGCTGACGTTCCGCATCGGCGCCCGGACCTCGGATTCCACCACCATCCGCGTCGAGGATCCGACGGCCGGGTGAGCAGCGGCCTTCCCACCGGAAGGCCGCCACGACAGACATCCCGCCCGCAGGCTCCGCAGGCCGCGGCAGGTCCGCGGCCTGCGGACCCGCGGGCCGGACGTTCGAGGGCGCCCCTCCGGCGCCGTGTTGTCGTCTTGTCCTCAAACAAAGGGAGTACCCACAGGTGGACATGGTGGCGCCTCGCCCGCACAGGCCCGCACCGACCGCACCGGCCAGGTCGCGGACCATGCACATCATGGCCCGTGTGTACGGATACCCACCCGACCACAACGCGGGATCCGAATGGATGCTCCACTCGATGCTCCGTCCGCTGGCCGAGCGTGGTCACCAGGTGGAGGTCTGGCTGTCACACCCCGGAAGGATCGACAAGAGTTACGAGATCGACGGCGTACAGGTCGTCCCCTTCCAGGAAGGCATGGATTTCGCCGCCCAGGCCCAGAAGACGGACGTGCTGCTGTCCCACTTCGAAAACGTGCCCTTGGTGGCGGGGCTCGCACGAGACCGCCGCATTCCCCTGGCAGTGATCTGCCACGACAACTTTGCCACCAGCTTCCACAACGCGGCCGGCGCCGAACTCGTCGTCTACAACAGTGAGTGGATCAGACGGGACGCCGAAATCTTCTACGCCCGTTACCCCCGAGAATTCCTGCCCAGGCACAGCATCGTCGTCCGACCGCCGGTGATCGCGGAGGAATACCGTACACAGCCCGGCGACTGCGCGACCCTCGTCAATCTCAATTCCGACAAGGGCGGCGAACTGTTCTGGCAGATCGCCGCCTGGACACCGGAATGGAACTTCCTCGGTGTCCGCGGCGCCTACGGGCAGCAGATCATGCCGCCGCCCCGACTGCCCAACTGCGAGGTCGTCGACGGGGTGCCCGGTCGCCAGATGCGCGAACACGTCTACAGCCGGGCGCGCGTGATGCTCATGCCGAGCCTGTACGAGTCCTGGGGACGGGTAGCGGTCGAGGCGTTCGCCTCGGGCATCCCGGTGATCGCCCATCCCACACCCGGGCTCGTCGAGTCCCTGGGCGAAGCCGGGATCTTCGCCTACCGCGACGACCTCAACGCCTGGAACCATGCTCTGACCTCCCTTCGGGACCCGGCCACCTGGGCCCGGGCCTCCCGCCGTGCCAAAGCCCGCTCCATCGAGCTGAGCGCAGCTCCCGACCTGGACATCTGGTGCGACGCCATCGAGACGTTGCACCACACAAAGCGACGGACCAGCTCCCCGACAGCAAACCAGCCGACCCCACGTGAACCGCTCCCGGATACTCCAGCCCTCGCAAAGCGCCTGCTCCCCTTCCTCCGCTAGGCAGCCCACTCACTGGGCTCTTTCCGCGTGGCCAGTTCGGGTGACGACGTCACCGTCCGCAACGGACAAGGCCCCCATCCCAGCGTTCACCCATCACCGTGCAGGACATCCGAGCCCGAACTGGCGGCTCTGTTGAACGCTGATTGGCGAGTAGACGGTCACTTCCGTAGCGAACTACGCCCTGGCTCTCATGCCTGATTTCGGCCAAGGGCGGGTGTGCTAGCAACGCGGAACTGGCTTCTGGCTGGTACCGGAAGCCAGTTCACTGTGGGTTCGTCAGCGGGGTGCCGGGTGCGGGCTCAGAGGATGGCGTTCAACATCGCTTCTTCGACGTGGTCTGCGGCGTTGCGGTGGCCAAGGGCGTTGGGGTGCACGAAGGACAGCTGGTCAGGGAGAGTGACGAAGCCCTCGACCCACTTGGAGTCGTCGCAGACGCTGTGGTTGCGGGAGGGGGTGTAGAGGTCGACGAAGCTGGCGGCTTCCTGGGTGCCGGTGGAGTTGTTGATGGCCTTGTTGAGGGGTTCCAGGACGTCGTCGCGCAGCCAGTCCAGGTCGCCCTGGGTGATCGTGCCGAACTGCGTCAGGTCGCCGAAGCCGCAGCTGGAGGTGTCCTTGGGGATGACTGTGGGGTAGCCGACGGCCAGGATCTTCGCGTGCGGGGCACGCTCGTGGAGCACCTCGAGCATCCGGTCGTATTCCTGGCGCACGTTCTTCAGCCGGTCGGGGATGCCGGCGGCCAGGGCGTCCTTGCACGGGGTGCCCTTGCCGCTGCTTTCGCCGCCCAGCTGCGTGCACTTGGTGAGGAGGTCGGCGAAGCCGAGGGTGTTTCCGCCGACGCCGACGGTGATGACGTCGGTGTCGGGGCCCACCGCCTCGGACTGAGGGGGCACCGGGGGGAAGGGGTAGTCCGGGTCTTCGGAGAGGGGCGGCAGGTGACGGCCGATCGGGTTCTGGGGTGTGTCGGTGACGTTCTCGACGGTGGCGGCGCCGCAACTGACGTTGGTCAGCTCGAAGAGACCGGCGAGGTCGCGGTCGATGACCTGGGGGTAGGAGCGGTCGGTGCGGTCGCAGCCGTCGCGCGGGACTTCGAAGATGTTGCCTGCGGCCCGGATGACCCCGGCGGTGTAGGAGTCACCCAGGGCGACCCACTGCTTCTTCTCGGCCGCGGTGGCGGTTTGGACGCCGGCGAACTGCGCGGGGACAAGAGCGCCGACGGCGAGAGCTGCGGCCGAGCCGAGCAGGGCCAGACGGGTGCGGAAGCGTGCCACGAATCCTCCAGAGATGCGGCGTTGACATCGTTTTGACCATAAAGCGATCGTCACTCAGAGCACTAGATCCAATACGGTCAGTAGTCTGCGGGCTGTGGGATGCGTCTGTGTGGGGGACTTGGGTTCGACCTGTCGACCGGGCGGGCTCTCTTCGTGACCGCCTTGACGCGTCACTTGCCTGATACGGAGAGACCCCTGACTGACTGGGTGATCACGGCCTGAGATGCACGTTCGTTGCGGCTGTCTTGTTCTCGATCACCGACAAGTGAGGACTCGGCGCGAGGCTGATGCCGATGCTCTGCAGCCCCTCTATCACTGGCATCGACGGCTCGACCCGCGTGGCTGCGGAGGAGCTATCGGACGCGGACCTCTTTCGGCGGGTGAGCTCGTCAGCCTCTTGGCGTCGGCTCAGTGCTGATGGAGGCCAGGCGCCAACTCACAGTCAACGGACCACGGCTCGCCAACTACCGATCAACGACGCACCCCTTCTACGGGCGGCGAGAGCCCGCCGGCCTCTGTCCACAGGCCGGTACGCGTGTGCTGATCACATGACTGATGACGACGTGCAGCGTACGGCTGGGATCCGGGCCAAGATCATGGACGGCTTCGCCCGTGCGGAGCGTGCCCTGTTCACCCGGCCCGCGCCGAAATTCGCGCGAGCCCAGATGAAATTCCTGCGCACGCGGGAGAAGGGCTCCACCAAGACCCTCGCTGAGCGCCTGGGCGTCTCCCGCAAGACGGTGGAGCGCTACCTCTCCGGAGCGTCCAGGAAGCCTCAGAAGCGCCTCCAGACAGCTCTGGTGAAGGAGATCGAAGCGGAGTGGCAACCGCAGGTCAGAGCGCAGGCACGGCAGCGTGCGGCGGCCTCCGCAGGGCTGGTCATCTCCTGCCGGGCGGGCCTGAAGGTGGAATTCAAGGACGTGGAGTGGCTCAACATATCGTTTCAGCCGCACGGAATTCGAGACTGCGATAAACCTGTCTGTGACCGCTGCGCCTCATGTGCGACGGCACCAATATCCCGTCCTTTTCCCGTGACGATTGAGAGGCTCGTGTGAGCACCCCTGCGCCCCGATCCCGCCGCCGTCCCCGCATCCCCGCCGCCGTCCCCGCATCCCCGCACCCGGCGCGGCCGCGCCCCGCCAGCCGGTCGGCCAGGCGAAGATCGGCCGCAGCTCGGTCCGCCGACGCGCCACCGGCATGACGGCCACCGAGGCCGCGGCCGCCCTCGAGGACGCCCAACTGCAGCAGCACATCGACCGCGACCGCGAGGACCTGGCCGACGACGAACGCGGACCGGCCGAAGTCGGCGAGTGGGAGCGCATCGCGCAGCTGCTCGCCACCACCGGCGGGACGTACGACCCGAAGGCCGACGCCGTCGTCCAGGACGAGCTCGCCGCCGAAGCCGCGGCTGCCGCCGAAGCCGAAGCAGAACTCCGGGACCTGGAGCTGGAGCAGGAGCGGCAGGAGCGGCTGCACTCCAACGGGCTGCCCGAGCGCGCCCACATGCTGATGGCCCTGGAGAGGGCCGGCCTGCTCGGCACGACCGAGGGGCGTTACGGCGCCGAAGGCCCGCTCGTGCTGCACGAGCCCGAGGACCGCTACGCCCTCGACTACCTGAACGAGTACGGCGAGTTCTACGAGATGTTCCGCATCCTGGAGGGTTACGGCATGGCCCTCCGAGGGGCGCGGACGCCGTCCCGGCGTCGGTGCGGGGCGCACAGCGCGCTGCTGCGGGCCATGGCGCGGGCCGGGCCGCTGGAGGGCTTCGACGCGGTCCACGCGGTGCGCCTGGCGCAGGCCTACCCGGACGCCGTCCTCGCCCTCGCCGCGTGGATCGAGGCCCCGGCCGGAGCACCCGGTGAGCGCCGCCGACCCCGTGGTCGCCACATGGGTACAGGCGACCGGCTGCGGCACCCGGTACGAAGACCTGACGGCCGACGGACAGGTCCACGTCGACTACACGCCCCCGCTCGGGGAGCCCTGGTTCGAGGGCGACGACGCCCCGGACTACAACCCGATCTGCTCGTGCCCGCGCGTCCCGAAGCAGTTCTGCATGGAGTGCGCCGGCTGCGCCGCCTGCGGGCAGTGCACCGGCCCGCACGTCTGGCCGCCGCTCCGGAACTGACCGACCCCAGCCCCAGCACTCCTGGGAGGCGAAGAGGCACCGGCCGCCTGTCACGCTCACCGTGCGTCACACCGGAGGTGTCACGCGCCCTGTCACGCCCGCCGGGCCACCACGCGACAGCACCCGCCGGATGTCCGTATTGAACGCTTTTTGAGTGCCGGGAGGGCCCCGAACCCCCTCTGGGGCCCGATCCGGCGTGACAGCGTGACACCCCCGCCCGGCGGCCCGGCCAGGTCTTCACGCTCCGCTCACGCCGACCGGGTCAGTTGTCCGGTGACAGCGAACCTTGACCGTTTGCCACTGAACATTGACCACTGCTCGTTGGCGCAGTGGCGTCGGCTGTTGGGCTACCGGGTGAGCGCGGCGAGGTAGGCGTCCAGGGGCTGCACATGCCCTGGGAGGCGTTCGAGGAGGTCCCACCAGCGGATGGCCGATATCTCCTCGGTGGGCTCGAAGGCGCGGGTCTCTGCGCAGGATCCTGCGTACAGGGCCAGATATTCGGCTCGCCGATCAGGCGCCAGCACGAATCGTGCGTAGCCGATGAACCGCAACCGTTCGTCAGGCTGCTGCCCGCTCTCCTCCAGTAGCTCGCGTGCGGCCGCCTGGCGGGGGGTTTCGCCCTCTTCGATGCTCCCCCCTGGAAGCTCCCAGGACTGACGGTACCGATCGAAGACCATGAGGACCCGGCCGGCTCGCCACAAGGCCACCAGCGCCGCCGGCAGCGGGGCGTCCTGGGGCGGCGCTGTCTCGCCGCCCCGCGCGAACGAGATCAAGGAGTTGCCACGGCCATCGGCTGCAAGCGGTTCATCTGCGGGGTAGGCCATGGTCGGATGCTTCCCCGTGTGACTCCGCGAGAAGCCCCTCCGCCCCCGCTCTCCGGCGGGTCAAACTTCAGTGGCAAACGGTCAAGGTTCGCTGTCACTGGACATCAGTGAAAGCCCCGGAACGCCGCGTCGTGGTGGCTGGGGGAGACAGGCGCACAGTGCCTGGTAGACGGTGAGTCGTGCGTAGATCTCCTGGCAGATGAGCTCGGGGGTCTTGGAGCGCAGGATGAAGCCGACGCCCCGCAGCCGGTTTTTGAGTTCGGCGAAGCCGTTCTCGATCTCCTGGCGTTGGTGGTAAAGCTGGGCCAACTGCCGTGCGGGCGCGTGCCGGTGGTCCAGCAGGCTGGTTGCCAGGCGGAACTTCTCGGCCTGTACCGGCCCGTGCTGGGGCCGGACGGTGACGGTGTAGTCGATGACGCGCATGAGGTGGCCCTCGGGGAGCCCTGTCGAGGTGCGGCCGTGAAAGCGGGCGTTGCCCAGGCGCTCGCTCTCAGCGGGGGTGGGCATGACGGACACGTACGAGCCGTCGGGCAGAACCCACAGGGGTGGCAGGACGCGGTTGTTCTTGATCCGTCAGGCGAGGTGGCTGCCGGTCGCTTCGACCAGGCCCCACAGTTCATGACCGGCGAAGTTGCGGTCGGCCAGCAGCAGTATGCCTGGCCGCAGGGAGGCAAGCAGGCGGCGGGCGAGCTTATGTTCGCTGAATTCGTGTCCTGGCTCGCGAAGCGGGGCCGATGGCTGTCCTACTCGGTCGGCATGACGGTCACCGAAGCGATCCACGAACACGTGCTGAAGGTCCCCGCCTCGGCCTGGACCCCGGCCGTCGAGGCCGACGGTGAGGCCCGGGACGGGGCCTGGGTCGCCGAGCTCACCGGCAAGCTCCTGGACGGCTGTCCCAAAGGCATGCGGCTCATCGTCCGAAAGGAACGGCCCCATC
The DNA here is from genome assembly GCF_055575575.1 of Streptomyces sp. NPDC034049. Lineage (NCBI taxonomy): Bacteria > Bacillati > Actinomycetota > Actinomycetes > Kitasatosporales > Streptomycetaceae > Streptomyces > Streptomyces sp. NPDC034049. The sequence continues at coordinate 217,868 of NZ_JBVISJ010000015.1, forward strand.
CTGGCGCCCAGTTGAGGATCACGGACGCGGACGGCATGCGGATCACGTGCTTCGCGACCAACACCACCGGCTCCGGCCGGGGCGTACGCCATCGCCGCAGAATGTCCGAGGCGATGGCGATCGCGCCCTCGACCAGCTCGGGGCGCGTGGAGCCGAACCCGCCCATGGCGAGCGCGACCCCTCGGTCCACGTGTTCGGATACGTCCAGCCGCAGATCGTCCGGATCCACACCCGCGTCTACCAGCAACTTGCGGGTCCAGAAGCCGTGTACCGTCCCGGTCCCAGCCCCTGTCCATGGTGTCATGGCCCACCGACTACAGCTGAGGGACGTTTCAAGATCACCATGGGTCGCGTCCGTGGCGTCGGTTCGCCCGCCGACGCCACTGGCGGAGGCCAGGAAGCGGGCTGCCGGGCGGTACCCGCGCCGAGAAGGTTCCGGGTGATCAGCGCAGTCCGGCGAAGAGGTCGTTCTCGGGTACGGCCGCGCCGGTGGGGTCCTGGACGCGTACGAAGGTCTCCATGCCCATCAGCTCGCCGAATCTCTCCTTGCCCATCTTGAGGAAGAAGATGTTCTCGCCCTGACTGGCGTGCGCGGCCAACGCGTCGAACTTCTGACCGCTGAACGCGGTGGTGTCCACCCACGTGGTGATCTCGTCGTCGGGGAGGCCGATCTCGGCCAGCGCGGCGGCCTCGGCGGGGTCCGGCTCCGGCATGTCCTCGTGGAACTCGCGCATGACCTCGCCGAACCGCTGCATCATCGAGCGGGGCGCCGTGGTCCAGTACACCTTCGGTGTCAACGCGGTCATCTCCAGCGCCGCCATCGTGATGCGGTGGGCCTGGATGTGGTCGGGGTGGCCGTAGAAGCCGTTCTCGTCATAGGTGACGACCACATCAGGTCGGTAGTGCCGCATGAGTTCCGCGAGTCGGGCCGCGCCTTCCTGCACGGGTGTCTGCCAGAAGGAGTCGGGGGCGTCGTTGCTCGGCCAGCCCGCCATGCCGGAGTCGGCGTAGTCCAACATCTCCAGATCGCTGATCTTCAGGACGTCACAGCTCGCCCGGAGTTCTTGACGGCGCATCGTGACGACAGCCGAGGGATCGTGCCCGGGGTCGCCCGGCTTGACTCCTCCCGGTCCGTCGCCGCAACCGCCGTCGGTACACGTCACGAGAACCGTCCGGATGCCCTCCGCCGCGTACCGCGCGAGGACCCCTCCGGTTCCGGTGGCCTCGTCGTCGGGGTGGGCGTGCACTGCCATGAGCGTCAGCGGCCGGTCAGCCATGAACAAGTCCTCCTGCGAAAAGCGTCTGGGTCTGCTTGCGTAACCATGCCGACCGGACCGGCTGTTCCCAGCACGGCCGCTCGTTTCGAACGCTTTCTCGCCATGGGGAGGTAAAAGGAGACCGCCGCATCGTCGAAAGAGGTGGGCGAGGACGAGGGCCCGGCTGGCGCTGGGCCCTTTCGACCTATCGGTCCGCTCGCAAGAAGCACGCGGCGAACACCGACAGCGCGAACCACCCCGGCACCGCCCGGCGCAGTGGTTCCGGGCCCTCCACCTTGACCGCGCCCACCCGCAGAGCCTCCGACCAGGTGACGACACCGCGCCACACCTCGATCATGCCGCGCAGGTCGGCGGTCACCGTGACCGTCACCGGGTAACCGGGGTCCACGTCGCAGACGTCGGTGTCGTCCGGCGTGATCACCAACACCAGTTCCGGGTGCTCGCAGGCACGTCCGGGAAGCTGAACCGGACCACCGCCCGCCCGTCAGGGACGGCGTCACGCACGACGTTCGTGGCGGTGTACGGGGACGCCCCGGCTGGCCATGGGCTGTCGCGGCGTCCACCGTGAGGGACGGCAATGCGTTGCACACCTACCGCCCGGCGCCGGCTAGGCCGTCTCTTTCGGATCATCGGATCGTTGGTTGATGTGTGTCGTTGGCTGATGCCCAGTGGGCGCGGATCGAGCCGTTGCTGCCGGACCGGGCACCCCGGCGGGGTGGGCGGTGGAGGGATCACCGGCAGGTGATCGACGCGATCGCGTTCAAGTACCGCACCGGCACGCCGTGGATGGACCTCCCAGAGCACTTCGGGTCATGGAAGGGCGTTCACAATCGCCTGCGGATCTGGGCGGCCGACGGCACCTGGGCGAAGGTCTTCACCGCCCTTCTCGCGCGGGCCGACGCGGAGGGCGACCTGGACTGGGTCGTCGCGGTCGATTCCACGATCGTGCGCGCACATCAGCACGCTGCCGGGGCCCGTCAAGAGGGGCCCCGGCCGGCGAGCCCGCCGACCATGCCCTCGGACGCTCCCGCGGCGGCCCGGGACGAATACGCCTTGTCCGCGAGGACAGCTGCCGATGCCGTGCGAGGTCTGCCTGCCGGCCGGGGCACCCGGATCCGGGCCATGACCTGATCGAATGCGGGAGCGTCACCAGCCTGACCCGGCGTGATGACGAAGGCGAGCGGCTGGCAGCGGCCGTCGGCCGCGATCCGAGGGCATCTGCGGCGGCGCGGGATCAGGGCAGTGATCCCGCAGCCCGCGGACCAGGCCGCGAACCGTCGGCGGCTGGGCCGTCGCGGAGGCAGGCCGCCAGCGTTCGACCGAGAGGCCTACAAACAGCGGAACACCGTCGAGCGGTGCATCAACAAACTCAAGCAGTGGCGCGGCCTGGCCACCCGATACGACAAGACCGCCACCATCTACCTCGCCGGACTCCACCTCGCCGCCATCTTCATCTGGTCAGCGAGATGATCCAAAGAAAACGCCCTAGGGAACGAGGACGATCTTGCCCTGGACCCGGCCCGTCTCGCTGAGGTCGTGGGCCTTCGCGGCCTGCGTCAGCGGGAGGGTCTCGGCGATCGTGGGGCGTATCCCGTGGGCGTCGACGAGCTCGGCGAAGGCGGCCAGCACCCGCGGGGTGGGTTCGAGGAAGAACTCGACGAACCGTACGCCGAGTTCGGCGGCGCGCGCCGTCACCTCGGTCCGGTCGACGCCCACGCCGACCACGTCGACGAGGATGCCGCCCGGCTTGAGGGTGGGCAGGGAGCGCGGTCCGTAGTCGTTGCTGATGGTGTCGAGCACGGCGTCGATGTCGCGCAGGGTGGAGAAGTCCTCCACCTTGTAGTCGACGAGCTCGTCGGCGCCCAGTCCGCGCACGTAGTCGTGCTTGGCGGCGCGGGCGGTGCCGATGACGTACGCGCCCCGGGCCTTGGCCAGTTGTACGGCGAGGTGGCCGACGCCGCCGGCCGCGCCGTGGATCAGGACCCGCTGGCCCGGCTGTACGTCGGCGAGGGTGACGAGGGCCTGGTAGGCCGTGAGGCCCGAGATCGGCAGCGCGGCGGCACCGATGTGGTCCAGGGTGCGAGGCCCCGGTGCGATGCGGTCCTCCGTCACCACCACGTGGTCGGCATGACTGCCGTGCGGCGGGACGGTCCAGCCGTACACGTCCTCCCCCACCGCGAAGCGGGTCGCCCCCTCACCCACGGCCTCGACCGTGCCGCTGAACTCGTGGCCGAGTACGTACGGCGGCGGCCCGAAGAAGTCCACCTTGCCTATGCGGACCTTCCAGTCCGCGGGGTTCATGCCGGTGGCCCGTACCCGGACCAGGACTTCACCGGGCCCCGGCGAGGGAAGGGGGATCTCGGCGAGTTCCAGTACGTCGGAGCCGCCGATGGCCTGCTGCGTGATCACTCGTGTCGTCGTCATGTTGATCATTTTCTACACGCCGGTCAGTAACACGAACGGATTCCGGCCTCCGGACTCCGGTGGTCCTGGGCCGCCAGCGCCCAGGACCTCGGACTCGACCGACTAGGGCGTCTCTTCCGGATCTTGCCTGACCCGCGCCGCCCCGGCACCGCACCTCCCCCCAGCTACCGCTGGGAGGTGCCCCCTGCGTTGTCGAGACCCCCCCCCAGTACGTCCGGTCATCGGGAGCCTCTCCGCCTGGCGAGGCGCGGCACCAGACGACGCGGGCTCAACCGGCAAGATCCGAAAGAGACGGCCTAGCGGCCCGCTGTGCCCGGCAGCCCCAGGGCGTCCTCCGGCACGGGATCGGGGTTGAAGGAGCGGTGGTAACTCTCCGGCGGCGCGAGGTAGGTGACGGGCAGCCCGCCGGTGTCGATGACGATCTGGTCCACGGCGATCGCGGGGTCGACCATGAAGAGCCGCAGGACGTGTTCGCCGGGTTCGGTGACAGTGACGGTGGTGGTCAGTTTCTCGATGCCGTCCTCGACGTTGCGGGCCCAGGCGTCACCGCGGTTGCCGGTGGCGACGGCCTGTCCCGTCAGGACGGTGACCGGCTGGTCGTCGAGGGCGAGGGCGACCCGGCGGCGCCCGCGTTCGTCGAGGGAGGGCAGCCGGAAGACGGTGACCCGGAAGTCCCCTGTGCCCGCGAAACGGACCCGGTAGCGCAACTCCGGTGCTCGCGTGGTGATTTCCTCGGTGATCGGCGCCGCCGTCGAAGGCGTCGTCTCCATGGCGGCCGTACGGCGGCCGAGCCCGCGTACCGTCCGCCAACGCGCCCCGCCGCGCGCCACTCGATGGTCGTGGTGCGCGGCGTCGATCGAGACGTACCCGTGGGCCTCGACAAAGCCGCGCGCCCGCTTGCGCGCCCGCCTTCCGTCGTTCAGCACCCGCAGAGGCACGTCGAAGCTGTTCCCCGCACCGGTGACGGTGACCGTGGCGTCGTGTGCGCCCTCGGGCACCCGCTCCCAGTCGATCTCCACCGACACCCGGGTCTGCTCGGTCATCGTGCCGCCGGAGGTGCTCAGCCGTACCCAGGGGTGGCTCGTCTCGGCGGCCCAGTCCAGGGGGAGGAAGCCGGTGTTGAACACGTCGACGAAGCGCCGGTCACGGGTGTAGGAGGAGAAGGACAGCGGCCGCGCGGTGCCGGTCTCGTTGCCCTCGGCCGCTACGCCCAGGCCCGAAGTCTCCTGCCGGGCGACCCTGGTGACGCTCGGACGGCCCGGCGCCTTGGGGATCTCCGTGGGGTACGGGTTGACGATCCCGTTCCATTTTCCGCCGGCAACCTCGGTGTTGTAGCGCCGGGTGAGCGCGGCCTCCTCGGCGTGGGCAGCGTCGGACAGGTCCGCGAAACGGTTCGCGCCGGCCCCGCGTCCCTGGCGGACCGCGAGTGCGTTGCGCTCCGCCCAGTAGAACTTCAGATTCATCAAGTAGGCGCCGTGGACCGGGTATTCGACGAGTTCGTAGAAGGCGTCCCGGTAGGCTTCCGGCAGCTTGGCGCCGAGCGCGCGGACCCGCTGCAGGAGACGGTCGTACGCGGCCATCCGGCGGCCCGCCTCGTCGCCGTGGTGGACCACGGAGAGCAGACCGCGGGCGACGAACTCCGGGCGCAGCTCGGCCGCGAGACGGTAGTACTCGGTGCGGATCGCGGCGATCTCCGTGCCGTGGCGGCGTCCGAACTGCCGCCCGGCCCATTCGACGAGGAAATCCTCCACATCACCGGCGCCCCACCGGTCCACGTCCCAGGCCATGTCCATGCAGAAGGACAGCCCGGTCTCGATGGACTTGATGTCTCCCACGTTGAAGATCCACATACGGTCGGCGCCGTGCTCGTACACTCGACGCAACTCCTGCCAGATCTTGGCTAGTTGAGTGGTGTCCAGCCAGAGATAGCTCTTGGGGCGGCCCCAGTAGGAGAGGTGGTAGTAGATGCCGTTGCCGCCCGATCGCCGCCGCTCCGCCTCGTCGGGCAGTTGGCGCATGTTGCCGTGGTTGTCGTCCGGCCAGATCAGTGTGACGTCGTCGGGCACCTGGACACCCGCGTTGTACAGGTCCAGGACCTCCTTGTACGGGATGAAGATCTGCGGTTCGGCCGCGGCGCCCACCTCCTCGGCCAGGAGGCGACGCTGGTCCGCGATGATGTCGTTCATCACCACGACCTTCTCCGCGAGGGTGGTGGCGTGCTTGGTCTCCAGCGCGCTGTCGTGCAGACCGCGCATCCCCAGGGTCCAGCTGCTCTCGTAGCCGGCGTTCTGCCGCGCTCTCGCCCGCCAGTAGTCGGAGATGACGGCGGGGTTCACCGTGTAGTCGTACACCGGCAGGCTGCCGTCGGCGGCCGGGTGTTCCCTGGCCCAGGGGTCCCACTCGTGGACGCCGTTGCGCAGCATGGCCTCGGGGTGGCTGGATCCGACGACGATGCCGTAGTGGTCGGCCAGTTCGGGGTTGGCGCGGTGTTTGTTGAAGAAGTCGGAGTACGGATGCATGGCGGGCCACAGGTAGTTGGCCTTGAGGCGGAGGAGCAGCTCGAAGACGCGCCGGTAGGTCTCCGGGCCGATGTTCTTGTCCGGCTCCTGCGTCCGGTGGGACCAGGTGGTGAGGTTCTGTTCGTCGTTGATGAAGATGCCCCGGTAGCGCACGGACGGCTCGTACCGCTTCCGCGTGCCCGACGGGACCGTCACCGTGTCGCGGCGTTCGACCGGAACGTCGGCCCACCAGTGCCACGGCGACACCCCGATGCGCTCCGAGGTGTCGTACACGCCGTAGACGGTGCCGCGCCTGTCGCTGCCGGCGATCACGAGGGCGCGTGCCACGCCGGGCAGTGGGCGGTCCACGACCTGCGTCACGGACGCCTCCCAGCGGCCCTTCACCCGGGAGACGTCCAGCCGCCGGTCCGCGATGAGCCGGTCGATGGCCGGGCTCGCGCCGATGGTGCCCACCAGGACGAGGAGCGAGGCCTCCTGGGGCAGGGCGCGCAGCAGTCGCGGACGCACCCCGCCGACCCGCTCCATGTCCGCCTGGAGATCCCCGGCCGCGCGGGCCACGGCGGGATCGTCGGCCGGGTCGACGAACAGGTCGACGACCACGCCGTCCCGCAGCAGCGGGAAGCCTCCGGCACCGTCCGACGAGGCGGCCCGGGCCGGCGAGGGCAGCACCCCGGGGAGCAGCGGGGCCACACCGACGGCCGCCATTCCCCGGAGGAACGACTTACGGGTCCACGCGGGCGACGGGCTCTGTGGTTCGTCGTGCGGCACGGGGCGCTGCCTTTCCGCGTCGGACCGCACCGATGCCACGTCCGGGCCGTCGGGCAGGGCTGACGCATGACTCGCTGGCGGAGGCGGGGGAGCGGTGCTGTCGGCGCGGGGCCTGGGCGTGGGGCACGGCCTGGTCACGGGTTGGCATGACCAGGCCAGAAAGCGCTTACTGCGTACCCTAGGTCAGGCATGCGGACGCGTCCAGACACGGGGGACCGTCGTCGCACGGCCGCCGTCGTACGCCGCGCACGGGAGACGGGGGCGCGGACCGCATGTCGCCGAACTCGGGCGTGCCGCACGGCACTTCTTCGAACTCGCGTGGTCGGCGCGCGGCGGCTCGGGCCCGCTTGGAGGCGGCGGCGAGCCCACCGGCGTACACCTCGGCGCGGGCGGGCCCCTGACGGGGCAGCCGGCCGGCTTGCTGTCCATGCCGAGACCCGCCAGGAGACCGCCGCCGAGGAGCGATCTGCCTCAACGGACCCGTTTATTCGCGCTGTTCAGGCCACAGCGGGGGAGGGGATCGGGGACGATGATGCGATGAATGGCGACATCGGAGGTGCCCCCTCGGGCCCTGCGGAGAGTCCGAAGGGACAGCGGCAGCGGCAGCGGCTGAGACAGCGACAGCGGCTGCTGAAGCGGGTGCGCGCGAGGTGGCCGGTGCTGACGCGCCTACGGCTACGGCTACGACTGCGGGCTTGCGGAGCTGCAGGTTGCGCCCACTCGACACCTCGTCCACCCATCGACCGTCGGTCTTTCGGCGGACACGCCACTCTGTCGATCCGTCACTCCCCGTCGGCCTGTTCCAGGCCGCCCCTCAGCGCAAGGAAGTACGCGTGAGCGCAATCGGCTCCGGCGCAAGAGTCCAACCGGCGCGTCCCGGCGATCCCTCCCGTATAGGCCCCTACCGCATCGTCGGACGTCTCGGCGCGGGCGGCATGGGCACGGTCCACGCCGGAGTCACCTCGGACGGAACACGCGTGGCGGTCAAGGTGATCCATTCCGAGCAGGCGCAGGAGCCGGAGTTCAGGGCCCGTTTCGCACGTGAGGTGGCACTGTCCTCCCGTGTCACCGGCCCGTATCTGATTCCGTTGCTCGCCGCCGACACCGATGCGCCGACCCCATGGCTGGCCACCGCCTACGTCCCCGGCCCGACCCTGGACCAGCAGGTGCGCGAGCATGGTCCGCTCGCCGAAGGAAGCTCGCACGCTTTCGCGGCGGCCACCGCGCAGGCACTGGCCGCCATCCATGCCGCAGGCGTGGTGCATCGCGACGTGAAACCTCAGAACGTCATTCTCACGCCCGCCGGCCCCCGCATTCTGGACTTCGGTATCGCTCACGCCTTCGACGGCACCAGTGTCACCCGTACCGGCGTCATGACCGGGACGCCGGGCTGGATCAGCCCCGAACAGTACCGGCAGGGCACCGCGGGCCCGGCGGGCGACTTGTTCGCGTGGGGAGCGCTCGTGGCCTACGCGGCGACCGGACGGCTGCCCTTCGGCGCCGGCACGCCCGACGTGGTCGCCTTCCGCGTGATGTCGGAGGGACCGGACCTGGACGGCGTCGCCCCGTCCCTGCGCGGGATCCTGGAGAAGGCGCTGGCGAAGGAACCGGGGGCCCGTCCGGCGGCCGCCGAAGTGGCCCAGCTGTGCGGGGCGTTGCTGGCCTCCCAGGCCACCCAGATCGTGGGCGTCCACGCGCTGCCGACCCAGGCCGGTGACATGGTCGCCCAACTCTGGGACGTACCGGCCGGGGACGACCCGGCATGGCAGGCGCCGCCGGGCCGATCGGCGAAGCACCGGGTGGGGGCCGTGCTCGTGGCGGCGGCGGTGATCGGCGGCCTGGTCGGCGGAGTGACGGCTCTGATGCCTGACACCACCGTCGGCGGGAAGCGCGAGGCATCGACCTCATCCTCCGCGCCCGCCGGGCCTGGGCCGCGGGCCGTGAACACCGACGAGGGGGGCACGGCGGCGGAGCGGGGCACAACCGTGAGCGACGGCGCGGCGAGCGCCGTGAGCTGGGCGGAAGCCCGTACGGCCCAGGGGCAGGCCGAACACGACGTGGCCCGGTCCGTCCTGCATGACCAGAGCGTTCTGTCCGGGGAGATGAGCGACCTCCGGCTCTCGCCGGGGAGCGTGACGTTCCATGAGGCACGCCGTGAGGTCTATTTCTCGTACAGCCTGGAAACCGACGCCCACGGAACGCTGATCGCGGAGACAGAGATCGCCAGAGCGATGTGTCTCGCGTTGCGCGATGCGGTCCTCAACGTCCACCCGGGCCTGCCGTATCGCACCTACGTCACGGTGCGCGAGGAGGCGGGCCGCGACCCGCAGGTGACATGGCAGGAGGACTTCGTCGCCGACGAAGGGTGTCGGTCGGCGGCCGAGGACGGCACAGCGCAGCCCCGCGGCACCGAAGCGGAGCCGGAGCCGGCTTGGGAGCCGGACGAGAACGGCCTCGGGGCGGCGATGGTTCCCAGTACCGACGGCGACGAGATCCGGGTCGCGGACCGTGCCGCCAAGAAGGTCATCGAGCGGAGCAACGAGATGCGCCCGACGCTCGGCACCACTCAGGTCCTCGGCCACGACGAGATCAAGGTGGGCTTCGACCCTGCGAACTCGGCCATGTACGTGTGGTCGGACTACCTGATGTGGAACCAGGGGGAGGTCGAGACCTGGGCCGACATGGCCGCGGGGGAGGCGTGCCGTGCCCTGGTGAAACAGCGGCAGAACGCGGGCTCCGGCTGGCCGTACACGCGCTACGCCGTGGCGGAGATCGGTGGGTCGGGCTATCTCATGATCCGTTGGGGCACGGCCACCACGCTCGGCGACTGTCCCGCCTGATCGAGAGAGGGGGAGGGGCCCAGGTTGACCCTCGACATGGTCGAGGCACCAGAGTCCCGGGTGTGGAGAGCGAGATGCACAGCATTGGAGAGATGTCCCGGGACAGCGGGCTCGGGGTGAGCGCCCTGCGGTTCTACGACCGTGCCGGAGTGCTGGTCCCGGCCTGGGTGGACCCGGTGAGCGGTTATCGCTGGTACGAACCCGAGCAGCTCGAAGAGGCCCGGCTGCTGGCCCGGTTGCGTCGGGCGGGCATGCCGCTGGCCGACATCCGGCTCGTCCTGGCCGGCTGGGGCGGCGCGGACATGGAACTGGTGCGTGGTCTTCTTCAGGCGCACCTGCGCCGTCTCGAGCTGGGGCTGTCCGATGCCCGCAGCGAGTTCTCCACGCTCCGAGCCCTACTCGACCACAGGGAGACAGCCCCCATGACCTCGCTTCACACCGCCACCGCCCGGTTCTCCGTGCCCGCACCGGAGTTGGCCGCCGCGTTGGACGCGGTCCGTTTCGCCGCCGGCACCGACCCGGAGCTGCCGATGCTCGGCGGGATCCTGTTCGACATCGAGGATGAACTGTTGCGTCTCGTGGCCACCGATCGCTACCGCATGGCGGTCGCGGGGGCACGTACGACCGGGCACGGCGGGCCTCGAACGCAGGTGGTCGTGCCACTTCCGCTCGTCGACGCGATGCGGGCCCTGCTGACCGGCGATGAGCCCGCCGGGCTCATCGTGGACGGCGACCGCGTGACGATCGAGGCCGGGGACCGACAGGCGGCCGGGCAGAGCCTCGGTGGTGAGTTCCCCGACTACCGTCGCCTCGTCCACCTCCCGGCCGGACGACGGGCCCACGTCGGGACGGCGGCCTTCCGCCAGGCCCTGGAGACCGGCCCGGTCCGGGAGGGTGAGACACGTGAGCAGGACGGCGAGCCGTACGACCTGAGCGTGCTCCGGGTGGCGGAGGACGGGTCCGTGATCGTCTGCGACGACGGCGACGACGGTGCCGACGGGGACGACGACCAGAACAACGTGGCCGTCAACCGCGAGTTCCTGCTGCACGCGCTCACCGCCGGAGCACGGGACGAACTGATCCTGGAGGTGGGCGCGCCCACGGCACCGCTCGCGATCCGCCGACCCGACGACGAGCACGCCTTCTCGCTTCTGATGCCGGTCCGCTTGGAGGGCTAGGACGAGGAGGAGGAAGAGGAGCAGGACCAGCTTCCGACAGCTTCCACCCCCAGCGGGCACCTGCTGGGGGCGGGCGCGTGTCACCTCTGCAGAACAACTCCTGCACCTGCGGATCCCCTCCCGGCACGGGCCACCAAGAGCGGCACCCCGGGGGTTGCACGCCGCCGGCGCAGACGCTTCCCCTCCTGTTGCTGCCGACCGGCCCGCGACGAGGACGGACGTGGGTGAACGCAATGCACGCAAGTACCTCACATCGTTGCCGTTCCCGACTTGTCGGCCCAATGATCACTGCGGGACGGTAGGGGCCGATGAAGCGAGGACGGCGGTGGGGCCCGGGACGGCTCGGCCGGCGAACCGTGTACACGGTTTCGGGGCACGCCCGGTCCGGTTCGGTGTCCATCCCTGCCGAGTGTCTTCGTCGTTGACGTCGGTTCCTCGGTTCCTCGGTTGCGAGCCGGGAGGAGCCGTATGGCCACAAGCCTTCGTCCGACGCGCTCCCCCCATCCGTATCACTTCCTGCCGAGGACGACAGATGGATTCCCGCGATCTCTTTTCCGATCAAGACCCTCCTGCGGCTGCCGCGCTCTATCTCAGTGCTCTCGACCACGAACAGCACTACTCCGCCGCCGAGTTGTGGCAGGCCGTCTTCCGCGCCCAGGCGGCCGCCGGTCGGCCGGCCGAACTGACGCAGCTCTACCGGCAGTCCACGCTCGGAGCCGACGCCTCCGAGTACGACGTGCGGGCCAGACGAAGAAACTGGGCCCTCGACATGGCCCGGCACCTGGCCCTGGACGACGGCCGCCCCGCCGATGCCGAGCCTCCCGCGTGGTCGGCCTGGGAAGAACCGGTCACGGCCTCCTCCGCGACGCCCCGCTCGTCTTCGCCGTCGCCGTCGCCGTCGCCGTCGCCGTCGCCGTCCTCGTCCCCGCACCCGGGCCCGCAGTCGTACCCCGGCCCCCGGCAGACCATCGCGCTGCGTGAACTGCGTGCCGCACGCCGTCGCCCGGCTCAGGTCGCCGCCGCGGTCGTCGTCGCCCAGATGTCAGGCGTCGTCCTGGCCAATGAGGCACCAGGTGTCATGGCGGTCGCCTGGGCGGGCCCCCTCAACATCGGGCTCGGCCTGGTCCTGGCGCAAGTGGTGTTCACCGGCTGGGCGGTCCTGTGGTACGCACGGTTTGCGCGAAGGCGTCTGGAGCCCCTCGTCCAGCGTCACCGCGCGTCCTTCCCGCACCTGGAGAGCCGCCCGTGAACCCCGTCCTCGCGCTCTCCGTTTCCGCACTTTCCGATTCCGGTGGCGCCTTTCCGCTACTCGCGGTCTTCGGCCTCTGTGTCGTCTGTACGCTGCTCCTGTCGATCGGGTCGATCCTCCCCGAGAAGGACGAGCTGAGCGGCTTCTACCTCGGTCAGCGGCGGCTGCCGTCGGCCGTCAACGGGCTGGCCATCTTCGGCAGTTACATGTCCGCGGCAGGCATGCTGGGCAATCCCGGTCTGATCGCGCTCACCGGTTACGACGGGATCGCCTATGTGCTGGCACCCATGGTCGCCTGGTCCGTCCTGGTGCTGCTGGTCGCCGAGCCGTACCACAGCACCTCACGCTTCACCATCGGCGACTCCCTCGCCCTACGGTTGCACGCGCGCCCGGCGCACCTGGCGGCCGGCGTCACGAGCGTGGTCGTATGTCTGCTGTACCTGACCGCTCAGCTCGTCGGCGCCGGAGCGCTCGCGGCCACGGTCCTGGGCATCGACGGAGACGGCGCCCAGCGGATCGTCGTGGCCGGCCTCGGCCTTCTGATGGTGCTCTACGTCGTGATCGGCGGCATGCGCGCCGCGACCCTGGTCCAGGGTGTGAAAGCCGTAGCCCTGCTCGGCGCCGGCCTGTTCGTCGTTCTGGCGGTCATGTCGGAGTTCGGGTGGAGCCCGGCGCGCCTGCTGGACGCCGCCGTCCGTCAAAGCGGCTTCGGTGACGCCTTCCTGGAACCCGGCATCCGCTTCCACGACCGCACCAGCAAGATGGACTCGCTCAGCCTGCAACTGGCGTTCGTGCTGGGAGCGGCGGCCCTGCCGCACGTACTGATGCGTATCGGGACGGTTTCCAGCGGGCGCAGAGCCCGTAGGTCGGCCGGGTGGGCAGCCTGCCTGGTCATCGTCTTCACCCTGTTCGAGGTGGTGACGGGCCTGGGCTCCGCCGCACTGATCGGCTCGCGGGCCATCGCGGGTGACGCCGCCTCCGGCAACACCGCCGTGCTCCTGCTGGCCGAGCGCCTGGGCGGGCCGGTCCTGCTCACCGTGGTCGCCTGCGTCGCGTTCGTCACGATCGTGGCCGTCGTCGCCGCGCTCACCCTCACCGCGGCGGCGGCCCTGGCCCACGACGTCTACGGTGCGACGATCATGCGGGGCAACGCGTCCGAGAAGAGCGAACTCACCGTGGCGCGGTGGGGCGTCGGCCTGATCGGCGTGGCGGCGATCGCGTTGTCGATGCTCGCCCAGCATCTCAACATCGCCTTCCTGGTCAGTCTCGCCTTCGCCATCGCGGCATCCGCGATCCTGCCGGCACTGCTCTGCAACCTGTGGTGGAAGGGTTTCACGACGAGAGGAGCGGTCTGGAGCATGTACGGCGGCCTGCTCGTCGCCGTAGTGCTGACAGCGCTGTCCCCGGCGGTCTCGGGCAACTCGACCGCCCTGCTGCCTGATGCCGACTTCGCGGTGTTCCCCTTGCGCAACCCCGGTCTCCTCTCCATCCCCGTGGGTTTCCTGCTCGCCTGGGCCGGCTCGGTACTCGACCGCCGACGACACGGAGGGGGAGCGGACTACTCGGAGATGGAGATCCGCGTTCTCACCGGATCAGCCTCCGGCCGCGGCGGCGGCTGAGCCCCGCAAGCAGACCGCGTCGACCGGCCCCGCTCGCCCGCTCGCCCGCACGCCCGCACGCCCGCACGCCCGCGACGCCGGCTGGCCGTCCGGGCCAGGGCGGCGGGGCACGCGCACGGGGGGCATCTTCGGCCCTTGTCGCGAAGGGGCGCCACCGGAGTCGCCACAACCCTGACATGCCAACTGCTCTGCGCCATTGGGCCCTTGGAGGTTCACGAGACGCCACTAACTCTAGACAGCCTGTATACAGGCTATGTAGAGTACGAGTATGGGTAGTCCGCGAATGACTCTGCAGACCCAACTGGTGCTGCGGGCCTTGCTGGAAGACCCCGCCAAGGAGCGCTACGGCCTTGAGCTGTGCGAGCTGGCGGGGCTGCCGTCGGGCACGATCTATCCGATCCTTGCCCGCCTGGAACAAGTCGGCTGGGTGGACAGCACCTGGGAAGACCCCGCCGTACACGAGGAAGCCGGCCGTCCGCGCCGCCGCTTCTACCGCATCACCCAGGACGGTGCCGAACACGCGAGGGAGGCCCTGGCGCGTGTCTACCGCGCCCGCAAGCAGCCCCTGCCGGGGTGGGCCGCCCGCCCGATCGCCGACGGGGGAGTGTCATGAGGGCCCGGCGCCGGCCGGCGCCCCGACCGAACAGGCGGCACCCCGCCGCCGTTGCCGCCGGCGCTCTCCGCGCCAGCACCCTTCCGGACAGCCCCATCGGAATCAACCCCGACGTCGGTCCCAGCGAGCCGCTGCCCAGACTGCCGGCCTCCCTTTGCACGTCGGCGAGACTCGCACTGCACCGGATCCTCCAGGACGGATCAGAAATGGCGACCGGCTGGGTGGACCGCGCCGACGCGGACCAGTGGCATGAGCAGGTACGACAGATCCTCCAAGCACTCCAAGCACGCGCTGATCACTACTGAGCTCTTCGGATTGCCTTCGGTGAGTGAGTGACGTCGAGTCCTCCTGGAGACGGAACGTCAGAAAACCTCTTGGCGCTGGACCCTCTGCCCGTGGCAGGCTGTCACGCACCAAAGGGGTGTAGCTCAGATGGCCAGAGCGCCGGCCTCCAAAGCCGGATGCCGCAGGTTCGACTCCTGCCGCCCCTGCCACGTACGACGCGTCTCCCGGCGACACCACGCCGGACCCGCCGAAACTGCGCCGCCTACGCGCTGCTGAACGCAGACCGACCTCGTCGTCCCCCGCGCCACCCTTCACGGTTCTCGCACCCGCTCGGGCGGGGTGGCGGCAGATCGCATGCCGGCCGTGCTCGGAGCGCGCGCGAAGGGGCACCGATCTAGGCTGGGGGTCTCGCAGGAGGTACCGGTGCCGCCCTTCGTTCTGCCCCAACCCCTTGCTCGGGCTCGCGCAGTCACTGCCGTACCCGAGGCGCAGGGCTGGAGTCTGGAGCCCAAGTGGGACGGCTGGAGATGCCAGATCCACACCGCGACACGGCGGGTGTGGAGCCGCCACGGTACCGACCTGTCCCGCGCGTTCTCCGACGTCGCTGCCGCTGCCGCCGCACTCCCGGACGCCGTCCTGGACGGTGAGCTCGTCGCGGTCCTCGACGACGGCTCCGGCGTGGCCTTCGACCGGCTGCAGAGCCGGGCCGGTCGCCGTGGCCCGCGGCGCGACGCCGACTTCACGGTCCATGCCGCCTTCTTCGATGTCCTCGCCGTCGGCGACACCGACTGGCGGCGGCGCCCTTACGCCGAGCGGCGCGTCGAGCTGCTGCGCCTCCTCGACGCCGGCCCCGCCACGCTGCGCCCCGTGCCGGCCACCGAGGACGCCGGGCAGGCCCTCGAGTGGGTCGGCGCGCTCGCGGGGGTGGAGGGCCTGGTGGGCAAGCGGACCCTTGCGCCGTACGCCGCCGGCCTTGCCTCGGGCTGGGTGAAGTGGCGCGAGCGTCACACCACCGAGGCGGTGGTGATCGGGGTCACCGGCACGAGTCCGGCGACACAAGCCCTCGTCCTGGGGCGTTCCCGGGGCGGCCGGATGCGAGCCGTAGGCGTGAGTCTCCCGCTCGCTCCGCATCTGCGTCCGGCCGTGGCGCCACTGCTGCACGCGTCGGGCGAGGAGATGCGCGAGCTGCCGGGCGCGGCGTGCGGGCTACCCGGCGCGGACGTGGTGCGCTTCTGGCCGGTCAGGGCCGAGGTGGTGGTGGAGATCGAGGTCGACCGGCCGGGGAAGGAGTCCGGCCGGTACGGATATCGGCCACGCGTTCAACGGGTGCGGGGCGACCTCTCTCCGGATCTGGTCGACGACGAACAGTGACTGAAGGTCGAGCAGTGACTGAAGGTCGAGTCCGGATCCGGTATTCGGTACCCGGTAATCGTTACTCGGTTCTTCGTTCGTTCCCTCATGGGGTGCGAGGCGGACGCCGTACCGGGTGACCGGTGCGCGACGGCCGGTGCGCGTGGGATCCGGCACAGCGGACACATGTGGTCGTCGCCGGACGGATCTCCAGGCGCTCCGGCGGAATCGGCATGCCGCAGCCCTCGCACCGTCCGTACTGCCCTCGGTCGAGTCGTTCCAGCGCCCGGTCCAGTTCCTCCAGGTCCTCGCGTGCTCGCGCCATGAGGGCGGCCACGTGGGCCCGCTCGAAAGCGGTGGTGCCTCCTTCGGGGTCGTGCTCGTCGTCGACCGCGATCAGGGCGTTCGCCGCGACGATCCCGTCGAAGTCGCGGCTCAGCGCGGCCGCCCGGGCGAGGGTCTCGACGCGGGCGGCCATGAGGCGCGCGCGGGCGGCGGGGAAGGCGGACGGCCCGGGAACGTCGGGGTCGTCGCGGGATGCATCACCCATGCTGCGAGAACGCCGAAACGCGGCTCAGGATTCCCCGTCTACGAGCTCGTGATGCCCCGAGGGCTTGGCCAGGTGATCTCGGTCCTGGGGCGACCGGCGACCGGCGACCGCTGTCGTGACGCCAGCAGGCCCACGCGTGGGAACACGGGTTCCATCGTGGCCCGCACCGGCGGCGGCCGGAGCACGGCAGCCGTGGCGTCTGCCCGGGGGCAAGGGGCAGGAC
Organism: Streptomyces sp. NPDC034049; assembly: GCF_055575575.1. Taxonomy (NCBI): domain Bacteria; kingdom Bacillati; phylum Actinomycetota; class Actinomycetes; order Kitasatosporales; family Streptomycetaceae; genus Streptomyces; species Streptomyces sp. NPDC034049. The sequence continues at coordinate 234,763 of NZ_JBVISJ010000015.1, forward strand.
GATGGCTGACAGCGGGCTCGGCGGCCACATCGACGTCCGCCGAGCACGTGCAACGGGCCCAGCACGGGCATGGTCGAGCACCACCGTCCCTGGCCCGTCCCGGTGGCCGCCGCCCGTCATCGTGCCCGCCCGGCCGATCGGCTTCACAGGCCGTCACGTGGAGTCGCGTGAACTGCCAAGGGTGGCGCTGAGCCGCGGTTGGGACCGCCGACGGCGTCGATGGTGGCTGTGCTGGAGAGCCTGACGGCCGGCACCGCCACCCTTCACATCGGCGAGCGGGCCGATGCGCTCGCCGAGATCGGCCCGCCCGCCTGTGCAGCCCTGCGGGGTCGAGCACCCCTGCGACGGCCGACGGCGCCGCTGCCCACCGGGACCGTATGGGTGCCCTCACGGCACCGGCCCGGCCGCTGCTCCGTGGGCAACCGGGGTCCTGCCAGGGCGCGGTGACGGATTCCAGAGCCTCGAACACGGCGAGGAACGTCAGCAGGTCGGCCGAACGCTCACCGCCCGGCTCGATCTCTCGGGTGGCATCGGCTCCGACGTGAATCGCAGTGATGGGCCGGGGCCTCGTCGGCCCACGGACCTCCGAAGACGGTCTACCCCAGTTTCCGCAGGACTTCTGTGACGGTGGCCCGGTATGTCTGCAGCGCATGGAGCCCGGCCGTATAGCGGTCATGGTGTCTGGTGATGTCCGCGGCCTGTTTCCGTGCCCGGACGGTGTGCCAGAGTTCGGCCGTGTGATGGCGGCGCTTGCAGATGACGTCGGCGGTGGCGGTGGCCCGTTCCCGGTGCGTGTGTCGGGTGTTGCCGTCGCTGCCCCGCTGCCAGGCGGAGTCGGTGTACGCGGCCACCGGGTCGGGGTAGCGGGTGAATCCTTGTGCTGCCACACAGCGGGACCACACCTGCCACGCCGCACGCAGGCGCGGGTCGCGCTTGACGGTCTTGTCGACCTCGATCGCCCGGGTCTCTGCGTAGAGCCAGTCCCGTTTGACGTCGATGCCCCGCATCAGCCGTCGGTTCGACTGCGCGCTGCAGGCGGGGAGGTCTGCGTACTCGGCGTTGGTCATACGGCGGCCCTTCGGCAGCAGAGCGTGGGATTGCGCCGGGTCCCAGCCGTAGCCCCAGCTGCGGGCGGCGGTGAGGTCCAGGACTCCGTAGTCGGTGCTGACCGCGGTGGCGATGAAGGGATCGCTGGGGTAGCGGGGGTCGAGCGGGAAGTCCGGGTGGCCGTGCTCCGCCATGCACTGCCGGATCAGCAACGCCGATGCCCGCTGCGATCGTTGGTGGTCCTGGGGGGTGTAGTTGTATCGGTCGGCCGGCAGGGGGCCGAGGTCCGACGCAGAACGGACGACCGCCGGCTGTCCTGGAGCGGAGACACAGACCGCCGCCAGTACCGCCACGACCCCCAGACGCCACCCCCGCATTGTCATGCGCAGGGATGGTAGCGAACGGTGTGGCCCCGCCGGCCACGGCCCCCCGCAACCCATCCACCGCCCGGGCCAAGCATGTTGAAGTGGTGACGGGGTGACGGGGTGACGGGGTGAGGGGGTGAGGGGGTGAGGGAGCGACGTGGTGTCGGGAGGACGGGGCGAAGCTGGCGACGTCCTTGTCGCGGGCTTCGGAGCCTCGGCACGAAGCCGGGTGACGGCGGTGTCCATATCTCGATCGCGTCGGTGAGTGCGGCTCATCCGCCCGATTCGGTCGGTTTCGGTTGCCCGGGGTGATCGTTCCGGGATGACCAAACGGCGGCCGCATGCCGAGGCGTCGACCATGATGGGTGGGGGCTGGAATCGACAGCGCCTCGCCTGGCCGCGTCCACTGACGGCCAGTCATGCGCGATGTTCAGCACGTCGGCGCGTCTGACCAGGGCCTGTCGAAACCCTCACAACCGGCGCCGCCGGTTCCCAATATCCCGGCGGTAGTGTCGGCGCCGACCGAGTCACTCCTGTACAAGGGGGAAACACTCATGGTTTCGAGAACACTCGCGAAAGCGGTGTTAGGTACTCTCACCGCAGCCGCCCTCGGCATCGGCACCCTCGCTGGTGCCACCACGGCCGCCGCCGCTCCCGCGCAGAAGGTTCCCACCCAGACCGCCGCCATTCTGGCCGTGAACAACCTGGGCCTCACCACCTGGGAGGCCCAGAGCGTTCAGTGTTACGTCCGCGACGCCGCTCCCGTCGGCAAGTACAACCCGGGCGCCATCGACGGTCAGCTCGGCACCAACAGCTGGAAGGCCTGGCAGCTCTTCCTCAACGACCGTGGATACAACGCCGGAACCGTCGACGGAGACGTCGGCCCCAACACCATCCGCGGCCTCCAGCGCTTCCTCGTCTACCTCGGCTACGACACCGGCGGCATCGACGGCGACGCGGGCCCCAAGACCAGGGCCGCCTGGAAGGCGTTCTCCCACCTCACCGACGGCTGGTGCTCCTGACCACTCGTCGCGGCGTACGACGGTGATTCGTACCGCGACCATCAAGTACTCCTCACTCCTCACTTCGTGATCTCCACGTCGACGGAGTAATCGGCGAGAGCGGGCGAACGGGCGGCCCCAGTGGGTGGTCTGTTCGCCCTGCCTTTCGCCTTGGGGAGGACAGGTCTTCCCGCGGAGTGGACTCCGCGCGCGACGGTCACGGCGCCTCTTCTGCCCGTCCGGCGGTGGGCGGAAGGGCGTTCGTGGCCGGTGAGGGCCGTTCACGGTCGGCCGCCGAAGTACGAGTGGACCGGTGCCACGGGCCGGGACATGCTGGTGGGCTCCGGGTTGATCCGGAGCCCACCAGCATGCTGCTGCTTGGCTTACCAGCGATACCAGCGTCCCCGGCGGCCGCCTG